>NZ_QAIH01000301.1 GCF_003060895.1 Acidovorax sp. HMWF029 | reverse complement strand
GTGGTGGTGGTGGTGGTAATACTGCCCAGTTACCCAAACCCGCATCAACTGTAAATTGGCGGCAATTGCAGTAATTTATTTAGATGAAACGGACTGCAGATGAATCAGCAACAACGAGGCTTCACCCTGATTGAAGTCATGATTGTGGTCGCCATCGTGGCCATTCTCAGCGCCATTGCGTTTCCAAGCTACACAGAGTATGTGCGGCGCGGGCATCGTGCGGAAGCGCGCGCAGCCTTACTCCAAGCAGCTCAATGGATGGAGCGAGCGGCCACAGCAACCGGCACCTATCCGCCGACAGCGTCGTTTCCCGCAACACTCACGACGATCAAATCTGGCCGGTACACCATTGCACTGGCATCGCCACCAGCGAGCGCTGCGTCAGGCACCGCATACACGCTGACTGCCACACCAACGGGCGGGCAGGCGGGAGATAGATGCGGAAACTACACACTTACGCACTCTGGCGTGCGAGGCGCTGCATCTGCCGCATCAGCTTCTTTGGTCGCCGAATGCTGGAATAAGTAACGGCGAGTCCTCCGGCATAACCATTGGCCCATGCGTTAGCATCTGGCAATGCAATGCACTGACAAGCAGACAACCATGATGAACAAAGCGCTTGGGCTCGCCGCCCAGGCGCTTTTTGTTTCCAACCCCAATCCGCGCGTTGGCTGCGTGCTGGTGGCGCCGGATGGGCGGGAAATAGGCAGCGGTCACACACAACAGGCGGGAGGGGCCCACGCAGAGGTCATGGCGTTGCGGTCCGCGCAAGAAGCGGGACATAGCACCCTGGGTGCGACCGCTTACGTGACCTTGGAGCCCTGCGCGCACCAGGGGCGCACGGGGCCATGCTGCGATGCGTTGGTGGCCGCCGGGATTGGCAGGGTGGTGGCTTCCCTCACGGACCCTAACCCTGTGGTCGCTGGGCAGGGATTTGCCCGCTTGCGCGCTGCAGGGGTGGAGGTAGAGACGGGCCCGGGGGCAGCAGAGTCACGCGAACTCAATATTGGCTTTTTCAGCAGAATGGTGCGCGGCACCCCTTGGGTTCGCCTCAAGGCTGCAACCTCGCTGGATGGCGCCACCGCTTTGCCCAACGGTGCAAGCCAGTGGATCACATCGCCCACAGCGCGCGCCGATGGCCATGCCTGGCGTGCACGCGCCTGTGCAGTGCTCACAGGCATCGGCACTGTGCTGGATGACAACCCCCGACTGGATGTGCGTGAAGTGCCCACACCACGCCAGCCCCATGTGGTGGTGGTGGACAGCCAGTTGCAGACGCCACCGGATGCCCGTCTCTTCATGTCTGGCCGCGCTTGCTACATCTACACAGCCATCCAGAACGACGCAAAGAAAGCCGCACTGGAAACAAGCGGCGCCACCGTGATCTGTTTGCCCAACACCCACGGCAAAGTGGATTTGTCCGCAATGCTGCGCGACCTGACCGCCCGGGGGGTGAATGAGTTGCATGTGGAAGCAGGCCACAAACTCAATGGCTCCTTGCTGCGCGAGGGGCTGGTGGATGAGATGCTGATCTACATGGCCCCCATGTTGTTGGGCCCTGGGCTTGGACTTGCCCAGATGGGCCCTTTCGAAGCATTGGCCCAAGGGCTTAAGCTGGACTTCATATCTGTGGAGCAGTTGGGGCCCGACCTGCGCATCCTGGCACGGGTTCCGGGGCGCGACGCTTTCTGACCTGCCCCCTACGCACCGCACAACACACCCCGCACCTTCCGCTACCCACCGCCCCATATCAGTGCAAACATTTGCACCAATAACTGGCACAACTTTTGCTTCAATCTGGTGCAAATCTGTTGCAGACAGTCGCAATGCACCAGAGTCGATCAATCACTAGCGCGAGGATGTTATGGAAGCACTCAAACAGGGCACGGACGCTCTGTTCATTCTGCTCGGGGCGATCATGGTGTTGGCCATGCACGCCGGTTTTGCTTTTCTGGAGCTTGGCACGGTCCGCAAGAAGAACCAGGTGAATGCACTGGTAAAGATTCTGGTGGATTTCTCGGTGTCCACGGTCGTCTATTTTGTGGTGGGGTACAGCGTGGCCTATGGCACGCATTTCTTCATGGGGGCCGAAACGCTGGCGCAGCAAAGTGGCTATGCGCTGGTCAAGTTCTTCTTCCTGCTCACGTTTGCGGCTGCCATTCCGGCGATTGTGTCGGGAGGTATCGCCGAGCGGGCCAAGTTCTGGCCTCAGCTCATGGCCACGGCGGTCATTGTGGGATTTGTGTATCCGTTCTTTGAAGGCATCGCCTGGAACCAGCATTTCGGCGTGCAGGCCTGGATCAAGGCCGTCACGGGCGAAGAGTTTCACGACTTTGCGGGCTCGGTGGTGGTGCATGCCATGGGCGGCTGGATTGCCCTGCCTGCGGTGATCTTGCTGGGCTCACGCGCCAACCGCTATCGCAAGGATGGTGCGATTTCAGCCCACCCGCCGTCCAACATCCCGTTTCTGGCGCTGGGCGCCTGGGTGCTGGTGGTGGGCTGGTTTGGCTTCAACGTGATGAGTGCCCAGACACTGGACAAGATCTCGGGCCTGGTGGCAGTCAACTCGCTGATGGCCATGGTGGGAGGCACGCTGGCCGCTCTGGTGCTGGGCAAGAACGATCCGGGCTTTGTGCACAACGGCCCACTGGCCGGGCTGGTAGCCGTGTGCGCGGGCTCGGACCTGATGCACCCCTTGGGTGCGCTGGTGGTCGGCGCGGTGGCGGGCGCCATCTTTGTGCTGATGTTCACGCTCACCCAGAACAAGTGGAAGATTGACGACGTGCTGGGCGTCTGGCCCCTGCATGGCCTGTGTGGCACCTGGGGCGGGCTGGCCGCCGGCATCTTTGGCAGCAAAGCACTTGGGGGCCTGGGCGGCGTCAGCCTGTCGGCCCAGCTGATTGGCACGGGCCTGGGTGTGGCCTGGGCGCTGCTGGGGGGCTTCATCGTCTATGGCATCCTCAAACACACGGTGGGCCTGCGGCTTACGCAGGAAGAAGAATTCGACGGGGCCGACCTGTCCATTCACAAGATCAGTGCCACGCCCGACCGCGAAGTGAGCTGGTAAGCCCGCAATGCTGGGGCTGGCCAGGGCAGCCCCAGGCACAGGGCCACCACCAAGACGGGGTGGGACTTTGCCCCACAGCCCCGGGCCCTGGCAACGGGATACCCTGGAGCAACGCCACGGCGGCACCCAGGTCACAATCCTGCCATCGCGCCATGCCCCACCAGCCTTTCTTCTCGCTCCTGCTGACATCCTTGGCCCGTCGCAGCCGGTGGGCCCTTGCCCTGACGGCACTGGTGGCCTTGGTGGGCCTTATGGGCTGTGCGGGCTTGCCCAAGGATGTGGATCGGCCCATCTCCACCGCCTTCCAAAACCCCGGCGACACCGCACTGGGCCAGTGGGTACAAGCCCGCCGCACTGCGCAGCAGGCGCTGCATCCCTCGGGGTTCATGCTGCTCAGCGGTCCCCAGGCGGCCTACAGCAGCCGCTTGGCGCTGGTTGAAGCCGCCCAGAAGACACTGGATCTGCAGTATTACGCCATCCACGCCGACGCCAGCAGCGAGCGCCTGCTGCTCAGCGTGGCCGACGCGGCCCGGCGCGGGGTGCGCGTGCGGCTTCTGCTGGACGACTTTCACAGCACAGGGCGCGATGCGCTGGTGATGCGGCTGGCCTTTGTGCCCAATGTAGAGATGCGCATGTTCAACCCACTGTCCGGAGCACGCGGCTCGCCCGCAGGCCGCGTGTTCAGCCTGCTGAGCGACTTCTCTCGGACGCAGCAACGCATGCACAACAAGCTCTTCATTGCCGACAACGCTGTGGGCATAACCGGGGGGCGCAACCTGGGGAACGCCTATTTCGGCAACTCGGACTCGGGCAACTTTGTGGACCTGGATGTGCTCGCCGCAGGGGGCATCGTGCAGGACCTGTCGCGCAGTTTTGACAGCTACTGGAACAACGAGCGCGCCTACCCCGTGCAGTCGCTCATCACCCGCGAGGAGCTGGAGCGCCTGCGCGACAGCATCCGCGCTGCCGAGGCCACACAGCAACAGCGGGTAGAAAGCGCGGGCGCCGCTGCGGCAGCCCCTGAAACC
>NZ_QAIH01000300.1 GCF_003060895.1 Acidovorax sp. HMWF029 | reverse complement strand
GATCTGAAGCGCCCAGATGTAGTAGTCCAGCCCCACCCCCGGGTTCTGCGCCCCCAGGTTCGAAAGCGCCAGCCAGCCCGCAGTGGAGAACTCGCCCAGGAACAGCGACACCATCACCAGCACGGCACCGGCGGTGGTCATCCAGAAGCTGAAGTTGTTGAGGAACGGGAACGACACGTCGCGCGCGCCAATCTGCAGCGGCACGAGGTAGTTCATCAGGCCCGTGACCAGTGGCATCGCCACGAAGAAGATCATGATCACGCCGTGGGCCGTGAAGATCTGGTCGTAGTGGTGCGGCGGCAGGTAGCCCATGTTGTCGCCAAAGGCCATGGCCTGTTGCAGGCGCATCATCACGGCGTCGGCAAAGCCGCGCAGCAGCATCACCAGGCCCAGGATCATGTACATGATGCCGATGCGCTTGTGGTCGATGCTGCAGATCCAGTCACGCCAGAGCGGGCCCCAGAGCTTGAATTTGGTGATGCCAGCCATCACGGCCAGGCCACCCAGCATGGTGGCGATGAAGGTCCACAGCACGATGGGCTCGTGCGCCATCGGTATGGAATCCCAGGTGATTCGGCCCAGGGCCCAATGCGGTTCGGTTACAACGGGTGAGGTGGACATGTTCGTCAGTCTCTTATGCGCGGATCATTGGCGGGATAGGGTGCGGTCGTAGGCCGTGGCGTGGCGCGCTTCAAGGGCAGCCACCACCTGGGCGGCGTTGCCCACGGTGCACACGTCCTGGGGCAGGTTCAGGCCCTGGGCCTTCATGAAGGCCTCGCCACCGCGCTCGTCGATGGACATCATGTGGTGCATGCACATCTTGCCGTCCTCGACGCAGCGGTTCAGCACCTTGTCGTACAGGCCGTCTTCGACGCTGGCAAAGCGCTGCACTGGGTCGCGCTCGCTGGGCTTGACCAGGTCCAGATAGGCTTGGCGCGTCAGGGACTTGCCTTCGGACTTGTTTCGGGCCACCCACTGATCGAAGTCGCCCTGGCTCAGGCCATGGAACTTGAACGTCATACCCGAGAAGCCGGAGCCGCTGTAGTGCGAGGACATGCCCTTGTACACGCCGGGCTTGTTGATCACTGCGTTCAGCTCAGTCTGCATGCCGGGCATCGCATAGATCATGCCGGCCAGGTCGGGCACGTAGAACGCGTTCATGGTGGACGTGGCTGTGAGCTTGAACAGGATGGGACGGTCCACCGGCGCGGCCAGTTCATTCACGGTGGCAATGCCCAGCTCGGGGTAGAAAAACAGCCACTTCCAGTCCATGGCCACCACCTGCACTTCCATAGGCGTCGACTGCGCATCCAGCGGCTTGGTGTCCGAGATGCGGTCCAGGGGGCGGTAGGGGTCGAGCTTGTGGGTGCCGATCCATGTCAGCGCCCCCAGCGCGATGATGATCAGAAGAGGCACGGTCCAGATCACCAGCTCCAGCGAGGTGGAGTGGTGCCAGTCGGGGTCGTAGTCGTCTTCGGTATTGGCGGTGTTGCTCTGGCGGTACTTCCAGGCAAACCACAGGGTCAGGGCAATCACCGGCACGATGATGATCAGCATCAGCAACGTGGCCTGGATGACCATGAGTCCTTGCTGTGCAGCGATGTCGCCAGCGGGGTTGAGAACGACTGCCTTGCTGCAGCCAGCCAGGCTGACTATGGCAGCCATGGCGGCCAGCCAGGCGGGCACGCGGGGGAGTGAGAGTTTGGGCATGTGGAAGCGCAATCGGGGCGTTCAATTACGGGTAAACGCGGATAACGTAGTGCAGCCGAATGTAATAGCCCTAGCGAATTTGTACATTGGACATTTTGTCCAAGGTCAACGAGGCTTGCCCCAGTTTGGTGCGAGGAGGGGTGTTGTCCTGCAGTCAGATCAGTAAAACCGCACTTGTGGCCGGTTGTAGTTGCGTGTAGAACGGTGTTGTCTTATTCACACAACGACAAGGAGCCTTGTTCATGAGCAGTCCCGCCTCTGCCACCTACCCTGCGGCCGGCTTTGAAGAAAGCCCCGCCTCTCTCTCGCGGGCTGATACGCATGAAGATGTCACCCCCAGCGAAATCGCTGTGGGCGTGATCATTGGACGTTCGTCCGAGTATTTCGACTTCTTCGTTTTCGGGATCGCCTGCGTTCTCGTCTTCCCGTCCTTTTTGTTCCCCTTCCTGTCGCGCCTGGATGGCACGCTGATGGGCTTTGCGCTGCTGGCGGTCGCTTTTGTCGTGCGCCCCGTGGGTACGGCCATCTCCATGGCCATCCAGCGGCGCTGGGGTCGGGGCACCAAGCTGACCGTTGCGCTCTTCCTGCTGGGCGTGTGCACGGTCGGGATGGCTTTTTTGCCAGGCTACAAGGACATCGGCCTGGCTGCTGTGGTGGCGCTGCTGGTGCTGCGCATCGGCCAGGGGCTGGCGCTTGGTGGTTCGTGGGATGGACTGCCATCGCTGCTGGCCATGTCGGCCCCCAAGGAGCGCCGAGGCTGGTTTGCCATGATTGGACAGCTTGGAGCACCGGTGGGATTTGTGCTGGCGGCTGGCCTGTTCGCCTATCTGTACAGCAGCCTTTCCGTGCAGGAGTTCCTGGCCTGGGGCTGGCGTTATCCCTTCTTTGTGGCCTTTGCCGTGAACGTGGTGGCCTTGTTTGCCCGTCTGCGCCTGGTGGTGGGGCAGTCGTACACCGAGCTGCTGCAAGACCGTGAACTGCAGCCCGTGCCCGTGAGCCGTGTGATGCGCGACGAGGGCAGCAACGTGCTGCTGGGTGCGTTTGCGGCGCTGGCCAGCTTTGCGTTGTTCCACCTGGTCACCGTGTTCCCGCTGTCGTGGATCACGTTGTATTCCGAGCAGCCCGTCACACAGATTTTGGGCGTGCAGATCGTGGGTGCCTTCCTCGCCGCTGGCGCCATCATGGTGTCCGGCTGGCTGTCGGACCACCTGGGCCGCCGCAAGCTGCTGGGCGGCATGGCCGTGTTGATTGGCGTGTTCAGCTTCATGGCACCCGTGCTTCTCAATTCTGGTGAGGTGGGCAGCACCATGTTCCTGCTGCTGGGTTTTGTGCTGCTGGGCCTGTCTTATGGCCAGGCCTCGGGCACCGTGACGGCCAATTTCTCGCCCCAGTACCGCTACACCGGCGCGGCTCTGTCGGCCGACCTGGCCTGGATCATCGGCGCGGCCTTTGCGCCCCTGGTGGCCCTGTACCTGTCGGCCCAGTTCGGCCTGCTGGCCGTGACGGTGTACCTGCTGTCCGGCGTGGCCTGCACACTGGGCGCGCTGAACCTGAACCGGCGCATGGAGCGGCGGGATCGGTAAATGCCTGATGGAGGATGTCCAGGTGATTTGCTACTCTATTGATAGCTGCTTGGGCTTGTCTATCAGGCGGTAGAGGCCAAAAAAGCATAAAAAACGCCCGGTAGATACCGGGCGTTTTTGTTTTTTGACGCGGGGCGCGGTGCCGGGCTTCGCGAGAGCCTCAGTCCGAACGGCTGGGGTGGATGTCGGGTGATCCCGCCAGCTTCAGTCCTGGGGCTTGAAACCAATGGTCAGCGAAGACGGCACCCGCCCATCCACGTCGCGTGGCAGGGTCTCGGTCTTGTCCAGCGCGCGCAGCACGGCGTCGTCCCAGGCCTTGTTGCCGCTGGGTTGCACCAGGCGCTTGCCCACGATGGTGCCGTCGGGGGACAGGCGCACCTCGACCTCGGCGCGTGGGTTGCCCGAGATCGCATCGGGGTACACGATGTTGGGCTTGACCTTGGCGGCGACCTTGCCGCCATAGCTGCCCGACGGACCTGCACTTCGCTGGGCTGTGCC
>NZ_QAIH01000299.1 GCF_003060895.1 Acidovorax sp. HMWF029 | reverse complement strand
GCTCATGTACCGCCTCAACCGCCTGCTGGCGGTGGCGGGCAGCCTGGTGGTGCGGCTGTGCGAGGGCGGCTACGGCATCACCCGGCGTGAGTGGGGGCTGCTCATGATGCTGGCGCAACATCCCGGCATGCCCCCGGCCGAGCTGGCCCAGCGGTTGGGGCTGGACCGGGCCCGCACCTCACGCGCCATCACCTCGCTGCTGGCCAAGAAACTCATCACCCGCAACGCCATGCCCGGCGACCGGCGCCAGGCCGTGCTGAGCCTCACGCCCGCAGGCCAGGCGGTGCACGACGGCCTGTTCCCGCAGGTCAAGGCGCTCAACCAGGATCTGCTGGCCGGGCTCGCCCCCGAGGCGGTGGCAAGTCTGGACCAGGCCCTGGCCGACATGCAGCAGCGCGCCGAGGCGCTGGTCGCCACACGCACCGATGTGCCGCGCACCTACCGGCTGCGGGGCGGGCGGCATGTGGATTGAGGGACATCCCCCGCCGTGTGCCCCAAAACAGGGAGACGGCTATATCCTCCAACACGCCCTGTAACACCCATGCAGGGTTGCCCCCGCGCTTTCCCGTCCGACCACGACCCACGCCCAAACGCCCACCCTCCATGTCCCAGCACTCGACCTCTTTGTGGAGCCCCCTGCGCCAACCCGCGTTCCGGGGCCTGTGGATTTGTGGCGGCATCTTTTTTGTGGGCAGCGGCATGCAGACCATGGCGGCCGCCTGGCTCATGGTGGAACTCACGGGCTCCTCCTTCCTGGCAGCGCTGGTACAGACCGCCGTGTTCATGCCCATGTTTTTACTGGCGCTGCCCGCCGGCGTGCTGGCCGACACCACCGACCGACGTCGCCTGGTCTCGGGTGCGCTGCTGGCGCAGGCGGGGGCCAGTGCACTGCTCACGCTGCTGGTGCTGGGCGGCTGGGGCGGGGCGGCCTCGGTGCTTTTCCTGGTGTTTGTGTGTGGCTGCTGCACGGCGGTGCTCACGCCCGCCTGGAACTCCTCGGTCATCGACCCCGTGCCACGCGACGAGTGGCCCCAGGCGATCACCGCAGTCAGCATTGCCTACAACGCCGCGCGTGCGGTGGGGCCGACGCTGGCGGGGCTGGTGTTCGCGCAGCTCGGTGCAGGCTGGGTGTTTGCCGTCACGGTGACCACCACGCTCGTGATGTGGGACTCCATCCGCCGCTGGCCGCCCAAGGCCCACCCGCCCTCCAAGCT
>NZ_QAIH01000298.1 GCF_003060895.1 Acidovorax sp. HMWF029 | reverse complement strand
CAGTTAGCGTGTACTTGGTTCCCACCGTGGTGCTCTTTTCGCTGCCCACCTTGGTGCTCTGGGTCTTACCCACCAGCGTGGCCATCATGGCGCCCACGTTCAGGTTGTAGGCCACGCCCACGTTTTCCATCCGGCCCACGCCCACGTTCTGCAGGTAGGCGATGCCGATGGTCTCTGTCTTGAACTTGCCCACCTTGATGGACCAGTTATTGCCGATCTTGTCCTTCTCGTTCTTGCCCACCGTCTTGGTGCGGTTGATGCCGATCTTGAAAGTCTGGTTGTCGCCGATGTCAACGCTCTCGTTGTGGTCCACCCGCTCAGTCCGGTTGCTGTGAATGGTGATGGTTTCGTCGCCATCTACCTCCTCAGTGCGCCAGCCATGCACCGTGATCTTTTCGTTGCGATCTACAGTCTCGGTACGGTCACGATGGATGGTGTTGGTCTCATCCCGATCAACCGTCTTGCGCCGGTCGTTACCCACCCATTTGTCTTCGTCGTTCTCGACTTCGGTGAGTTGGTCTTTTTGCGCGTGAATCCACAACTGCTCTTGCCCTGCCTTGTCTTCAAAGCGCAGAACGTTGGCATCGCCCGGGCCGTTCTTGAGTCCTGGGCCAGAAGCTCCGCCTTTGCTGGAGCGGGTTTTGATGCCGGTTTGGGTTTGGTTGCCTGGCAATTGCCACGGGGGCATGTTGTCGGCGTTGTAGACCACGCCGACGATGATGGGGCGATCTGGATTAGCGTCGATGTGGTCCACCAGCACTTCCATGCCGATTCGTGGAATCGCAATGGCACCGAAGTTTGACCCCGCCCAGCTGCTGGAAAAGCGCATCCAGCAGCTGGATTTTTCATCCATGGCGCCAATACGGTCCCAGTGGAACTGCACCTTCACGCGGCCAAATTTGTCGCAATAGATCTCTTCCCCGGGGGGGCCTACAACCCACGCAGTCTGCAAGCCCTGCGTGCGTGGCTTAGGCGTTATGCGCGCGGGTCTGTAAGTCCTGCTTGTGGGCAATGCTTCTATGGCAAAGCGCTGTGTGGATCCTTTGCTTGCGTCGCTGACCTGCACGTTTTCAGTGAAGTGGTACGTCACCGAGGTGAGCAGGTACTGAACGTTCTGGTCGCTACGCGGGTAGTTGCGCAAGGTCATGAAGCAGCCGGTGGCGCCCACCAGGTTTCTTGCGTTGCCTTGCGCTGCGATGCGCTCGTGCATAGCTATGTGCTCTTCTACGCGCACCTTGGCGTAGTGCTCTCCATCCGCGTATTCGGTGTACTGACCCGGAAACTCGTAGATTTCAAACGCGTCGTTGGCATGCCCTGGGGGCATCTTGCGCATGGTAGACAGATCGGCGCGCGGCTTTTTAAAGTCAAAATCGTCCGTCAGTACCCGGCCCGATTGCAACCCTTGCGTGAAGTCCCAGTCATCAAGGCTTTCTTCTTTGGCGTGGGCCGCTTTTTCTGGCGGATAGAACGGCAGCCCGCCCCCGTCCATGGGCTCATGGGAGCCAATGGTGTCATCGCAAAAAACGAGTGTGTGGCTGCCGCTCGAATGCTTGAAGTGGAAGTAGATACCGAGGTCTTCTGCCAGGCGGCACACCAGATTGCAGTCGCTCTCAGCGTATTGAACAAGGTACTCCACGGGAGGATAGGCTTTGGTGAGCTTGAACTCCATCGGCTCACCGTACTTCGCGAGCACATCACGAATGATGTCTGGCACGGTCATGTTCTGGAATATCTTGAAGTCGCTCTTGCGTGTGGCCAGCCACAGCCAGGGGCGCATCTCCAAAAAGTAGCTGAACTTGGAGGCGTCTTGACCCCGCATACCAAAGCGGCTGACAACACCGTGCAAGTACCGCTTGCCTCCGCCATCGGTCTCTACCTCAATGGAAGCCGACTTTCCGAGCAGCGCCTTCGGGTCCACGCTCTTGGAGTCGCTGATCACCTGAACATTGAACGCAAACAGCTTGCTGATTTCTTCCGTGCCATGGAGTTGGCGCAGTTGCAGGGTGTCGCCCAGCGGCGTATTGATTTTGGTGCGGCGTTGGCTCATGGGTCGGCGGGAATCAGTGGGACAGGCAAGAACGAGTCCATGCCACGGGGCCGCCGGATGCTAGCAGCGGGGGGCGTCGTGCCCCCGGGCCAAGTTGTTAGAAAGAAGTCGTTTTTTGCAACTGATGGAAACAGTTTGAAATGAGTCATCAAGCGTCTTGGTGAGTGCACAGGCTTTTTGTATCCTTGCGCGCCCAAGAGTCTGGTTTCCTCAATTCCGCCTGGATCTATCGTCGATTTGCACACGTGAACAAGCCGACCACCCCTGACTATTCAGCCGCAGAGCAGCATTTGGCGACGCCAATTTCTTCGCCAACGGAGCCCAAGCTGTATGGCATCTACAGACAAGTGTCCAAGGTGGGCTCGGTGGCTTGGCGCGTCAGCCTAGTGCGTCGCGGACGTTCGTACGCCAGGACGTTCTCAGTAAGGCGCTATGGAAGCAACGAGGCTGCGTTGCAGGCGGCGCTCGCCTACCGCGACAAGTTGGTAAGCGAACACGCCATGGTGAGTCGACGCGAGAACCATGTGATTCTTCGAAGGAACAGCCACTCGGGCGTGCCAGGGGTGAGACTGGATCTATCACGAACGCCAAATAGGTGGGTAGCCGACATCCGCTTGCCCGAGCAAGGCTCGGTTTCACAAACGTTTTGCGTCAAGAAGTTTGGCTACGAACAAGCGTTCGAGTTGGCAAAACAGGCACGCTTACAGATGCTCAATATGGTGGTGGACCAAAAAACCATCCGGGCGAAGTGCGATCCCGTATTGGTCGCCTTGGCACCGCATCGCGTTGTGACGGATGTAGTGGTTCCGCGGACTTCGGATTTCGTCGCACCTGCTTCCCGAACCAGTAGTGACGTGCCTGGGGTGTTCCGCTTTATGTACAAAAGGCGGCGCCCTGACGGTAGCTTGTTAGAGAGCCCAATGTGGGCCGCTGAGTACCGTTGGCCCGACAAAACCATTCTGCGGCGCACCTACTCCATTGCGCGGTTCGGGGAACGAGTTGCCAGGCAGCTGGCGCTTGACCAGCACGCGAGGTGGAAGGAGGCGCCACCTACCAAACCCATCAAAGGGGTCTCGCGCAAGAAGCCCAATGGCAGCAGAAAACCAATCTGCAGCGTGCAACGCAAAATTCAGCGCTCTCGTTCCCATGGCGGCGCTCTGGCGTATTGGCAAGTGATTTACCGCTTTCCCGATGACGGTCATCAGCGTACCGCCACCTTTAGCGTGTCGCTGTATGGAGAAGATGGAGCGTATCGGCGCGCCTTAGAGTGTTGCCAGCAGTGGCAATGCACACCACCCGCGAAACACTCCAACCCAAAGTAGTTAAACCGTATGCCATGTTTTAGCGCTCTGTGCGCGAGTTGCAGCCCCTGCAAGAGTGGCATGGCTGCGGTTTCATGCTGTCGCTGCAAAAGCAGCTCGCACTGAGCGAGCAAGAAAGAGATATGACGGAGTACCTTCGCCCTGGCCCTCTTGGCACGTCTGAGCACGACGCGGCCGGAGAATTTTCCAAGATTCGTTTGAATCGGCCCTCTCATAGCTTCATTGGAAAGGGGCAGGCGCCAGTGCTTTTGGGCACTCACTCCAACGACGACGAGTCGCGACGGCTTCTGAAGCGACATCCTGCGCCTGCTAGGAATATCCCATCAGAACCAGATACTAAAACCACGAAGGCAAAGCCTAAGAACGACGTGGGGCTGTCCCCCACTGCCGATGTGCGGCCCCACTGGGGCAATGAGCCCAGCCTCAAGCGCATCGCCGATACAGATGACAGCGTGAAGGACTGGCTACGCGCCGCGCTTTCAAACCGCAATGAATACCAAACTCCTGGGTTGTGGCTGGCCGCACGACGTGAGGATGGTCTGGACAGCTACGACAACAATCTGGCCGCTGCAGAGCGCTTTGCGATGGCAGCAGAGGGATTTTGGGACGTCTTCCCCGGATCGCAAGCCATGGCCATTGCGGGAAAGCAGATCTTGCAGCAAGCGCGCATGAACATTCCCGGAGCAGAGGCAGTTCTGGGGAAGGCAGGCTCTAGCAATCCAGAGTTCACCGAGAAGTGGGGGCAACTCGGCAACTCGTATCACCAGCTGGGCTTAACGCCACAAGCCGCCTGTGAGGCGGCGTTAACACATAAGTTCTCGCGGTGATGAAGGTGGTAGTGGCTGCAGCCGTCGCGCGCGACGAAAACGGACACCGTGGTTCCAAAGTGGTGTGGCTTCTAGCAGCGCTGTTGCTGCTCTTTGCTGTAGGGTTTGATTTGCTTTTGCAAGCGCCTTTGGCCGGACTGGTGGTGTCGGTGCTTGCGTTGCTGTGGACTGTGGTGGCGCTCGTCACCGGGCTGGTCAAGCGTCAAGGCATTTCCCCCACATTGAGAAAACACACGGTGTCGGCCATTCTCATCGGCACCTACTTCGCCAGTGTGGCCTGCGGTCTCCTGATCAGTCGCTTGGTCCTGAACGAAGCGCAGGCGCTGCGTTTGGACATTCAGCACCGAGCGAAATCAGGCGAGAACAACGACAAACAAGAGGTATACGCCGCCTTCTGTGCTGCGCGTTTGAATGGTCGCTGCGGGTGGATGAACTACCGCATCATCTACTCTCCAGAGACGATGCCTACGGGCGCAAACGTGCCGGGCACCTTGGTGGTGTTTCAGTTCTTCACCGAGAGAGCCAGCATCGCGATTGAAACCGGTGCTGTTGTGGAGCGGCGTAGCGTAGATTGATGTGGCTCCGAATGCTCAAACGCAGCGATTTGCATCGTCATCAATGGCCTGTGAATCGAGGGCTGATGCCTTGTGCAGCATCTTCCTCTTTGAATCTGGCGGTGGCTCCCATGGCATGCCATGTAAGCGAAGTTAAATTGCGCCGTCGTGTGTCGCAAGTTCAAGTATGTGTCGGCATGCAAGATGGGTTGACCCGGCGTCAACCGACGCTCTCACCTATAGTTGGGTCATGGACTCTCGCAGTGACCGTCTCCTCCACATAGGAGCTATGTATCCTCGTCATCGACGTCAAAGCGACCTGCGACGAAGGTGATCGCCTGCCGTCCAGCGAGATGGAAATCATTGAAATCGGCGCGGTGTGGGCGAGGGCCGATAGCTATGTGGTTGAAACCTTCCAGGCGCTGGTGCGACCAGTGGTGCACGCACAACTCACCGCGTTCTTTAAGCAGCTCGCCGGCATCAACCAGTCTGATGTCGATAGTGCTGAGCCGTTTCCAATCGCTGCAGCAAAGGTAGCCGGTTTCGCGCAGCGCTTTCAGTCTGATCCCACCGTATGGGGCAGCTGGGGCAGTTCGATGCCAATCAGCTCGCACGCGATTGCGAACGGCACAGCATCGAGCATCCTCTTGCCGGTTTCGAGCACGTAAACCTCAAGCGCCGTTTCGCCAAGGGCCGCAAGATCAAGGAAGTTGGAATGGCCAGGGCGCTGCAGATGGTCGGCTGCGCGCTGGAGGGTGCGCATCACCGCGGCTTGGACAATGCCAAGAACATCGCCAAACTGTTGCGACACCTTCCGAGCAAGGGCCCTCAAGACACGCTCGTGCCGTCAAATCAGAGAGGTTAGCCACCACGGTCGAGTACTCCGATGCTGCTCGCACCGGGTGCGATGCCAAAGCTCAAGGACAGGTTCGCCTGGAGCACCGCACACATCGCAGATAGCAAGAGACTTCTCACTAGCAGCAGCGACCAAGGGGGTACAAATCGCATCACTTGTTCAAAGGCATAAGAGCAAACCAGGGTTGAAGCGCGGATTCTCGAAACTTCCGTCGCGCTGCAGGTAACCACGCGGGTTGCAAACTACCCGACACCCATGGGTCTCGTAGTCAAACGACGTGTGGGTGTGCCCATGGATCCACAGATTCACACTCTTGAAGAATTCGGGTGGAAGGTCCGACCCAAAAGCCGCACTGGCAGGCTCATTGGCGTACCGCGGATCCGTCGAGAAAGGACTCGGGTAGTGATGGGTTACAACCACGCGAGGCCTTGGCGATTCGGTAGCCAGTTGCTGCGCGAGCCATGCACGGCTGACCCGGTGACGCTCGATGGTCTTGAAAGGGTTGCAACCGGCGATCGCCTTGTAGTCGGCGACGTAACGGCTGGCATTGGTAATTGACTCGCTTTTTCGTCCCAATAGCTCGAAATCGGTCCAGAGTGTTGTCCCGAGGAAGTCCACGCCGCCAATCGTGATCTTGCTGTTCTCCAGGAAGTGAATGCCTCGCTGCTGCGCCGCGTTGCGCATGTCATCCAGAGAGCGTTCCCAGTGGTGGTCGTAAAACTCATGGTTGCCGGCCACCCAGAGAATCGGCTTGTCCTCACCAAACTTGTTGCGCGCCCAGGTCGGAACGAACTCGCCGTCGTGGATGTCACCAGCAAGGATCAACAAGTCACAGGCCTCCAGAGCTTCTGGATCTGGTGTGAACGCGGTGTGCTCCGCATGCAGATCCGATAGCACATAGAGTTTCATTGCCTGCTTCCCTTTAACCAGCGCGAAAGCCAACCCCATCGGTTGACACAAACTGACCGTCTTCGGTCAGATGACCTCGCTCCACTGTCCCATTGGCGTTGGTCCTCACCGCAACGCAAGGATCCTCTGGATCCATGTTTATGCGCACCGGGTGTTAGAGCGGCTAACAAAACGGTGCGAGATGGCGAATGCAGATGACGCAGCAAGCCAGAGAAAGCAGCGCGACATGAATGTCGATCCGGCGTTCGAAGCGA
>NZ_QAIH01000297.1 GCF_003060895.1 Acidovorax sp. HMWF029 | reverse complement strand
CGCAGATGCTGCGCGATGTGGAAGACCTCGGGCTCAGTGGCTTCGACCCGCAGGTGGCAGCAGTGGGCGCAACCGGCCTGGCAGGCGGGCTGGGGACCGGTGGCGCGGGCCTGCTCGGCCACGGCGTCCACGCCCCGGTGCAGTTGCGCGATGAAGGCCACGGCGCCATCCGCGCCCTGGGCCTGCCGCAGCGCCTGCGCCGCCCGTTGCCGCACACGGGTGATGGATTGCAGGAAGGCGGCGCGCTCGTCGTCGGTCAGCATGGGCTACGTGGTGGGGGATGGTTGCTGTGCCTCGCACCTTAGCGTGTTTGCCACCACGCGGGCAGCAGGTTGCGCACCTGGGCCTGCCCAAAGCGCTCGTCCATCAGGTGCACCACGCCTTCGTCGCTGGGCGTGCGGATCACGCGGCCAGCGGCCTGCACCACCTTTTGCAGGCCGGGGTAGAGGTAGGTGTAGTCATAGCCCGCGCCAAACAAATCCTGCATGCGTTCGCGGATCTGTTCGTTGACAGGGTTGACCTGTGGCAGGCCCAGCGTGGCGACGAAGGCGCCAATCAGCCGCCGGCCCGGCAGGTCGATGCCCTCGGCAAACGCACCGCCCAGCACGGCAAAGGCAATGCCTTGGCTGGTGGCGGTGAAGCGGGCCAGAAACTCGCGCTGTTCGCCTTCCGGCATGCGGCGCGACTGGCACCAGTGCGGCACATCGGGGTGCTGCTGTGCAAAAAGTGCAGCAGCCTGCTGCAGGTAGTCATAGCTGCTGAAAAACGCCAGGTAGTTGCCGGGCCGCTCGCGAAACTGCTGCGCCATCAGCGCCGCGATGGGCGCCAGCGACGCAGCGCGGTGCGGGTAGCGTGTGGAGATCTGGCGCGCCACCTGCACCTGCAGCTGGTACGCAGCAAAGGGCGACTCCACGTCCACCCACACATGGTCATTCGGCAGGCCCAGCAGGTCGGCGTAGTAGCGTGCGGGCTGCAGCGTTGCTGAGAACAAGGTGCTGGTGTGTGCTGCTTGCAGGCGGGGTTGCAGGAAGGGGGCGGGCACCACGTTGCGAATGCAGACCACGGAATCGCCGGGTTTGAAGGCCCGCTGGTGGTGAGCGGCGGAAGCCTGGGAAATGTCCACCATCGAATGCGCATCCAGCAGATCGGCCATGCGCTGCAGGTGCAGGGCGTCGAAGTAGAACGCCTGTAGCGCCCCGTCCGGTTCGGTGGGATGGTCTGCGAAGTGCTCGGTGAGTTTGGTCGTGCACTGCTGTAGCGCGGCCAGCAGCTTGTCGGGGAAGGTTTCTAGCACTGTGTAGGGAGCGGTGTGCGCCTTGTCCAACGCAACCCAGGTGCGGCGCACTTTGTCCAGCGCCTTCTTCACGGGCGTGTGCCGCGCAGCGGAGGGGCTGCTGCGGGCCTGGGCCAGGGTGGCGGGGGGCAGCTCGGCGGTGAACATCTTGCGGCCACGCTCCACCAGGTTATGCGCCTCGTCCACCAGCAGCGCTGTGCGCCATTGGTTGGCCTGGGCCAGGCTGTGCAGCAGGCCGCCGAGGTCAAAGTAGTAGTTGTAGTCGCCCACCACCACATCGGCCCAGCGGGCCAGTTCCTGGCTCAGGTAGTAGGGGCAGACATCGTGCTGCAGTGCTACGTCGCGCACGCGGTTTTGCACCAGGGCGGGGGCGGTTTGGCCTGCGCTGGTGGTGGCAAATGCAGCGGCACGTGCAGCCGGGAGCCGGTCGTAGAAGCCCCGTGCCAGAGGGCAGGACTCGCCGTGGCAGGCCTTGTCAGGGTGTTCACAGGCCTTGTCGCGCGCCACCAGCTCCAGCACGCGCAGCGGCAGTGCGGGTGCGCTGTCGGACAGGCGCGCCAGTGCATCCAGCGCCATCTGCCGCCCCGAGGTTTTGGCCGCCAGAAAGAACACTTTGTCGATGCGCTGCGCGGGCGCGGCCTTGAGCAGCGGGAACAGCGTGCCTATGGTCTTGCCAATGCCCGTGGGTGCTTGGGCCAACAGGCAGCGGCCTGCCACTGCGGCCTTGTACACGGCTTCGGCCAGCGGACGCTGGCCGGTGCGAAAGTCGCCAAACGGAAACGCCAATGTGGTCAGTGCGGCATCGCGCACGGCACGGTGGGCCACCTGCTGTTCGGCCCAAGCAATGAAGCGCTGGCACTGGGCCTCGAAGTGCTGGCGCAGGTCATTTGCGCTGCAGCGTTCGGTAAACACCGTCTCCTGCTGCGTACCCACGTCCAGGTACACCAGCGCCACGTCGATGTGCGCCAGTTGCTCCTGCTTGCACAGCAGCCAACCATACACCTTGGCCTGTGCCCAGTGCAGGTGGCGGTGCGATGCGGGTTGGCGGTCCATGCGCCCTTTGAAGGTCTTGACCTCGTCGATGCGCTGCTGCGCGGGGTCGTAGCCATCGGCCCGGCCCCGTACACGCAGGCTTTGGTAGCTGCCGTTCAGTGCTACCTCCGCGCGGTAGCTTGCACCCCGACGTGACGCTGCAACGGCATGGCCTGCCATACCTTCCAGCGCGGTGGGCGCGGGTGTAAAGCGCAGGTCCAGGTCGCCCTGCTTGGCGGTGAACTCGCACAGCTCGCGCACCGCCACGGTGTAGGTCATGGGGGGCTGGCACCAGGGTGCGGCTCGGTGGCGTCGACCAGCGGAGCCTGGGCCTTGTCTTCCTCGCTGCGCAGCGGCGTGGCCTTGCACAGCGCCATCCACACCGCAAAAGGCAGGGTGCAGCGGTTGTGCCGCGCGGGGCGCAGCAGCTCAAAGCGCCCGTCTTCCACGCTGCCGTGCAGCACCCATATGCCGAAGTGCTCAGGGATCTCGTCAGGCTCGGCAATGCCTGCGGGGAAGACGTAGTAGCACTCCTCGCACAGCCACTGGTAGGCCTGCCGTTTGGCGTCGTGCCGCAGGTCCGACAGCAAGTCGGCCCGGCTGGCCTTGACCTCGTGCACCATGGGCTGCAGGTAGGTGGACACCGAAGTGTTGCGCACCGAGAAAAGATCAGGCCGGGCCATGCGCCACACATTGGCAGCGGCGTGGGAAGCGGGGGCGAGGTCATCGTCGGCCCATAGCGGCGCCATGGCAGGCGCAGCGTTGGCGGCCGCTTCAGCCGTGGCTGCAGGCGGCACCACATCCCCCACCGGCACGGTGTCGATCACCGCGCGCAGTGACAGTTCGGCCCACACGATGCGGCCCGCCGCCAGCAACTGCGCCGCAAACTTCTGGCCCAGCCGGTCGTGCAGACTCAGCGCCCGCACGCTGCGCTGGCGGGCCTGCGCCAGAGCGCGGATGCCTTCGTCGGTGAGGCGCAGGGTTTCGCAACCATCGGCCGCAATGTGCAGACTGATGAGGCCCGCAGCCAGCAGGTCAATCTCCAACCCATCCTTGCATGGCCACCCCGCCGAGCGCCAGATCTGCATCAGGCGGGTGCGGTGAAAGCGGGTGATCGGGATGGCGGGCAGGGCGTCCGAAGTGGGGGGGGGCAGCGCCGTCATGAGGGTGAAGT
>NZ_QAIH01000296.1 GCF_003060895.1 Acidovorax sp. HMWF029 | reverse complement strand
CCCCCACACCCCGCCCCCTTCCAACAACTCCTGGACCACCAGCGGCACCTGCACCCTGGTGGGCGCAGGCCCGGGCGACCCGGAGCTGCTCACGATAAAGGCCCTCAAGGCCATCCAGGCTGCCACCGTCCTGCTGGTGGATGATCTCGTGAGCGACGCCATCGTGGCCCACGCTTCGCCCACGGCCCGCATTGTCTATGTGGGTAAACGTGGCGGCTGCAAAAGCACCCCCCAGGCCTTCATCGAAAAGCTCATGCTCATGGCCGTGCACGAGGGCGAGAACGTGGTGCGCCTCAAGGGCGGCGATCCGTTCATCTTCGGGCGCGGAGGTGAAGAAGTGGAGCACCTGCGCGCTGCGGGCGTTCCCGTCACCGTCATCAACGGCATCACGGCGGGCCTGGCCGGGCTTACCTCGCTGGGCGCGCCACTCACGCACCGCGAGCATGCACATGGCGTGGTCTTCATCACCGGCCATGCCAAGCCTGGCGACGCGGGCACCGACTGGCAGGCCCTTGCCCGCACCGCCCGCGACGCCAAGCTCACGCTCGTGATCTACATGGGCGTGAGCGGCGTGGCAACCATCGAGCAGGAATTGCTCACCGGCCTGCCAGCCAACACCCCCGTTGCCGTGATACAGCACGCCAGCCTGCCCCACCAGCGCCATGCAATCACCACGCTGGGCAGCCTGCACTCCACCATCAGCCGCGAGGGGCTCGCCAGCCCCTCGGTGATTGTGGTGGGCGATGTGGTGCGTGGCGTGGCGCTGGCGTCGCTGGATGCGGCGCAGGCACCACAGGCTTTGCGCGTCGGCTGAACGCTGCCGGCTCCTCCATCTCTTGCCCCTCGGACGCAACGCTGGGCTGGGCTTCCGAAAGCCCTATTTCATCCCCAGCCCTCACTGCGCAACCCGACATTGGCCCAGGTATTGCTTGACTGCAGGCATCTGAATGCTAAAAGCACAAGGAGCACCATGGCAGCCTTCCCCGCCCCCGCACGCACCACCGGCATGCCCGTGCAGCCCTCCGCCCCAGCAATAGCGCCGCGCGACAGCGGCATGTCGCTGGTCAACCTCGCAGCACGCCAGCGCATGCTGTCACAGCGCATGGTGCTGCAGACCGTGCTGGCCGCACGCGGCAGCGACCTGCACCTGAAAGCCGCACGCAGCACCCTGGCGCTGTTTGCCGACAGCCAGGCACGCCTGGTCGAAACGCCGCACCACCTGGACGCCGTCAGCGCAAACATCATTCGCCGGGTGTACCAGGGGCCCTCGGGGGTGCGTTCCATCATCGACCAGTTTGCACAGCAGGTGGACACCGCACTTGGTCTGACCGAGCGCCAGAGCCCACGGGTGGAAGAGACACTTGCCCAGCTGGTGGAGTCCAATGACAGCGTGCTGGACGCCCTCAACACCGCCACCACAGCGTTTGACCAGGTGAGCAAGGCACAGTCCGAAACTTTGATGAAGGAACTCGCAAGCATCGTGGCCTCCATCCAGACCGTGGCCCGCGAGGCCAAGGTAGTCAGCTTCAATGCCCAGGTAATGGCTGCCCGCGCAGGCCAGCACGGCCGCGAATTTGCCGTGGTAGCCAATGTGCTGTCGGGCATCACCAACGAGATCGATGGCCTGTCACTGCAGGCGGTGTCGCTGGCTGGGCGCAGCCGCGCTCGGTCTTGATGCCCCGACCGCAAAATCGGACAAGGCCATGTGGTGGCCCGTCCTTCACATGCGCTTACAAGCAGACGGCAAGCCGCAGCAGTTTCCTTGCAGCCTCCAACTATCATCCCTGAAACATCGACACCCACGACATGCCCCCTTGACCGTGAACCGTGTACATGACCCATTCAGGAAAAGAGGATTTCATGAGGCTCACCGACTTGAGCAAACACTTGGCCCTTGCTGGCTGCCTGCTCATCGGCAGCGGAACGGCCTGGAGCTACGCCATCCAGGCCGGCAAGGTCGTCAACGATGCGGGGCAGGCGATTCAGCTACGCGGCGTGAACTGGTTTGGTTTTGAAACCAACACGCATGTGGTCCATGGCCTGTGGGCTCGCAACTGGAAGGACATGATCACGCAGATGCAGGCACAGGGTTTCAATGCTGTGCGCCTGCCGTTCTGCCCCGCCACATTGCACGGTTCGGCCCCGCCGAACAGCATCGACTATGGCCGTAACGCCGATCTGCAGGGCCTTTCAGCCATCCAGGTCATGGACAAGGTGATCAACGAGTTGAGCGCGCGCGGCATGTATGTGCTGCTGGACCACCACACGCCCGACTGCCAGACCATCAGCGAGCTTTGGTACACCCCCAGCTACAGCGAGCAGCAATGGATCAGCGACCTGACCTTTGTGGCACAGCGGTACGCGGGCGTTCCTGGCGTCATTGGCATTGACATCAAGAACGAACCTCACGGCGCAGCGACCTGGGGTACAGGTAACAATGCCACCGACTGGAACAGGGCAGCCGAGCGCGCCGCCTCCGCCGTGTTGCCGCTAGCCCCGCACTGGCTGATCGCCGTGGAGGGCATCGGCGAAAACCCCAGCTGCTCCAGCAACAGCGCCCATTTCTGGGGAGGCAACCTGGAACCCCTGGAGTGCACCCCCTTGAATATCCCGGCCAACCGGCTGCTTCTGGCCCCGCATACCTACGGGCCGGATGTATATGTGCAGTCGTACTTCAATGCATCCAACTTCCCGAGCAACATGCCCGCCATCTGGGACCAGCACTTCGGCCGCTTCGCTCAAGCCGGCCATGCGGTGGTACTGGGCGAATTCGGTGGCAAGTATGGCCAGGGCGATGCGCGCGATG
>NZ_QAIH01000295.1 GCF_003060895.1 Acidovorax sp. HMWF029 | reverse complement strand
CGCCCCCGCCACAAACACAACCACAACCACAACCACAAGTGGATGCTCTAAGGCGCAGCAAAAAAACTGCGCGCACGCGGTCGCTCAAAGGGGCTAAGCACTGTCAAGCGGACAGCTGCGGCCCAGGTTGCAGCCCTTCCAGTCTCCTTGCCCGCACGTAGTAGTGCAACGCGTGCCATCACATCAACGAGTTTCTAACGTGACTTCTGCTGTACTTTTTGACTCCCAAAGCCCGCTGGACGTTCAGATGAACCGCATCAAAGACGCGATCAAGATCGAACCCGCACAAGCATCGCTGCGCACGTTCTACTTCCAGTTACTCGCAGTGCTCGGAGATTGGAACAAGGCGCTGGCGCAGCTGCAGATGTGCGCGCAGCTGGACCCCAAGGCCATACCCATGGCACACGCCTACCGCGAGGCCTTGCGCTGCGAGCTGCTGCGCAAGGAAGTATTCGAAGGCCAGCGCACGCCTTACATCCTCGGTGAGCCGCCCGCCTGGCTGAGCTACATGGTGGATGCGCTGAAGGCGCAAGCTCAGGGATCGCACGACGCAGCACTGAATCTGCGCACGCAGGCCCTGGACATGGCGCCCGCCTCGATCGGCGCCATCAACGGCGATGCGTTCGAATGGCTTTGCGATTCGGACTCTCGGCTCGGCCCCGTCTTCGAGCTCTACACCAACGGCTGCTACTACTGGGTGCCTTTTTCCGCCGTGCGCAGCGTGACATTGGACAAGCCGTCGGACCTTCGCGACCTCGTGTGGCAACCTGCCGAACTGGCGCTCGCAAACGCGAGCATCCTGCGCGGCCTCATACCGACACGCTATCCAGCCCAAGAGGGTGATGATGACAGTCTGCGGCTGGCGCGTCGCACCGAATGGACAGACCTCGGCGGCGAACATGTCGCGGGCCGGGGCCAGCGGGTGCTGGTATCCGACCAGGGAGACCACGCCTTGCTCGATGTCCGCACCATATCCTTCAACGCCTGATGCGGGCCAGCCATGCTGACTAGGCGCCATAGCGGTTTCGGCACAGAGAAAGACCGCCTGCAGCCGGCCTTGCTGGACAGGCTGACCGACCACGAGCCCACCCGCCGCACCGAGCAGGCCGACGCGGTGTACGTCACCGAGGCGCGTCTGCGCGCTGCACTGCTGCGAGACCTGGGCTGGCTGCTCAACGCAAGCAATGCCTCTGGGCACATCGACTTCGACGGCTTGGCGCACGCAGAGCAGTCCACGCTGAATTACGGCATGACCCCGCTGGCGGGCAAGCTCCTGTCTGACCTTGACTGGAAGGACGTCGAAGCCAACGTGAGCCGGGCGATTCTTGCGTTCGAGCCCCGCGTGCTGCCGGAGTCGCTCACAGTGACGCTACTGCCGTCGTTCGATTCGCTCAACCACCACAACACCTTGCAGTTCGAGATCCGCTGCCAATTCTGGTCCATGCCCTATCCGCTGGAACTGCTACTCAAGACCAGCCTGGACCTGGAGACCGGCCAGGTGGTGGTGTCCGACCTCAGAAGCTGAGAGTGAAAGCCGAGCAATGAATCCGCGCCTGGTCGAGTACTACAACCGCGAACTCGCCTACCTGCGCGAGCTGGGCGCCGAGTTCGCTGCGACCTTCCCAAAGATCGCAGGGCGCCTGGCGCTGCGCGACCTGGACGTGGCCGACCCGTATGTCGAACGGCTGCTGGAAGGCTTCAGCTTCCTCACGGCCCGGGTGCAGATGAAGATGGACGCAGAGTTTCCGAGGCTGTCGCAGCGCATCCTCGAGATGGTGTGCCCCCACTACCTGGCACCCACTCCGGCGATGGTCATCGTCCAGATGTCGCCCAGCGAAACCGAAGGCAATGTGGCTGACGGCTACTGCCTACCGGCGGGCAGCATGCTGAGGTCGCGCAAGTCCACCGACGACCAGACACCGTGCGACTTTCGCACCGGACACGATGTGACGCTCTGGCCCGTGTCCCTTAAGCGTGCGGCGCTGGGCGGCCCGCCGCTGGACATTCCCCTGGCCCGATTTGGCCTGTCGCAGGAGCCCGCCGGGCATCTGCGGATGGAGTTCGAAACCCAGGGCGCGACCGATTTTGCGCGCCTGCCGATGGACAGGCTCGCCTTCTACATCCATGCCACGGACACCGTGGCTTCGCACCTGCAGGAGGTACTGCACCACGCGCTGCAGGGCATCGTGGTGCACGACGTACAGGACCCCGGCAAGGTGTACGGCTACCTGCCCGCCCAGGCGCTGCAGGCGGAAGGCTATGAACAGAGGCAGGCGCTGCTGCCTTACTCGCACCGCGCATTCCAGGGTCACCGTCTACTGCACGAATACTTCGCATTCCCGTCCCGTTTCCGGTTCTTTTCCATCCAGGGCCTGGCCGCGTCGCTTAGGCAGATACCCTCGCGGCGGCTGGCGATGACGCTCCTGCTGCGCAAGGCCAGTCCGGACCTGGAGCCGGTCGTGGACGCGCAGAACTTCCTGCTGCACTGCACCCCCGCCATCAACCTCTTCGAGCGCATGGCAGACCGCATCCACGTGTCCACGGATGTGAACGAATACCACGTGGTGATGGAGCGCACCCGGCCGCGCGACTTCGAGGTTTACAGCGTCCTCGGCGTCACTGGGCACCAGGAGGGCAAGGTCAACGACCGAGAGTTCGTTCCACTCTACGCATCCGTGCACGGCATCCGGTCGGAAGACCAGGCGTACTTCGCGGTGCGGCGGGAGCCTCGGCTTTTTTCAGAGCACGCGGTGCGCTTCGGTCCCCGCACCCAATACCTTGGCAGTGAGGTCTTCCTGTCGCTGGTGGACCAGCGAGCAGCCCCGTTTTCCGACGACCTCAAGCAACTGTCGGTCCGCACGCTGTGCACAAACCGGGACTTGCCGCTGCTCATGTCCACCAACCAAGCCGAGGGCGATTTCATCACACTCGACTCGGCCCCCATTGGCACCATACGCACCATCGCGGGGCCCTCGCGGCCCGTGGGCAGCATTGCCGAGAACGAAGTCACTTGGCGGCTGATTTCCCACCTCTCGCTCAACTACCTCGCGATGACGGACCTCTCCGAGCAAGAAGGGGCGGCGACCTTGCGCGAGCTGATGAACCTCTATCTGACCCTCGGAGATCACGCGCTCGCAGGCCAGGTCGCGGGACTCAAGGAAATGAGCATCCGCCCCATCACCCGGCGCCTCACGCAGCACAGGCAGCTGGTATATGGCCGCGGTGTGGGCGTCACGCTGACAGTGGACGAATCCTCCTTTGCCGGCGTAAGCGCCTGGCCGCTCGCGTGCGTGCTGGAGCGCTTCTTCGCACGCCATGTGGGCGTGAACAGCTTCACGGAACTGTCTCTTCACTCCCGGCAGCGTGGGCCGGTCGCCAAATGGGACGTGCGGCCCGGCCAGAGGCCCAACACATGAGCCGCACAGCAACGCTCCCCCTGCCGCAGGCGGCGCAGCGCACCGGTGAAGCGGGCCTGTGGCGGCGTCTACGCCACGACCCGCATGCCTTCGATCTATTTTTCACACTGCGCTGGCTCCAGGCTCGCCATCCTGAGCAGCCACGTCTGGGCCGCGCCGCCCGCCCACAGGCCGAGCCCATCCGCCTGGGGCAGGACCCGTCGCTCGCTTTCGCACCCGCGACCATTGCAGAACTCCTGCCCCCCACCGCGGGCCAGCCGGAGCGCCTGACGGTCTGGAATTTCGGCCTCTATGGCCCTAATGGGCCTATGCCCACGCACCTCACGGAATATGTGCGGGAGCGCCAGCGCCAGTACGATGACCCGACGCTCGCACGGTTTTCCGACATCTTCCACCACCGGCTGCTCCTGCTGTTCTTCCGCGCCTGGGCCGATGCCCAGCCCACCGTATCGCTCGACCGGCCAGGCGATAGCATGTTCGACAGGCACCTGGCCAGCCTTATAGGGGTCGGCGAGACGTCTGCGCGCCAGCGTGACGCTGTGGAAGACCACGCCAAGCTGCACATGGCCGGGCACATGACGCGGTCCACCCGCAACCCGGAAGGGCTACAACGCGCTATAGGCAGCTACTTCGGGGTGCCGGTGGCGATGCAGGAGTACTGCCTTCACTTCCTGGCGCTGGAACCCTCGCAACAGACCCGCTTGTCGCGACACCCGTGCAACTCCCAACTGGGCGTGGACACGGTAGTCGGCTCACGGGTGCCGGACGCCCAGAGCAAGTTCCGCCTGCGCATTGGCCCCTTGACGCTCACCCAGTACGAGCGTTTCCTGCCCGACCAGCCCGATTTCAAGGCCCTGGTGGATTGGGTGCGCAACTACCTGGGCATCGAGTACGCCTGGGATTTCGAACTCGTACTGCAGCGCGAGGAAGTGCCGGGCACGCGCCTTGGCGGTGGCACCCGGCTGGGCTGGACGAGCTGGATGCTCGATGGCCCCGCGCCCCGCGACGCGGATGACTTCCGCCTGGACCCTGAAAGCTGGCTCCAGTCTCGCGGCCACCGCGTCATCGCCCGCACGGTGCCTGCGACCGCTCGCTAGCGGTCGCCCTCCCACAACCCTTTCCGCATTTTTCTCTTCAACGCACCGCCACCACGCCCATGTCAGAGATCAGCCGCCTCGCCCTGTTCGGAAAACTCAACCCCCTGCTGTTCAAGTCGCTCGAAGGCGCCACCGTGTTTTGCAAGCTGCGGGGCAACCCTTACGTGGAGCTGGTGCACTGGCTGCACCAGCTGCTACAGGAAAGCGATTCCGACCTGCTGCGGATCTTTCGCCACTTCGAAATCGATGCCGAGCAGCTCGCCGCCGACGTGCTGCGCAGCCTGGACCGGCTCCCCCGGGGGGCCACATCAATCTCGGACTTTTCGGACCAGATCGAAACATCGATCGAGCGCGGTTGGGTGTACGCCACGTTGATGTTCAACGAATCGCAAATCCGCAGCGCCTACTGGCTGTCGGGCATGCTACGCACCCGGGCCCTGGCCAACGAGTTGCGGTCCATCTCCAAGGAGTTGGAAAGGATCAGCGAGCCGGCATTGAGCGATGCATTTCCCAAGGTGCTGCCGCTCTCGCCGGAGGCCAAGTTGCAGGCGGCCGACGGCTCAGGCCTGCAGGGGAGCCCCGGCGAGGCCAGCGGTGCAACGTCGTCACTGGGCGCACGCAAGCAAGAGGCGTTACAGCGCTATACGGTGGACCTGACCGAGCGCGCACACAAAGGCGAGCTCGACCCGGTGACTGGACGTGACGAGGAGGTGCGCCAGATGATCGACATCCTCATGCGCCGCCGTCAGAACAACCCCATCCTGGTGGGCGAAGCGGGCGTGGGCAAGACCGCCGTGGTGGAAGGCCTGGCACTGCGCATTGCATCGGACGACGTCCCACCGCCACTGCGTGGCGTTCAGCTGCGCGTTATGGATGTCGGCCTGCTGCAGGCCGGCGCCAGCATGAAGGGCGAGTTCGAAAACCGCCTGCGCTCGCTGCTGGACGAGGTGCAGGCCAGCACCACACCCATCGTGCTGTTCATCGACGAGGTGCACACACTCATCGGAGCCGGTGGCCAGGCGGGCACGGGCGACGCCGCCAACCTGCTCAAGCCAGCGCTGGCCCGTGGCGTGCTGCGCACCATCGGCGCCACGACCTGGGCCGAATACAAGAAGTACATCGAAAAAGACCCTGCGCTGACCCGGCGCTTCCAGCTGGTGCACATCCACGAGCCGGATGAGCCCAAGGCCGTCCACATGCTGCGCGGCGTGGCCGCCAAGCTGGAGGCACACCACAAGGTGCGGATCGCGGACGAGGCCGTGGTGGCTGCCGTCAGCCTTTCGCACCGGTACATCCCCTCGCGCCAGCTCCCGGACAAGGCCGTGAGCCTCATCGACACGGCCTGCTCCCGCGTTGCCATGGCCCTGACAGCGACCCCTGCGCGACTGGAAGCGGTCACCCGGCAGCAAGAGGCCCTCCGGGTGGAGCTCGACATCGTGCAGCGCGAAGCGGAACTAGGCGTGGCGGACGCGGGCCGCGCGGGCGAACTGACGGCCACGTTGGGGCGCTTGGAGCAGGAACGCGGCATGCTGGCCGAACGGTTGGGGCGCGAAAGCGATCTCGCCCAGCGCATCGTCCAGGCAGAGGCTGCATTGATGGCCGCGCGTGCTGGCCGCACGTCGGGCAAAGCCCTCGCTCCGGCAGAGCCCACCATCGCTGCACCGGCCGTCTCAGCATCACAGCTGGAAACGCTGCGCAAGGAACTAGAGGCGCTACAAGGCGATGACCCTCTGCTGCATCCGGTGGTCGATGCGGGTGTCGTGGCCGCCGTAGTCGCAGAGTGGACCGGCATCCCTGTCGGCCGGATGGTGCGTGACGAAGTGAAGTCGGTGCTGACGCTCGCTCAAACATTGGAAAACCGGGTGATCGGACAACGCCACGGCCTGGAGGCCATCACGCGCCGCATCCAGACGGCCCGCGCGCAGCTGGACAACCCCAGCAAGCCCATCGGCGTATTCCTGCTCGCGGGCCCGTCCGGCGTGGGCAAGACCGAAACCGCGCTGTCCCTGGCCGAAGCCCTGTATGGCGGCGAGCAAAACCTCATCACCATCAACATGAGCGAATTCCAGGAAGCGCACACGGTCTCCACACTCAAGGGAGCGCCTCCAGGCTACGTCGGCTACGGCGAAGGCGGCGTGCTGACCGAAGCTGTGCGGCGCAGGCCCTACAGCGTGGTGCTGCTCGACGAAATCGAGAAGGCACACTCCGACGTGCACGAGATGTTCTTCCAGGTGTTCGACAAAGGCTGGATGGAGGACGGCGAGGGCCGCTACATCGACTTCAAGAACACCGTGATCATCCTGACCTCCAACGTGGGCTCCGAGCTGATCGCAGGCATGTGCAGCGACCCGGAGCTGGCCCCCGCACCAGAGGCCTTGGCCAAGGCCGTGCGGCAACCCTTGCTCGACAAGTTTCCCGCCGCACTGCTGGGACGCCTCACGGTAGTGCCTTACTACCCCATCTCCGATGCGATGCTCGAGCAGATCATCGGGCTGCAGCTGCGCCGCATACAGGCTCGCATCCAGGCCAACCACGGCGCACAGTTCCAATTCGACGACAGTGCAGTGCAGCTGATCCGCGAGCGCTGCAGCGAAGTCGAATCCGGCGCACGCATGATCGACGCGATCCTGACCCAGAACCTGCTCCCTCGCCTCGCGATGGAATTCCTTCAGGCGTCGGTGGATGCGAGGTCCATCGGCCACATCGACGTCAGCGCGGCCGACAACGACTTTGTGATCCGCTACGCCTGATCCCAAAAATCCATTCTCGCAAGTCGACGCCACTATGCCCAACGACCGCCTGCTACGCGACCTGTTCCAGATCCCCCGCGCCAACAGAGCTTCGCCAGCCAGCGCACCCACGCAGAGCAGCGGGGCGCGCGACATGCACCGACCAAATCGTGGACAGTGCAGACCGCGCGGGCTGTGGGCGGCCGGACTGCTCGCTCTGACGCTGGCCCCGGTCGGGTTGGCGCACGCGGGGCTGCTCGACGGTCTGGGCCGGGCCGGCGAGGTCATGAGCCGCGGGGAGGGAGCGGTATCCACCGGACAGCAGATGATGTCAACGGGACAGCAGGTGATGTCGACGGGCCGACAGGCTGTGGACGCGGGGCGCCACGCCTGGGACAACCGCAACGGCATCCCCTTCCAGCCTCCTTCCGGACCGGCGGTGATGGCGCGCGATGAGGGCGGTCCGGCGCGCCTCATCGCTGCGCTGGAGCGGGGTGCCGGTGACCCCATCACGGCGGGCAGCACGCTCGTGGCGCTGCTCGACCAGGGCGCCTACTTCGTGCAACGCCAGGCGGGGCACGTGACGCCGCCCCAGGACCAACTGTTGGCCACGCCCCACGTGGACAGCTCGGCAGTGTCCATCGATCTGCCGCCCACGCCGCCGGGGGCACTTTTCGATCTGGGCACGGGCCGGGTGCGTGTGTCGGGTAGCGGAGTGAAGATCTTCGCGCTGTCCGTGCACACCCAGCTACCGCGCCGCGCGGGCCGCCGTGCGCTGGACACGATCGAGCAGCACGCCATGCTGACAACCAGCTCAGTGCAGATGGAATGGCCACTGCAACCCGACCTTGCCATGGAGCCGGTGGGTGGCAAATTGCTGGTGTGGGCCAGCGAGGCAGGTGCGTCGTTCCCGGCAGGGTTTGGCGTGGATGGCCGACTGTTCACCCCCGATGACCCCATGGTGCGCCTGCCGCGCGGCTACACCGTGGTCACGCTGGGCAGCCGCGGCTTCAGTTTCGACCGCAGTCGTGAGGTCGCACTGTCGCAGTACGGTGTGCAGTCCACCACCGACATCGACCTGACCCGGCTCGCGCCCGGCGATGCATTCAAGGCATTCACCAGCGTGATGCATGAGCGCTACCCCTTTCGTGGCACCCAGCCCATGGACTGGGCAAGGCTGCAAGCCGAGCTGGCCGACAGGATCCGCCAGGCCGGCGACCAGCGGGACCGGCAGGCCATGGCGCAGGTCTATGCCGAGATCGGCGCACGCCTGCAGGACGGCTTGTTCCGGGTCGATCTGCGCGGCGCTGACGGACTCCAGCGGCAGGCGGCGGGGCTGGACACCGGTCTGGCCGGGCAATGGGTTCCACGCGGCATTACTCCGCTGCCGCAGCAGGGTGTATGGTGGCTCCCAGATGGCCGCGCGATCGTGGGCAGCGTCGCGTCTCACTCTGCCGCCGACCTCGCTGGCCTGCGGCCGGGGGCGGAGATCATGGAAGTCAACGGCGAAAGCATTTCCCGCTATGTGGGCCGGGCTTCTCGCTATTCCAATCGCCCCACCGAGGCGGGGCGCCGCCACGACGCGCTCAAACTCACTGCGCATGACCGGGATGCCATGGTCCTGAAGGTGCGGCAGGACGGCCGGGACCAGTCCATCGACCTGCGCCAGCGCATGGCCGAAAGGCCACAGACTGCGGGTACCGGGCCCAACAATGAATCCTTGTCGGCGTTCCAGCTGCGCAGCCATTCGGGCCGGCAATATGGCTATCTGGTACTCAGTTCGTTCGCCGACGGCGGCGGCAACCTGGACCTTTGGGAGCGCAGCCTGGCCGCCGCCAATCAGGCACGGCTGCGGGGTCTGGTGCTCGATCTGCGGGGCGCCAACCATGGGTCCTACCAGCTGGTTGCGCACTATGCAGCCTCGCTCTTCTCGTATGACCGTCCCCTCAGGCTGCAAGGCTACGCCCAGCGCCAGGTGGACGCCACCGCCAAGGTCTGGCGCACCCGCGGCGGTCTGGGCCTTCCCCCCCAGTTGCCGCTCTTCACGCAAGGCCAGGCGAACTACAGCGGCCCCCTGGTGCTGCTGACGGGCCCGGAATGCACCGGGGCCTGCGAGATGTTCGCCGCCTGGTTGCAAAAGGCAGGCAGGGCACAGATCGTCGCGACCGAGCCCACGCCCGGTGCAGTGGGCATGACGACCCGGATCCTTCTGCCCGGCGACATGGTAGTCCACGCGCCTACCGTGGCAGAACTCGCTGCCAATGGCGAGCACTATGTATTCGGCAAAGGCGTCGAACCCGACCTCCGTGTTGCCGTTGATGCCGGGTTCGTGCAGCGGGCCATGGGCGGAAGCGACCCCGTGCTGGACGCAGCCGTACAGTGGCTGGAGAGCAGGTCACAGGCCCGCTGAGCGCCCCACAGCCCACAAAATTCTGAAAAAAGCCGCCCGCTCTCCTGCGGGATCGCGGGCAAGCGAAAATAGCGCATGCCCCTCATCCCCGACTTCATCGCCCTCACCCGCCACACCGACCCCGCCGACGCGCTGGCGCAGGTGCAGCGCATCTACCAGCAACAAATCGGCCACCTGCGCGAAGCGATGCAGCGTTTTGTGGCGGGAGAGACACCCGAATCGGCAGTACGTGCGTTTTACCCCTTTGTGAGGGTGCACACCACCACTGTGGCACGGGCTGACACCAAGCTGGCCTATGGATTTGTCGAGGGCCCTGGCCGCTACGAAACCACCCTCACCCGGCCCGACCTGTTTGCCAACTACTATGCTGAGCAATTCCGCCTGCTGCGGGCCAGCCACAACGTGGAGCTGGAAGTGGGTACCAGCACCCACCCGATTCCCATCCATTTCTCCTTCGCTGAACACGATCACATCGAGGGGACGCTGACGACCGAGCGCCGCATGCTGATGCGCGACGTTTTCGACCTGCCCGACCTGGCCGCCATGGACGATGGCATTGCCAACGGCACCTGGCAGGCCCGCCCTGGCGAGGCCCAGCCGCTGTCGCTGTTCACCGCGCCGCGCGTGGACTACTCGCTGCACCGCCTGCGCCACTACACGGGCACAGCGCCCGAGTGGTTTCAGAACTTCGTGCTGTTCACCAACTACCAGTTCTACATCGACGAGTTCGTGCGCCTGGGGCATGCCGAGATGGCCAAGCCAGACAGCGAGTACATCGCCTTCATCGAACCCGGCAACGTGGTCACCCGGCGCGTGGGGCTGAGCGCCGAGGCTGGAGACGATCTGGGCGCAGCCCCGCCCCGCCTGCCGCAAATGCCCGCCTACCACCTGGTGCGCAAGGACGCGAGCGGCATCACCATGGTCAACATCGGCGTGGGCCCAGCCAACGCCAAGACCATCACCGACCACATCGCCGTGCTGCGCCCGCATGCCTGGATGATGCTGGGCCACTGCGCGGGCCTGCGCAACAGCCAGCAGCTGGGTGACTATGTGCTGGCCCACGCCTATGTGCGCGAGGACCATGTGCTGGACGAAGACCTGCCGCTGTGGGTGCCCATCCCGGCGCTGGCCGAGATCCAGCTCGCGCTGCAGCAGGCGGTGGCCGATGTCACGAAGATCAGCGGCGCGGACCTGAAGCGCGTGATGCGCACCGGCACCGTGGCCAGCACCGACAACCGCAACTGGGAGCTGCTGCCCGACAACACGCCCCAGCGCCGCTTCAGCCAGAGCCGCGCGGTGGCGCTGGACATGGAAAGCGCCACGATTGCCGCCAATGGCTTTCGCTTTCGCGTGCCCTACGGCACCCTGCTGTGCGTGAGCGACAAGCCGCTGCATGGCGAGATCAAGCTGCCCGGTATGGCCAACCATTTCTACCGCGAGCGCGTGGACCAGCACCTGCGCATCGGCATGCGCGCCATCGAGATCCTGCGCAACGGTGGGGTGGACCGCCTGCACAGCCGCAAGCTGCGCAGCTTTGCCGAGGTCGCCTTCCAGTAAAGCAAGCAGCACCGTCCCGGATTTCGGGCTGACCAGCTCCATGCCACTGGACTTCCACGCCCTGGCGGCCGTCATTGCTGCCAACCAGCGCATGAACTTGGCGGCCCTGCCACTGATCACGGGCCGGCGCGTAAGCCGCGTGGCAGGGACAGACTGCCCGCTTTGCGGGGCGAGGGCGGCCAAGACGGCGACTGGCGGCGGACGGTTGAAGACGGCGCGCTTCGCACACAATCGGAGCATGACCGCACTTTTTGAAGCCCTGCACCTGCGCAAACGCTACGGCGAGACGACCGTGGTGGATGACGTGTCGTTTGCCATTGCCCCCGGCGAATGCCTCGGTGTCATCGGCCCCAATGGCGCGGGCAAGACCACCACCATCCGCATGTGCCTGGGCCTCACGGCGCCCGATGGCGGGGCCGTGCATTTCACCCCCACGCCGGGCGCGGCGCCATTGCACATGCCACGCGATGCGCTGGCCATCAAGGCGCAGCTGGGCGTGGTCACGCAGTTCGATACGCTGGACCCGGACTTCACCTGCGCCGAGAACCTGCGCGTGTTTGGCCGCTACTTCGGGCTCAAGGGCGCAGTGATGGACGAACGCGTGCCGCAGTTGCTGGAGTTTGGGGCGCTGTCCCACAAGGCCGATGCCAAGCCGGGCGAACTCTCGGGCGGCATGAAACGGCGCCTGTCGCTGGCGCGGGCCCTGGTCAACAACCCGCGCTTGCTGCTGCTCGACGAGCCCACCACCGGCCTGGACCCGCAAGCCCGCCACCTGATGTGGGAGCGGCTGCAATTGCTGCTGCAACAGGGCAAATCCATCCTGCTGACCACCCACTTCATGGACGAGGCCGAACGCCTGTGCTCGCGCCTGCTGGTGCTGGACCACGGCAAGAAGATCGCCGAAGGCCGCCCGCGCGAGTTGATCGCCCAACACCTGGAGCCCGAGGTGGTGGAGGTGTTTGGGGTGGGCGCGGTGGCGCTCACACAAGACGCCACCCTGCGCGCGCTCGCGGCCCGGGTGGAAGTGAGCGGCGAGACGGTGTTTTTCTACACCCAGAACGCCCAGCCGCTGCTGCAGGCGCTGGGGCAGCATGGCCACCTGCGCACCTTGCACCGGCCCGCCAATCTGGAGGATCTGTTCCTCAAGCTCACGGGACGCCAGATCCGCGAGGATGGCTGAGCGCCCATACCGGCTGACGCAATAAAAACCTGCCGCATCTGCCGGAAAACGCTATAAAAACAATAGCTTCCAGCGCTTACCCATCAGGCGGAAGCGGCCATTTTTACTTAAAATCAAGCCTTCCGAGGCGTGACCTTGCTGGCGGCGAGCTTGGCGTTGCTGCGCGCCGTCTCCACATCCACCGCACGCGCCAGCGCCACGCCCATGCGGCGCTTGGCAAAACTCTCGGGCTTGCCGAACAGGCGCAGGTCGGTGCCCGGCACGCGCAGGGCATCGTGAACGCCGTCGAACACGATGCCCTTTGCTTCCACACCGCCATAGATCACCGCGCTGGCGCCGGGGTTGCGCAGACTGGTGTCCACGGGCAGGCCCAGGATGGCGCGGGCGTGCAGTTCGAACTCGCTCTGGTGCTGGGTGCACAGCGTAACCAGGCCCGTGTCGTGCGGGCGGGGGCTGACTTCGCTGAACCACACCTGCTCACCCTTGACGAACAGCTCGACGCCGAACAAGCCCTGGCCACCGAGGTTGTCTGTGACCGCCTTGGCGATCTGGCGTGATTTTTCAAGCGCAGCGGGGTGCATGGGGTGGGGTTGCCAGCTTTCCACATAGTCGCCGCTCACCTGCACGTGGCCGATGGGGTCGCAGAAATGGGTCTCGATCTGGCCATCGGCACCCACGGCGCGAACGGTCAGCTGGGTGATCTCGTAGTCAAAGTCGATGAAGCCTTCGACGATCACGCGGCCGTGGCTCACGCGGCCACCGGCCATGGCGTAGTCCCAGGCTTTTTGCACGTCGGCCGGGCCGTCGATCTTGCTCTGGCCCTTGCCCGAGCTGCTCATCACCGGCTTGACGATGCAGGGGTAGCCGATGCCAGCATCGATGGCGGCCTGCAGTTCTTCGAGCGAGTTGCAGAACTTGTAGGGGCTGGTGGGCAGGCCCAGCGTTTCGGCGGCCAGCACGCGGATGCCTTCGCGGTCCATGGTCAGGCGGGCAGCGCGGGCCGTGGGAATCACGCGCACGGTGCCTGCGGCTTCCAGCTCTTCGAGCATGGGGGTGGCGATGGCTTCGATCTCAGGCACGACCAGGTGCGGGCGCTCGGCCTCGATCAGGGCCTTGAGCTGGGCGGGGTCGCTCATGGTGATGGTGCGCGCATGGTGGGCCACCTGCTGGCCGGGGGCGTTGTCGTAGCGGTCCACCGCAATGGTTTCGACGCCCAGGCGCTGCAGCGCGATCAGCACTTCCTTGCCCAGCTCGCCCGAACCCAGCAGCATGACTTTGGTGGCATGGGGAGACAAGGGGGTTCCGAGGGTGGTCATGGGGAGGTTCCAGAAAATGTGAGGGCAATGCGACTGAAGGCGGTGAACCGGCCACCGCCATCCGGCAACTTTAATGCATGGGTTGCAGGCAAGCCCCCACGCAGCGGCAGCTGCCGCGCCCGCTCCCGATCAATACTGCTTGTACGGCAGGAATTTGCCCGACAGGACGACATTCACGCGGTCTCCTTTCGGGTCAGCCTCGCGGGTGATGTCCATGCTGAAGTCGATGGCGCTCATGATGCCGTCGCCGAACTCCTCGTGGATCAGCTCCTTGATGGTGGTGCCGTACACGCTCACCACCTCGTACCATCGGTAAATCAGCGGGTCGGTGGGCACGGGCGTGGGCAGCGAGCCCTTGTAGGGCACCACCTGCAGCCATTTCTGCTCCTCGGCTGTCAGGCCAAAAATCTTGCCCAGTACTTTGGCCTGCTCGGGCGTGGCTGTCATCTGGCCCAGGCACAGGGCGGTCGTCCATTCCTTCGACTGGCCGACCTTCTTGGCAATGGCATCCCACTGCAGGCCCTTGGAGACCTTGGTGCTGATGATTTTTTCGGTGACGTCGGTCCGGTTCATGGGGTCTCCTGAGGGATTGAAAAGACAAAGAGAGGAACCTCCACCCCCAAGCAATGCCCGTGCCTGCCGCGCCCACAGGCACACCCGGACTGGCGACGCCCCGGTCGGCATCGCACAATAGGCGCATGCAGACCGCTACCTCCGCCCCCACCCCGGCCCTCGCCAACATGCCCCC
>NZ_QAIH01000294.1:5454-8554 GCF_003060895.1 Acidovorax sp. HMWF029 | reverse complement strand
GCCCCTCTTCCCCGGCAGCCGCACCCGTTGCGGCCCACAGTGCCGCACCCGCCGCCGCCACTGCCGCCGCCGCCACTGCCGCCAACGCGCCTGCGCCCGCCACAGCCCTGGCGGCGCCCGTGACCCACTACGAGAACTTCCCCGTGGCCTCGCTGCTGTGCCCGCCGCAACTGCGCCAACCGATTGCTGCCATCTACGCGTTTGCCCGCACCGCCGACGACATTGCCGACGAAGGCGATGCCACTCCCTCCGCCCGCCTGGCCGACCTGGCCGCCTACCACGCCGACCTGGTGGCCGTCGTGCAAGGCCTGCCGCCGTCTCCCCGCTGGGCCCAGGTGTTCTTGCCGCTGCAAGCGGTGCTGCACAGCCACCACCTGCCCGTGCCCTTGCTCGAAGACCTGCTCAGCGCATTTGCCCAGGATGTGGAAAAAACCCGCGATGCCGAGGGCTACGCCGACCGGGCCGAGCTGCTGGACTACTGCCGCCGCTCCGCCAACCCCGTGGGACGCCTGCTGCTGCACCTGTATGGCGTAGGCGACGCACAGGCGTTGCGGCAAAGCGATGCGATCTGTACCGCGCTGCAGCTCATCAACTTCTGGCAGGACTTGTCGGTGGACATCCCCCGAAACCGCCACTATCTGCCGCGCGCCGACTGTGCAATGCATGGCGCCTGCCAGGCAGAGCTGCTGGCCCTGCAAAGCACACGCGAAAGCGCGCGCCTGATCGCCGACTGCGCCGACTGGGCCCGCACCACCATGTACAGCGGCGCGCCCCTGGTGCACCGCCTGCCCGGCCGCGCGGGCTGGGAACTGCGCCTGGTGGTGCAAGGTGGCCTGCGCATCCTCGACAAGGTCGAGGCCCTCAAAGGTGGCAGCCTGCACACCCGCCCACGCCTGCATGCCTGGGACTGGGTGGTGATGCTGGGCCGCGCACTGGTGATGTAGCTCGTCTGCAACCTGCGTCGCGAAGAAGAAAGATTCATGGGCAGCAAGGTGCACTGACATTGGCTTCCCATCGGCAAAAAAATGAAGAAAAAAATGCCTCTCCGCGCATTGGATATGCTTTTATAGCTACGTTTTTAATAGCATTTGCATTGATCCACCCTCCCTGCGGAACGCACTCCAAACGCAGGGGCAGGGATAACGAGTAGCGCCGGGCTGCAGCGCAGAGTTAGCCTCGCGCCCACCGTACGCCACAAGCGTGCAACCCCTCATCCAGCCATGTTCAGTGGGCTATCCCCACTGCTGCCACCATGCCCGTCAGCGTTTTCGACCTCTTCAAAATCGGTATCGGCCCCTCCAGCTCCCACACCGTGGGGCCCATGATTGCGGCACGGCAGTTTGCCTGCCATGTGCAAGGCACCCTGGGCCTGGCCGCGGTGCACCAAGTCAGCGTGGAACTGTTCGGCTCGCTGTCGGCCACCGGCGTGGGCCACGGCACCGACAAGGCCGTGCTGCTGGGCCTGGCCGGGCACGAGCCCGACCACATCGACCCCGACCAGATCCAGCCCGCCATTGCCGACATACGTACCCGGCAAACGCTGGCCCTGCTGGGCGAGCACCCGGTGCGGTTTGTGGAGAAGGAGCACCTGCTGTTTCGCCGCAAAAGCCTGCCGCTGCATCCCAACGGCATGGCATTTCACGCGTTTGACGCGCAAGGAAACGAGATCGCGGCGCGGGAGTACTACTCGGTGGGCGGCGGCTTTGTGATCGATGCTGCGGGTGAACGCGTACTCAACCGCTCGGCCGCTGCGGGCGACGAGGCCGCCGGTCACGGCAAAGGCCTGCCCCACCCTTTCCGCACCGGCGCCGAGCTGCTGGCACAGTGCCAAACCACCGGCTTCACCCCCGCGCAGCTCATGGCAGCGAACGAGCAACACTGGCGCAGCAACACCGAGGTGCGCCGCCAGCTTCTGGCCATCTGGCGCACCATGGCCGGTGCCGTGCAACGCGGCTGCGCCAGCACCGGCACCCTGCCCGGCCCCATGCATGTGCGCCGCCGCGCGGCCGAGCTGCACCACAAGCTCAGCAGCGCCCCCGAGGCCGCACTGCGCGACCCGCTGTCGATGCTGGACTGGGTCAACCTCTACGCCATGGCCGTCAACGAAGAAAACGCCGCCGGGGGCCGCGTGGTGACCGCGCCCACCAACGGCGCGGCAGGCGTGATCCCGGCAGTGCTGCATTACTACGTCAATTTTTTGCCCGGTGCGAACGAGGACGGCATCGCTACCTTTTTGCTGACCGCTGGCGCCATCGGCATCATCTACAAGGAAAACGCCTCGCTCTCGGGCGCCGAGGTCGGCTGCCAGGGCGAGGTGGGTGTGGCTTGTTCCATGGCGGCAGGCGCGCTGGCCGCCGTGATGGGCGGCAGCCCCGAGCAGATCGAGAACGCCGCCGAGATCGGCATGGAGCACAACCTGGGCATGACCTGTGACCCCGTGGGCGGGCTGGTGCAGATCCCCTGCATCGAGCGCAACGCCATGGGCGCCATCAAGGCCATCAACGCGGCCCGCATGGCGCTGCGCGGGGACGGCCAGCATGTGGTCTCGCTCGACAAGGTCATCAAGACCATGATGCAGACCGGTGCAGACATGAAGGTGAAGTACAAGGAAACTTCGCGCGGGGGCCTGGCGGTGAATGTGGTGGAGTGCTGAAGGTCGACGAAGGCGAGCACTCCCAGTTTCATAGCTGGTAGCGCTTTTCCAACAAGCGCCGGAGGCCAAAAAAAGTCCAATCCGTGCCCCGCTCCAGCCCCGGTTCGCCATGGGACAATCCCGCCCCATGACCCCACAGCAATACGTACAGCAAAAAGCCGTGGCCTCGGGCAGCAGCTTCTACTACGCCTTCCTGTTCCTGCCGGCGCCGCGCCGCGCGGCGATCACGGCGTTTTACGCCTTCTGCCGCGAAGTGGACGATGTGGTCGATGAAGTGACCGACCCCGGCGTGGCCCGCACCAAGCTCGCCTGGTGGCAGGCCGAAGTGGCCAAGGCCTACGCGGGCCAGCCCACCCACCCCGTGATGCAGGCGCTGATGCCCCACACGACCGAATACGGCATCGAGCAACGGCACCTGCAGGCCGTCATCGACGGCTGCCAGATGGA
>NZ_QAIH01000294.1:1463-5415 GCF_003060895.1 Acidovorax sp. HMWF029 | reverse complement strand
CCACTGAATACGCCCACACGCTGGGCCTGGCCTTTCAGCTCACCAACATCATCCGCGACGTGGGCGAGGACGCCATGCTGGGCCGCATTTACTTGCCGGTGAGCGAGCTGCAGCAATTCGACGTGAAGGCGCACGAGATCTTGAAGCGCACCTACTCAGACCGCTTCACGGCGCTGATGCGCTTTCAGGCAGAGCGCGCGCACCGCCTCTACGACGAGGCCCTGGCCCTGCTGCCAGATGCCGACCGCCGCGCCCAAAAGCCGGGCCTGATGATGGCCAGCATTTACCGCACGCTGCTGCGCGAGATCGAGCACGACAACTTCCAGGTGCTGCACCAGCGCATCAAACTCACGCCGCTGCGCAAGTTCTGGCTGGCGTGGAAGGTGCAGGCCCTGGGCCGGATGTAGCTATGGTGATGCAGCGCCCATGAAAGTCGCCGTCGTTGGCGCAGGCTGGGCTGGCATGGCTGCGGCCATGGCCCATGTGCAGGCGGGCCGCCAGGTCACCGTGTTCGAGGCTGCGCGCACGGTGGGTGGCCGGGCGCGCGCCGTGCCGGGCGCGCTGCCGGGCGGCACGCCCGCCACGCTCGACAACGGCCAGCACATCCTGATTGGCGCCTACACCGAAAGCCTGCGCCTGATGCGCCAGGTGGGTGTGGATGTGGATACAGCCCTGCTGCGCCTGCCGCTCACTCTGAAGTTCCCCGACGGCCAGGGGCTGCAGCTTCCCGACCTGCCCCCGCCCCTGGATGCGCTGCTGGGCATTGCCCGCGCCAAGGGCTGGGGCTGGCGCGACAAGCTGGCGCTGCTGCGCACCGCTACCGCATGGCAACTGCGCGGCTTTCGCTGCGCGCCCTCCACCTCGGTAGCGCAGTTGTGCGCTGCGCTCACGCCGCGCCTGATGGCCGAATTCATCGATCCGCTGTGTGTGTCGGCGCTCAACACCCCCGCCCGCGAGGCCAGCGGCCAGGTGTTTCTGCGCGTGCTGCAGGACAGCCTGTTCAGCGGGCGCGGCGGCTCCAACCTGCTGCTGCCGCGCATGGACCTGGGTTCGCTCTTCCCCGAACCCGCAGCGCGTTGGCTAGCGCAGCGCGGCGGCCAGGTGATCACGGGCCTGCGGGTGCAGCGGCTGCAACCGATGCCGGGCGGACGCTGGCAGACCGTGTGCGCCATCGGCCCAGCCAACGCCGCTGAGGGCACTCCCGAGGTCTTTGACCACATCACCCTGGCCTGCCCCTCATGGGAAGCCAGCCGCCTGGTGGCAGGCGTGGCGGGCCTCGCCGGGCTGGCCAGCGCCAGCCCATGGAGCGCCCAGGCCGCAGCCCTGCGCTTTGAAGCCATCACCACTGTCTATGCCCATGCGCACGGCGTGCGCCTGCCCTTGCCCATGGTGGCGCTGCGCAACACGGCCGATCAGCCCGCGCAGTTCGTCTTCGACCGGGGCCAGCTGGATGGCAACCACGGCTTGCTGGCTTTTGTGGTCAGCGCCAGCGATGGCGACCGCTTGCAGATCGAACAGCAGGTGCTGCAGCAGGCTGCCACCCAGCTGGGCCTATCGACCCTGCAGCCCGTGCAGACGGTGGTGGAAAAGCGCGCCACCTTTGCCTGCACCCCCGGCCTGCGGCGGCCCGGCATGCAGGTGCTGCCGGGGCTGACCGCCTGTGGCGACTATGTGCACGGCCCCTACCCCGCCACGCTGGAAGGCGCCGTGCTCAGCGGCACCGCCGTGGCTGCACTGGCGTAGTCATCGACGTCAGCACCCCGGCAGGCATCGGGAAAACCCCATGCCGACTGACAGCATTCCGAAAGCACGCTGCGCACACCATACGCCGCGCAACGCCGCAATGGCTTTCACGGAGACACCCATGCTTTTCAACAACGACATTCCCGCCGCCTTCCACCCCACCCGCCGCCACCTGCTGGGCGCAGGCAGCGCCCTGGCCCTGGGCGGCCTGCTGCCCACCACCGCGTCTGCCCAGGCCGCGTGGCCTTCCAAGTCCGTGCGTTTTGTGGTGCCCTTTGCACCGGGCGGCAGCTCCGAGATCGTGGCACGCTCCACGGCGGCCGAGCTGAGCAAGACCCTGGGCCAGAGCGTGTTTGTAGACAACAAACCCGGCGCCGCAGGCAACATCGCCATGCAGGAAGTGGCCCGCGCCGAAGACCAGCACACCCTCATCCTGGGCCACATCGGCACGCTGGCGGTGAACCCCTACATCTTCGACAAGCTGCCCTACGACGCCAACAAAGACTTCAAGCCCGTGAGCCTGCTGGCCAAGGTGCCCAGCCTGTACGTGGTGCACCCCGACGTGCCCGCCAAGAACCTCAAGGAGTTCATCGCCTACGCAAAGAAGAACCCGGGCAAGCTCAGCTACGGCTCGGCAGGCAACGGCAGCGCGGGCCACCTGGCGTTTGAATACCTCAAGATGACCGCCGAGATCTTCATGCTGCACGTACCCTACCGGGGCACCGGCCCCATGATGACCGACCTGCTCTCGGGCCGCCTTGATGCCGCCTCGGTGGGCGCGGCGGCCCTGCTGCCATTCATCAAATCCGGCAAGGTGCGCTGCATCGCCACCGGCTCCACCCAGCGCCTGCCCCAGCTGCCTGACGTGCCCACGGTGGCCGAACAGGGCTTCCCCGGCTTTGAAATGACGCAGTGGTACGGCATGCTGGCCCCCGCCAGTCTGCCCAAGGAGCACCTGGACAAGCTGGCCGCCGAAACCGCCAAGGCCGTGAAGGCACCCGAAGCCCTCAAGCGCCTGAACGGCGATGCGGCCGAAGCCATTGGCGGCACGCCCGCGCAGTTTGCGCAGTTCATTGCGGCGGAGCAGGCGCGCTGGCAGAAGGTGATCAAGCGCGCGCAGATCAAGCCGGACTAGAGAAGCCCCCCTGAGCCGCAACCCGCTCGGCGCCGCAGCCGTAGGCTGCAGCTCTTCGATGCCGTCCAAGCCTGCGCAGGCAGGCTTGGACGGCATCTCAGCCCCCAGAGGGGGGACGCCACCCGTGGCCTGGCAAAGCCAGTTCCACGGTGGCGCTGGCTGGGGCCTCGCCAGTTGCAACCGCCTGGGGCGCCTGGAACTATCGCCGAACGACAGTAGCATTCCCCCCATGCGCATCCTCCTGGCAGAAGACGATCACAACCTGGGCACCTGGCTCAGCCGCGCGCTGGAGCATGCGGGCATTCAGGTGGAATGGGTGAACGACGGGCGTCTGGCCGACCGTGCGCTGCAGCAGCACGACAACTACGACGCGCTGGTGCTGGACCTGGGCCTGCCCGGGCTCGATGGCCAGGCCGTGCTGCAGCGCCTGCGCGACCGCGACCAGCGCCTGCCCGCGCTGATCCTCACGGCGCGCGATTCGCTGGACGAACGCGTGCGATCGCTCAACGCGGGGGCCGACGACTTTCTGGCCAAACCTTTTGAGCTGGCCGAGCTGGAGGCCCGCCTGCACGCCCTGGTGCGCCGCGCGCGTGGCAACGAACACCCGCGCCTTGCGTGTGGCGCGCTGGTGTACGACAACGCGCGCAAGCAGTTCACGCTGCATGGCGAGCCCCTGGCCCTGTCGCCACGCGAGCATGCGGTGCTGCGCGTGCTGGTGCAGCGCAGCGGCGAGCCGTTTTCCAAGCAGCAGATCCTGGACCGCGTGTTCTCTGACGACGAGGACGTGCACCCCGAAGCCGTGGAAGTGTTTGTGCACCGCCTGCGCAAGCGGCTGGACGGCAGCGGTGTGCGCATTACCACGCTGCGCGGCCTGGGCTATGCCCTGGAGTCGGGTTGATGGGCCTGGCCACCCGCTTGCGCCGTGCCAGCCTGTGGCGGCTGCTGGCCATGCTGCTGCTGCCGCTGCTGGGCGTGGTAACGGGTGTTGAGCTGTGGATGACCCGGCACGACGCGCTGGAGGCTGCCAACGCCGCCTACGACCGCTCGCTGCTCGGGGCGCTCAAATCCATCGAC
>NZ_QAIH01000294.1:0-1451 GCF_003060895.1 Acidovorax sp. HMWF029 | reverse complement strand
CTCCACGGCATCGGGCGGCCTGTCGGCCGAGCTGCCCTACACCATGCTCGAATTCTTCGAGCTCACCGCCAGTGGCAATGTGTACTTTCGCGTGGCATCGTCGGATGGCCTGGTAGAGCTGGGCAATGCCGACCTGCCCCTGCCGCCCGGCCCGCTCACGCCCGGCGTGCCCCGCTTCTACGACGCCACCTACTTCGGTGAATCCGTACGCCTGGCCGCCTACCGCCGTGCGGTGGACGGCCCTGCCTCCGGGGCCGGGGCCGATGCCAGCAGCGTGCTGGTGCAGGTGGCCGAAAGCACCCGCTCGCGGCAGGAGTTCACCCGCCGCTTTGTGCGCCGGGCGGTGGTGCGCGACACGCTGGTGCTGGCGCTCATGGTGCTGGGCACGGCGGCCACGCTGGCGGTAGCGCTGCGGCCGCTGGCGCGCCTGGCGCGCGAAGTGCAGGCCCGCAGCCCCGACGACATGACCCCCATGGCCGACACCCACCTGCCTGCCGACATCCGCCCCCTGGTGGCTGCCGCCAACCAGCAGATGGCGCGCACGCAAGAACTGGTGGCGCAGCAGCGGCAGTTTCTGGACGACGCCTCGCACCAGCTGCGCACCCACCTCACCACGCTGCAGATGCAGATCGACTACGCCCGGCGCGAGGCCGATGCGGCTCAGGTGCAGCACACGCTGGATGCGATTGGCGGCGAGATCGCGCGCGCCACACGCAGCACCCAGCAGTTGCTGGCACTGGGGCGCAGCGACACGGCTGCGGTGGAACTCGCCCCGTTCGACCTGGCTGCACTACTGCGCGCCGTGGCGCTGGAGCTGCTGCCCCGCGCCCGCGCCCGGCAGATCGACTTCGGCATCCACACACCCACGCCCGAGTTCATGGCCGTGGGCGACAGCGGTCTGCTGCGCGAGGCGCTCACCAACCTCGCCGCCAATGCGATTGCCTACACACCCGAACACGGCACGGTCACCGTGTCGGCTGCAGGCGATGGCCTGGGCTGGAGCATCAGCGTGGAAGACAACGGCCCCGGCCTGCCCGCCAGCGAACGCGATGCATTGGGCCAGCGCTACCGGCGCGGCTCGCAGGCCGCAGCGGGCGGCTCGGGCCTGGGGCTGGCGATTGCGCGCTCCATTGCCGAACGGCATCGGGGCGGCCTGCGGCTGGAAGAAAGCACCGGCGGCAGCGGCCTGCTGGCCATCCTGTGGTGGCCCCGGGGCTGAAAACCCGCACCCCGCAGCGCCCTAGATTCCGCCAGAATTCGCCCGCCATGCCGTCCGCACCATTCCCCCTCCACGCCTTGCACCGCCGCCGCACCCTGCAGTGGCTGGCAGCGCTTGCGGGCACCGCAGGCGCTGCGCACGGACCGGCGGTGTGGGCAGCCGACGCATCGCTGGAGCCCGCCGAATGCATCGCCCCCTCCCGCCCCGGCGGCGGGTTCGACCTGACCTGCGG
>NZ_QAIH01000293.1 GCF_003060895.1 Acidovorax sp. HMWF029 | reverse complement strand
CCGCCAGCCTGGCACGGCGCGGCTGGCAGGTGGTGGTGCTGGACCAGGCGCCAGAGCCTGCGGCGGGCGCGTCGGCATTGCCCGCTGGCGTGTTCGCGCCCCACGTGTCGCCGGATGACAGCGTGCTGTCGCGCCTGTCGCGCAGCGGCGTACGCACCACGCTGGAGCAGGCCCGCTGGCTGCTGAACGAGGGCATGGACTGGGCCCATTGCGGCGTGCTGGAGCACCGCACCGATGGCACGCGTGGCCTGTCGCCCCATTGGGCCGATGGCCCAGGCGCCGCTTGGAGCGAGCCCGCGCCCGCTGCAGCCCTGGCCGCGGCCCAGTTGCCACCGGATGCCACCGCCTGCTGGCACCACCAAGCGGGCTGGTTGCGCCCAGCCCGCCTGGCGCAGGCCTTGCTGGCGCGACCCGGCATACGCTGGCTAGGCGGCTGCCAGGTGGCGCAACTACGGCGCACCGAGCCCCCCCCTGCCGACGGCAAACCGGCTGCTCCCGTCTGGCAGGCACTGGACGCCCAGGGCCAGGTGCTGGCCGAGGCCCCCACTGTCGTCATCGCAGCGGGAGCGGGCAGCCTGGATCTGCTGCACCACCGCTGGCCTCTACAGCCCGTGCGGGGGCAAGTGTCATGGAGCGTACACGCCAGCCCCGCTGCGCCGCTGCCGCCATTCCCGGTCAATGGCAACGGCAATCTGGTGCCTTGTTATCCGATGGATGGCGATGCGGGTGGCCGCCAGGGTTGGGTGATGGGCTCCACCTTTGAGCGCGACGTGCAGGCCCTGCCCCCCAGCACCACCGACATCCAGGCGGCCCACGCCACCAACTGGGGCAAACTGCAAGGTCTGCTGCCCAGCATGGCACGGCATCTGGAACCCTTGTTTTCCTGGGCGCTACAGCCCTCGGCACCGCAACCCCTCACCGGGGAACAACCGCCCCTGCACACCTGGGCCGCAGTACGCTGCACCGCCCCCGACCGACTGCCCATCGTGGGCCCCGTAGACCCAGCGAACCTGCCTGGCCTGTGGGTGAGCACTGCCATGGGTGCGCGGGGCCTGACGCTGGCACTTCTGTGCGG
>NZ_QAIH01000292.1 GCF_003060895.1 Acidovorax sp. HMWF029 | reverse complement strand
GGGTGCGGGGGCTGCGCGGCGCGGGGCCTGGTCGTAGCCGCCCTGGTCCCCGCCATAGCCGTCGTCATAGCCGCCGCCTTGCTGGCCACCGCCACCCTGGCCGCCACCGCCCATGCCCTGGCGGCTGCCCAGCATCTGCATCTGGTCGGCACGGATCTCGGTGCTGTACTTTTCCACGCCGTTCTGGTCGGTCCATTTGCGGGTGCGCAGGCTGCCTTCCACATAGACCTGCGAGCCCTTGCGCAGGTACTGGCCGGCGATTTCGGCCAGGCGGCCGTTGAAGACCACGCGGTGCCACTCGGTGGCTTCCTTCATTTCGCCGGACTGTTTGTCCTTCCACTTGTCGGTGGTGGCAATCGTCACGTTGGCCACCTGGTCGCCACTGGGGAAAGTGCGCATTTCAGGGTCGCGGCCCAGGTTGCCGACGATGATGACTTTGTTTACGGATGCCATGGTGCTGTCTTTGCCTTAAAGGGATGAGAGAAGCGCCGGATTTGGAGAGGGATTCCGGGCGCCAAACGCGCCATTGTGCCGCAACCGGGGGGCAATGGAAGCCCCTGGGAGCGAGGGCTCACCCGTGCGTCAGTGCCCGCCGCGCCCCACGGGGCGCAGGGGCCAGGTCAGCACCAGCCACAAGGCCGTGAGGGCAGCGGTGGTGGCAAAGAGCCCCGGGACCCCGGCCCATTTCACCAGTGCGCCGCCCAGTGCGCCCCCCGCAAACAGGCCCAGTGATTGCAGGGTGTTGTAGGTGCCCAGCGCCGCGCCGCGCAGCCTCGAAGGCGCCATGCGCGACACCAGGCTGGGTTGGCTGGCTTCGAGTGCATTGAACCCGCAGAAAAACACGAACAGCAAAGGCCCCAGTACCCACAGCGTGGCAGGCTGGCCGCTGGCCGCGAGCAGGCCCAGGCCCGCCTGGACCACCAACACCAGGGCAATGGCGCCCAGAAGCGCGGCGCGCAGCCTGCCCGCACGTTCCAGTGCAAAGAGCCCGCCCATGGCCCCAAACGACAATACCACCGCAGGCAGGTACACCTGCCAGTGCTCGTCCTTGTCCAGGCCCGCTTGCACCAGCAGCGCGGGCACGGCCACCCACATGGACAGCTGCACCGTGTGCAGCACAAACACGCCCAGGTTCAGGCGCAGCAAGTCGGGCTGCGTCCACACCTCGGCCAGCCGCCCCCGGGGGGCATTCTGGTGCTGGGTGGTTTCTGCGGGCACCCACCACACCACCACTGCCACGCCGGCCAGTGCCAGCGCGCAGGTGAGGCCAAACAGTCCGGCCAGCCCGATCCGGGCCGCGAGCACGGGCGCCAGTACCAACGCCACGGCAAACATCAGGCCAATGCTGCCGCCCACCAGCGCCATGGCCTTGGTGCGCACGGCGTCACGCGTCTGGTCGGCCAGCAGGGCCGTCACAGCGGCTGACACCGCCCCTGCGCCCTGCAGCGCGCGGCCCACCAGCAGCCCGGTGAGCGAATCTGCCAGCGCGGCCAGCAGGCTGCCTGCCGCAAACACCAGAAGCCCCAGCACGATCACGCGCTTGCGGCCAAATCGGTCCGATGCGATGCCCAGCGGCAGCTGCAGCACCGCCTGCGTGAGGCCATAGATGCCCATCGCCAGCCCCACCAGCGCCGGGTCGTCGCCCCCGGGGTACTTGCGGGCTTCGAGTGCAAACACGGGCAGCACCAGGAACAGGCCCAGCATGCGCAGCGCAAAAATAAGGGCCAGGCTCACGCTGGAGCGGCGCTCCAGCGCGGTCATGGGGGTGGCAGGTGCAGAGGGCTGCGGGGCAGCTGCGGCTGGCAGGGAAGAAGAATCCGGCACGGTGTGCGCTATGGCCCAAAAAGCAAAAGCGGGATTTTCGCCCATTGGCTCCCGGGGCGCTGACCAGAGCCGACCCGCAGGCCCGGTTTTTCAGCTTTTGTCCTGCCTTGAGGGGCGGTCCATCCAAATCATCCGGGCCACCAGCGCGGCGAGCAGGCCCAGCGCCCAGGGGTTGTCGATGGGGGTGGGAATGTGGGAGCCGTCGTGAGATTTGGCGCTGCCGTTGGCGCTGTGCCCGGGCGCCGGGGTGGGGCTGGGCTCCCA
>NZ_QAIH01000031.1 GCF_003060895.1 Acidovorax sp. HMWF029 | reverse complement strand
TTGATAGGCTGGGTGTGGAAGCGCAGTAATGCGTTAAGCTAACCAGTACTAATTGCTCGTGCGGCTTGACCCTATAACTTTGATAGCCAATCCCCGTGACTGCACACGCAGCACCCGGACGCTTCGAAGATTGTTATGCCAAGTTAGACGCAGTCAAAAGATAAAAAATCTGATTCCAGACTCTATGAATTCGCCAGGCAGTTCACAAAAACTGCCCAGCACCAAGTTATGCCTGATGACCATAGCAAGTTGGTCCCACTCCTTCCCATCCCGAACAGGACAGTGAAACGACTTTGCGCCGATGATAGTGCGGGTTCCCGTGTGAAAGTAGGTCATCGTCAGGCTCTTACAGCCCAAACCGCCCTTCTGCTCAATTGAGTAGAAGGGCGTTTTGCTTTGCAGATCGCAAAGCAATAACCATGCTGCATTGATCTTGATTGTGCCGATCGCTTGTTAGGCTCAGCGGTGTGCTGAATGAGTCAGAACCTCATCGCGATCCACGTTCTGCCTGGCCACTGCGCAAGCTATCACGCTATCTGGACGGCGCCCTCTTGGCTTCTCTTTGTCGAGCCCTGCGCGAGCTGGAACCGCTGAATCCCATTGGTGTCCAAAATCCGCTGTAGCCGTCCCTCGAACCACAACCAGTGCAAGTGAGCCAGGGCCTCGCCCATGGCGAAAGTCATCTGGTGGGCATCAAGCTTGCGTTTGAACATGATGGGCAGTGCGTCGAACGCGGACAACGAACCTTGCTCGGCAGCCACAATGATCTCATTGAGCCGATCCTGATGGTGACTTTGGAGCTGGCGGATGCGTTCGTGCAGGCCTTGGAAGGGCTTGCCGTGCGAAGGGAGGGTCAGCGTTTCTGGGGGGAGGACCAGGTAACGCAGCAAAGAGATCAAAAACAGCCGCAAGGGATTGGACTCCGGCTCCGATGCATGAACGCTAACGTTGGTGGAGATCCTAGGCAACACCATGTCGCCGCTGAGGAGGACCGACAACTCCGCACAGTACAGCGCGATGTGCTCCGGGGCGTGTCCATACCCGCTGATGCACTGCCAGACCCGCCCGCCGATCTCCAAGCGCTCTCCATCCATGAGCCGACGGAACCGAGGTGGAAGAGCGGGGACGAGCGTTGGAAAGTAGGAAGCCCGCCCCCTTACATGCTGGAGAAATGCCTCGTCCTGCATTCCATGCAGTGTGTAGAAGTCCGCGCCCGCTTCTCCGCCGAAGCCATTGCGGTCGTACACAGCGGTTCTGGCCACGTGGTAGTCAGTGGCGCTGATCCAGAGTGGCGCGCTCCAGCGCTCGCACAACCAATGTGCCAGCCCGATATGGTCCGGATGCATGTGGGTGACAATTACCCGCAAGATGGGCAGGCCCTCCAGGCTGTTGGCAAACACCTGCTCCCACTGCGCGCGCGTGCTCGGACTGTCGATGCAGCAATCGACCACGGTCCAGCCCTCCGCGAGGGCGCCATGTACATCGGGCTGCCGATCCCGCAGCAGCCACAGGTTGATATGGTCAAGCGCGAACGGCAGACCCATGCGGATCCACTTGACGCCAGGCGCGACGGTGATTGCGCCACCTTCAGGCGGGAGAACATCCCCCAACGGGTAATGGATCTGGTGTTCGAGTGGGTTCATGGCAATGGTTGTATGCGTTAGCATTGACGTTAACGTAAACGTCATGCATCCGAGGCATTGTAGGGACCGATGGCCTAAAGGCTGTCTCCTGCGCGAAACCGCACCGGTTGCATGCAGCCCACACCATGGCCAATACCTACACCATCAGCGATCTCGCCAAAGAGTTTGACCTCACCACCCGAGCCATCCGCTTCTATGAAGACATGGGCCTGTTGCAGCCAGAGCGCACGGGGGCGGCAGGCCGCAACCGTGTCTACAGCGCCCGGGACCGCACGCGCCTGCGCCTTACCCTGCGGGCCAAGCGCCTGGGCCTGTCGCTGACAGAGGCCAAAGAAATTATTGATCTGTATGACAGCCCGCGCGATACCGGCGTGCAGCTGCGGAAGTTCCTTGATGTACTGGTGTTGCATCGCAAGCAACTGGAGGAGCAGATGGCCGACCTGCGGGCTAATCTGGAAGAGGTGCAGGAGCATGAGGAAGAAGCACGTGCGCTGCTGCTCAAGGTGGAAACGCAAAAATGATCCATAATTGACGTTTACGTAAACGTAAATCATGACATCGTGACAACGACCCGTTTCGAGCCTCGCTGTGCCCAATACGCAGGCCGCGTGCGCGACAGCTTTGCGCGTCAGGGGGTCATGCAGACCCTGGGTGCCCACCTGGGCATGCTGGAGCCTGGGGCGGTAGACATTGAGCTTCCTTGGGCCCCAGCACTGACCCAGCAGCATGGGTTCTTGCACGCGGGCATGGTTGCCACGGCGCTGGACTCGGCCTGTGGGTATGCGGGCTTCACCCTGATGGCCGAGGACGCAGCGGTTCTCACGATTGAATTCAAGATCAACCTGCTGGCCCCTGCGAAGGGCGAGCGGTTTCGTATGGAAGGCCGAGTTATCAAGCCCGGTCGCACCATCACGGTGTGCGAAGGCCGTGCGTTCGCCATCGACGGCAGCCAAGAAAAACTGGTAGCCACCATGGGGTGCACCCTGATGGCTGTTACCGGGCGTGAAGCCATCCAGGGCTGAGCCCACTATTTTCCCCTACCCATTCCGAGGAGACATTCCATGAGTATTCCTGCCAACCTGCCCGGCCTCAACTTCCAATTGGGCGAAGACATCGATGCCCTGCGCGACGCCGTGCGCGACTTTGCTCAGGCCGAAATCGCGCCACGTGCGGCCGAGATCGACAGGAGCGACCAGTTCCCCATGGACCTGTGGCGCAAGATGGGCGAACTGGGCGTGCTCGGCATCACCGTGCCTGAGCAGTACGGCGGTGCCGCCATGGGCTACCTGGCCCACATGGTGGCGATGGAAGAAATCTCCCGTGCCAGCGCCTCGGTGGGGCTGTCCTACGGCGCGCACAGCAACCTGTGCGTGAACCAGATCAACCGCAACGGCAACGAGGCGCAGAAGGCCAAGTACCTGCCCAAACTCATCAGCGGCGAACATGTGGGCGCGCTGGCGATGAGCGAACCTGGTGCGGGCTCCGACGTGATCAGCATGAAGCTCAAGGCCGAGGACAAGGGCGGTTACTACCTGCTCAACGGCAGCAAGATGTGGATCACCAACGGCCCCGATGCCGACACCCTGGTGGTGTACGCAAAGACAGAGCCTGAACTCGGCGCGCGCGGCGTCACGGCCTTCCTGATCGAAAAGGGCATGAAGGGCTTCTCCATTGCCCAGAAGCTCGACAAGCTCGGAATGCGCGGCAGCCACACCGGCGAGCTGGTGTTCCAGGACGTGGAGGTGCCCGCCGAGAACGTGCTGGGCGGTCTGAACCAGGGTGCCAAGGTGCTGATGAGTGGCTTGGACTACGAACGTGCGGTGCTGACCGGCGGTCCGCTGGGCATCATGCAGTCGGTGATGGACAACGTGATCCCTTACATTCACGACCGCAAGCAGTTTGGTCAGAGCATTGGCGAGTTCCAGCTCATCCAGGGCAAGGTGGCCGACATGTACACCGTGCTGCAGGCGGGGCGCTCGTTTGCCTACACCGTGGCCAAGAACCTCGACATGCTGGGGACTGACCATGTGCGCCAGGTCCGCAAGGACTGCGCCAGCGTCATCCTCTGGTGCGCTGAAAAAGCCACCTGGATGGCGGGCGAAGGCGTGCAGATCTTTGGTGGCAACGGCTATATCAACGAGTACCCGCTGGGTCGCCTCTGGCGCGATGCCAAGCTGTATGAGATTGGCGCGGGCACCAGCGAGATCCGCCGCATGCTGATCGGCCGCGAGCTGTTTGCTGAAACCTGCTGAGTTCTATTTTCTTTTCACCGATCCTCAAGGACAACATGCCTTCCTCCATCGACGACCTGTTTGTCCACAATCGCGCCTGGGCTGCCCAGATGGAACGTGAGCGGCCTGGCTTCTTCACCAGCCTGCTGGCGCAGCAAAAGCCCAAGTACATGTGGATCGGCTGCTCCGACAGCCGGGTGCCCGCCAACCAGATCACGGGCCTGGAGCCCGGTGAAGTCTTCGTGCACCGCAATGTGGCCAACGTGGTGGTGCCCACGGACCTCAATTGCCTGTCCACCATTCAGTACGCGGTCGACCAGTTGCACATCGAGCACCTCATGGTCGTGGGGCACTACGGCTGCGGTGGTGTGTTGGCGGCGTTGGAGGGCACGCGCGTCGGCTTGGCAGACAACTGGATCCGCCATGTGCAGGACGTGCGCGACCGCCATCGCGACCTGATTGCGGCCACGGCGCCCGAGTGGCGCCACGACGTGCTGTGCGAGCTCAATGCCATCGAGCAGGTTGTGAACATTGCACAGACCACCGTGATGCTGGACGCCTGGGGCCGAGGCCAGAAGGTCACGCTGCATGGATGGTGCTACGGCCTCAAGGATGGACTCATCAACAACCTGCACATGACCGTGGACAGCACCGAAGGCCTGGAGTCGCTCTACAAGGCAGCTATTGCAGGTGTGGCTGCTGCTAAGCGGCGATAGGCGCTGACTACCGCGCAGCCTGTACCCCTCGACGGCCCATACCCCCGCCATGTTTCCGCAACGCCTTGATGCCCCCCAGGCCTACGGTATCGCCAAGGCCATGATGGATGGTTTCAACCGCCACTACCGGCTTTTTCGCACCGAGTCTGCGCGCGCCAAGCACCGCTTTGAGACGGCTGACTGGCACGGCCAGCAGCGGGCGCAGCGTGAGCGCATCGAGTTCTACGATTTGCGGGTGAAGGAATGCGTGCGCCGGTTGGAGAAGGAATTCAGCGCAGGCGCCCAGCCCATGGACGTGTGGCACCAGGTCAAGCTCCACTACATCGGACTCTTGGTGAACCACCACCAGCCTGAGCTGGCCGAGACCTTTTTCAACTCGGTCACCACCAAGATCCTGCACCGCACGCATTTTCACAACGACTTCATCTTCGTACGGCCTGCGGTCAGCACCGAATACATCGAGAACGACGAGCCTGCAGCGCGCCCCACTTACAGGGCCTACTACCCTACGCGCGACACGCTGGGCGAAACGTTCCAGACCATCATCGAGAACTTCCAGCTCCAGCGCGAGTTTGCCGACCTGCCGCGCGACGCTGCGTGCGTGGTGGCCGCCATGCGCGGCCGCCTCGACAAGGTCAGGCTGCGCACCAACTTCCAGGTGCAGGTGCTCACCAGCCTGTTTTTTCGCAATAAGGGCGCTTACGTGGTGGGCAAGATCATCAACGGCTTCAACGAAGTGCCGTTTGCGCTGCCCATCCTGCATGACGACAGTGGCAGACTCACCATCGATGCCGCGCTATTTGGCGAGGATGACATGCAGATGCTGTTCAGCTTTGCACGTGCGTACTTCATGGTGGACATGGAGGTGCCCAGCGCCTATGTGCAGTTCCTGCGCAGCCTCATGCCCCGCAAGCCGCGCGCCGAGATCTACAACGCCCTGGGCCTGGCCAAGCAGGGCAAGACGCTGTTCTACCGCGACTTCCTGTACCACCTGAAGCACTCTAGCGACCAGTTCCGCATAGCGCCCGGTATCAAGGGCATGGTGATGCTGGTGTTCGACCTGCCGAGCTTTCCGTTTGTGTTCAAGCTCATCAAGGACTACTTCCCGCACCAGAAGGAAACGACGCGCGAGCAGATCAAGGCCAAGTACCTGCTCGTCAAGCAGCACGACCGCGTGGGCCGCATGGCCGACACGCTCGAATACAGCGAAGTGGCATTCCCGCGCGACCGGTTCGACGACGCGCTGATTGCCGAGATCGAAAAGTTCGCCCCCAGCCAGCTCGAAATCAGCGACCGCGATGGCGACGGCCAGACCGAAGTCATCATCAAGCACCTGTACATCGAGCGGCGCATGATCCCGCTCAACATCTACCTGCAGGAGGCCTTCGACACCGGCCTGTCTGACCCGCGCGCGCGCCAGCAGATGGAGCACAGCGTCGTCGAGTACGGCAACGCCATCAAGGACTTGGTGGCCGCCAACATCTTCCCCGGCGACATGCTCTGGAAGAACTTTGGCGTCACGCGCAATGGCAAGGTCGTGTTCTACGACTACGACGAGATCGAATACCTCACCGACTGCAACTTCCGCCGCGTACCCACGCCGCGCAATGAAGAGGAAGAGATGAGCGGCGAGATCTGGTACAGCGTAGGCCCGCGCGATGTGTTCCCCGAAACCTTCGGCCCCTTCCTGCTGGGCAACGATGCCGTGCGCGCGGTGTTCATGCAGCACCATGCCGACCTGCTCGATGCCGCCTTCTGGCAGTCGCACAAGGAGCGCATCCAGGCGGGCCACATGTTCGATGTGTTCCCTTACGACGCCGAGCGACGCTTTGCCCAGGGCGCTTGCGTTGGCTGACCGCTCGCCAAGCCCCGGTTTTCACCCCCCCTTTTCCCCTGAGCACTTTTCCTTTGACCATTACCCAGGAGACCTTCACCATGTCCATCCAAGACCCCATCGTCATCGTCGGCGCCGCACGCACCCCCATGGGTTCGCTGCAGGGCGACTTCTCCAGCCTGGCTGCGCACGACCTGGGCGGGGCTGCCATCAAGGCCGCCATCGAGCGCGCTGGCGTGTCGCCTGATGCCGTGGGTGAAGTGCTGTTCGGCAACTGCCTGATGGCGGGCCAGGGCCAGGCGCCCGCACGCCAGGCGGCGTTCAAGGGCGGACTGCCCAAGGGCGCGGGCGCTGTGACGCTCAGCAAGATGTGCGGCTCCGGCATGAAGGCCGCGATGATGGCCCACGACATGCTGCTGGCCGGCACGCACGAGGTGATGGTGGCGGGCGGCATGGAGAGCATGACCAACGCCCCCTACCTGCTGCAAAAGGGCCGCGGCGGCTACCGCCTGGGCCATGACCGAATCTTCGACCACATGATGCTCGACGGCCTGGAAGACGCGTACGAAGCGGGCCGCAGCATGGGCACCTTTGGCGAAGATTGCGCCGCCAAGTACCAGTTCACCCGCGAGCAGCAAGACGCGTTTGCCACCGCCAGCGTGCAGCGCGCCAAGGCGGCCACCGAGTCCGGCGCGTTCGCGGCCGAGATCGTGCCCGTCACCGTCAAGACCCGTGCGGGCGAAACGGTCATCTCCGTGGACGAAGGCCCCGGCAAGGTCAAGCTCGAAAAGATCGCCACCTTGAAGCCCGCGTTCAAGAAGGACGGCACCATCACCGCCGCCTCCAGCTCCAGCATCAATGACGGCGCCGCCGCGCTGGTGATGATGCGCGAGTCCACGGCCAAGAAGCTGGGCGCCCAGCCCCTGGCCCGCATCGTGAGCCACGCCACCCACGCGCAGGAGCCCGAGTGGTTTGCCACAGCGCCCCTGGGCGCCACACAAAAGGCGCTGGCCAAGGCTGGCTGGCAGGTGGGCGACGTGCAGCTGTGGGAGATCAACGAAGCCTTTGCCGTGGTGCCCATGGCCCTCATGAAGGAACTCGACCTGCCCCATGACAAGGTCAACGTGAACGGCGGCGCCTGCGCGCTGGGCCACCCCATTGGCGCCAGTGGCGCGCGCATCATGGTCACGCTGATCCATGCGCTCAAGGCCCGTGGCCTGACCAAGGGCCTGGCTACGCTGTGCATCGGCGGTGGCGAAGCAACAGCCGTGGCGCTGGAGCTGGTGTGATGGCGGCACCCGGCGTAGCCGGGTGCGGTGGCGAGCGAGCCAGTGATTTACTGGCTTACTCCTTTTTTTATAGCATCTTTCGCATGATGGACGCGCGGAGGAGGCCAATTTTGTTCAAAAAATGAACTCCATACTCGTCATCGGCGCATCGCGGGGCATTGGCCTGGAGCTGGTGCGCCAGTACACCGAGGCGGGCCGCCGCGTGATCGCCACCGTGCGCGACGATGCGGGCCGCGAGCGGGTGCTGGCGCTTGGCGCCGAGGCGCTGACGGTGGACGTTGCCAACCCCGCCAGCGTGAGCGGCCTGGCCTGGCAGCTCGATGGCGAGAAGATCGACATCGCCTGGTATGTGGCCGGGGTGATCCGCCGCCCCAATGCGCTCACGCCGCCCACGCAGCAGGACTTTGATGCCGTCATGCACACCAACGTGCTGGGCGCGATGCAGGCCATCCCGCAGGTGGCGCCGCTGGTGGCGGATGTCGGCGGGGTGTTTGCGTTCATCTCGTCCTCCATGTCGCAGATCGGCAGCGTGCCGAACAGCGGCTCCTGGCTGTACCGCACCAGCAAGGCCGCGCTCAACATGGCCGTGGCCGCCGCCCAGCACGACTACCCCGGCGCCACGCTGGTCACCATCGACCCCGGCTGGGTGCAGACCGACATGGGCGGCGACAGCGCCCCGCTCACGGTGGAAGACAGCGTGCGTGGCCTGCGCAGCACGCTGGCCAGCGTGACCGCTGCTGACAAGGGCCGCCTGCTGCACCACGATGGCCGCCGGGCTGCGCACTGGTAATTCTTTTCAACGAACAACGACTTTCGGAGACACCCCATGCTGCTGACCCAAGACCAGGAAATGATCCGCGACGCGGTGCGCGACTTTGCACAGACCGAACTTTGGCCGAACGCCGCGCGCTGGGATAAGGAGCACCACTTCCCCAAGGAGGCCCACCAGGGCCTCGCCGCGCTGGGCGCCTACGGCATCTGTGTGCCCGAAGAGTTTGGCGGTGCCAACCTCGATTACCTCACGCTCGCCCTGGTGCTCGAGGAGATCGCCGCCGGTGACGGCGGCACCAGCACGGCCATCAGCGTGACCAACTGCCCCGTCAATGCCATCCTCATGCGCTACGGTAACGCGCAGCAAAAGCGCGACTGGCTCACGCCCCTGGCGCGCGGCGAAATGCTGGGCGCGTTCTGCCTGACCGAGCCCCATGTGGGCTCGGACGCATCAGCGTTGCGCACCACGGCCGTCAAGCAGGGTGACGAATACGTGATCAACGGCGTCAAGCAGTTCATCACCAGCGGCAAGAATGGCCATGTGGCCATCGTCATCGCCGTCACCGACAAGGGCGCAGGCAAGAAGGGCATGAGCGCCTTCCTCGTGCCCACCAGCAGCCCCGGCTATGTCGTCGCGCGGCTCGAAGACAAGCTGGGACAGCATTCCAGCGACACCGCGCAGATCAACTTTGACAACTGCCGTATCCCCGCCGAGAACCTGATCGGCGCCGAGGGCGAGGGCTACAAGATCGCGCTGGGCGCGCTCGAAGGCGGCCGCATCGGCATCGCCGCGCAGAGCGTGGGCATGGCGCGCAGCGCGTTTGATGCGGCACTCGCGTATTCGAAGGAGCGCGAGAGCTTCGGCACCGCCATCTTCAACCACCAGGCCGTGGGTTTCCGTCTGGCCGACTGCGCCACGCAGATCGAGGCCGCACGCCAGCTTATCTGGCACGCCGCTGCGCTGCGCGATGCGGGCAAGCCCTGCCTGAAGGAAGCCGCCATGGCCAAACTGTTTGCCAGCGAGATGGCCGAGCGTGTGTGCAGCGCTGCCATCCAGACGCTGGGCGGCTACGGCGTGGTGAACGACTTCCCCGTGGAGCGCATCTACCGCGACGTGCGCGTGTGCCAGATCTACGAAGGCACGAGCGACGTGCAGAAAATCATCATCCAGCGCGCGCTGGCCTGAGATCGTGACAGCACTCTGAGCTTCAGCCTCGCGTACGCAGTTCGCGCTCCAGCATGGCCAGCCGTTCGGGCTCGGCATGGTGGCGCGACACGGGGTAGACGCCCGCAAACGCCTCGCGCGCGGCTTCGGGGCGACCGCTCCAGGCCAGGGCCAGCGCATAGTCACAGGTGCACACCGCCAGCGACGGCCATGCGCCCGGGGCCTTGGGTACCAGCGTGAGGAACTGCGCACAGGCCTGGCCCAGGTGGCGGGCCGCCTCGCTTGCCAGCGCGGGATCGCGCAGCGCAATCAGGCCCCGCACCCAGTCGATGAAGGCTTGGCCGTGGGGCGGCAGCAGCTCCGTCTTGGTGGCGTCCAGCAGGCGCTGCGCTTCGTCGGTCTGGCCTGCCCGGGCTTCGCCCAGGGCCAGGTCCAGTTGCAGGATGGGTTCGGCGGGGCGCAGCGCAATCAGCTCGCGCAGGCGGGCTGTAAAGCCCGCATGGTCGCCCGCCGCCAGGGGCAGGGTGTAGGTGCGGGCCAGAAAGTCGGTGTCGTCCGGCGGGCGCATCGGGTGCGCACGCAGCCGCAGGATGGCGGTTTCCACCCCCTCGGTGCGCGCCTCGAACCAGGCCATGCGCACTACCGCATCCCAGGCGGGCTCGCGCATGAAAGTGTGGCGCTCGGCGGCGTTTGCCAGGCGATTGGCCAGAACCTCCAGGCGTGGCAGGTCGCCGGTGGCGTGGGCCAGCAGGGCCTGCTGGTACATGCGCTGAAACCGGTGCATGTAGGCAAACCAGGCAAAGGGCACCAGCATGGCCACCACCAGAATCCCTTGCACCCACACACTCCATTCGCGCCACACGGCCAGCGTCAGCAGCGCGGCGCAGACCAGCAGCCAGGTGCGGTTGTTGCGCAGCAGCTGGCGCAGCAGGGTCCACACGCCCGGGTTCTCCTGGGCTTCGATCTGGTCACGCGCCAACTGGCGCAGCGCCTTCACATCCAGGGGGCCCAGCACCTCGTCCGCCATCTCGGTCATCGCGCGGGCATACAGCCCCGAGGAGTGCAGTCGCACCTGGCTCAGCGGGGGTTGCAAGGCGGTGATGGCCTGCAGGGCTTCTTCGGCGGTGGTGGCATGGACAAAGCCCTCGGTAGGCTGGCCGTTGGCATCCTGGGCCTGGTACAGCCAGCGGGGCTTGCCGCTGGCCGAGGGGCTGGAAGTGTCTTGCTGCTTCAATCTGTGGCTCCGTGGGCGACCGTCGGGTCGTGCAGCCGCGCACTATGCCCGGGTAGGCGCCATGCCCCACCGCCGCCCGGATTGCCGGGCGTCAGCGCTGGACCATCGGCGTCTCTGAGTCCAGCCAGCGCGTGAGCAAGGCGTGCAGCTCGCCCACATCGACGGGTTTTCTCAGCACCACATAGCCTTCGGCCTCGGCTTCCTGCAGGGCGGGGGCGTCGAACTCACCGCTTACCATGGCGCCGCGCGCTCCGGTGTGGCGGGCCAGCAGTGTGCGCAGCACATCAAAGCCGCTTTCGCCCGTGCGCAGGCGCTGGTCGCACAGCACCACGTCGGGGGGGGAGCCGCTGGCCGCAGCTGCCAGCGCCTCTTGGGCATTGGCGGCCAGGCGCACCGTCAGCCCCCAGCTGTGCAGCAGGTTGTACCAGGCCTGCTGCACCTGCGGGTCGTCGTCCAGCACCAGGCAGGTGCCATGCAGGCCCGGCAAGAAGGGCGGGGGCGCACTGAGGGCGCTCTCTGTGCCGAAGCCCGCCGGGTTGTTCTTGTGTTCAGGGGGCAACACGGCGGCGGTGGCGGCCAGTTGCAGCCAGAAGCACGAGCCCCGCCCCAGCCGTGAGCGCAGGCCGTGTTCAGCCGCCATCAGCTCGGCGCATCGCGCCACCACCGCCAGCCCCAGGCCATGGCCTGCATCTACCTGCGTGGTGCCGCGCTGCAGGCGCTCGTAGGGCTGGTAGATGCGGTGGCGGTCCTGCTCGGCCACGCCCACGCCGGTGTCCCAAACGGCGATACGCCACCGCCCACCCCGGCGGCGGGCTGCCAGCAGCACACCGCCCTGGCGGGTGTAGCGCAGCGCGTTGTGCACCAGGTTGATCACACACTGGCGCAGCAGCACAGGGTCGGCCAGCACGGTGGCGTCCTCGGGCGGCAGGTGCTCGCGCAGCGCCAGGCCCAGATCGCGCGCTTCGGCGCGGAACAGCAGGGCAACGTCGTGCAGCAGCGGCCGCAGGGCCACGGGCTGGCTGCGCGCCTGCAGGGTGCCGCTTTCGATGCGCGAGAGGTCGAGCAGCGCGTTGAACATCAGGCTCACAGATCGCAGGCTGCGCCGCATGTCGTCCAGCGCGGGCAGCAGGGCGGTGTCGTTGTTGCGCCGCGCCAGCGCCTCGATCTGGAAGCCCATGGCGTGGATGGGCTGGCGAAGGTCGTGGCTGGCGGTGCTGAGGAACAGGTTCTTGGCGCGCAGCGCCTGCGCGGCCTCGGCGTGGGCCTGCTGCGCCTCCTGGGCCAGGCGCAGGCTTTCCTCCTCAAGTCGCACCTGCTGCAGAAAGAAGTTGTGCGCCACCACGGCATGCCGGTACAGCGCCGCCATCAGCAACAGCGACATGGGGATGATGAAGCGCCAGGGCGACGCGGGCGGCCCACCTGGCATGGCCGGGTTGCCAAACAGATTGGGCCACTGCGACAGCGACAGCGGCACAAGTACCGAGATCACCCCCCAGCCAAACCCATAAAAGCGCAGAAACGTGCCCAGCGAAGGCAGCTGGAAGGTGGCGGTACCCACAATCACCACCGCCAGGCTCACATGCAGCAACAGCACAAAGTCGAAGCTCGCGCGCCCCGGGGTCAGCACCACGATGGCGCCCAGAGAGGCCAGGCCCAGAGCCTGCCCCAGGCTGGTGTTGCGCACACGGGGCCGCCAGCGCCGCAGCCATGCGGCATCGTCGGCAGGTACCGTGCCGCTGCGGCTGGCCCGCAGTTGGCGGGACTGCAGAAACACGGCCACCGCCGCCAGCGTGTACAGCATGGTCCATGCCAGCATGCCCAGGGGATTGCGGCCCAGCCCCTGGAACCACATCGTGAACAACACCCCCAGCAGCGGCATCGCAAATATGCCTTGTGCGAGGCGCTGGTGCGTCAGCTCCAGCATGCGCACCTGGCCGCGCTCGGCCAGGTCGCCAGTGTCCAGTGGTCGGGGGAACCAGCGCCGCCACAGTGCCAGCACCCTCATGGCTGGGGCTCCTCCATGGCGGCAGCTGCATCGACCGGCGCCGCCAGCCAGCGGCCAAGCAGCGCCTGCAGGTCGGCCACGTCCACGGGTTTTTTCAGCACCAGGTAGCCCTCGTCTTCGGCGCGGCGCAAGGCCGGGGCGTCGAACTCGCCACTCACCATGGCCCCCCGCGCCTGCGGGCAGCGCGCCAGCAAGGCCAGCAGCACGTCAAACCCGCTTTCGCCCGAGCGCAGCCGCTGGTCGCACAGCACCACATCGATGGCCTGGCCGGTGTCCACATGTGCAAAGGCCTGCCGAGCATCGGATGCCAGGCAGACCTGCAGCCCCCAGCTGCCCAGCAGGGCCGACCAGGCGCCCAGCACATGCGGGTCGTCGTCCAGGATC
>NZ_QAIH01000291.1:16001-17867 GCF_003060895.1 Acidovorax sp. HMWF029 | reverse complement strand
ACTCTGGTGTTGCAGCAACAACGCGCGCCCGCTGTAGCCACCACCCCGGCCATGGCCCCCGCGCAGCTGGCCGCCGCGCCCCGCACGCCTGAGGCAGAAATTATTGAAGAAAAAAGGCCTTCTGCGCGCGACCAGTATGCCCAGTCAGCTATCAATACCGTAGCAAACGGCCGGGCACCCCAGGGCCAGGCCGCGCAGCGCCCAGCAGAGGTGCCGGGCGGTCAGGGCACCCCCCTGGGTGCAGGCCCCGCGAAGCCCGTGCAGGCTGCCGCACCGGTGTGCCGCAGCTGCGGCCGGGTCGAATCGGTGCAGGCCGTGCAACAAGCCGCCCCCGCCACGGGCGTCGGCGCAGTGGCCGGTGGCGTGCTGGGTGCCGTGGTGGGCAACCAGATCGGCAAGGGCGGCGGCCGCACCGCTGCCACCGTGCTGGGCGCTGTGGGCGGCGGTTATGTGGGCCACAAGGTGGAAGAGCGCACGCGCACCACCACCGTGTACCAGGTCGCCGTGCGCATGGAGGATGGCTCGCTGCGCCACTTCCAGCGCGCAGAACCCACTGCCGTAGGCACGCCCGTGGTGCTGCAGGGCAAGGGCTTCCGCATGGACCAGGGCGGCACGGCCCGCGCTGCGGAACCCTATGCCCAGCCGCAGCCAGGTACGGTGCGGGTGTCGGACACCTACTGAGCCAGTCGCTTCCCCCAAATCAAAAGCCCGCAAACGCGGGCTTTTTTCGTGGCTGGTGGGCTGGTTGGCAAGTTACAGCACCACCGGGATCTCGGTCGCGGGCGGCGTGTTGCGGCTGCGCCCGCAGCGCACCAGGCCGTCGATCATCACCATGCCGATGCCCGGGATGTCTCCCAGCTGCACGCTCTCCAGCAGCGTGGCGCCCGCCGTGTGCTGCGCCCGGTCCATGAAGACGAAGTCCGCCGCGCGGCCCACTTCGATCAGGCCGCAGTTCAGGTTGCGGATGCGCGCCGTGTTGCCTGTGGCAAAGCAGAACACCAGTTCGGCAGGGATGTCGGCAAAGCTCGATATCAGCGCAATCATGCGCAGCATGCCCAGCGGCTGCACGCCCGAGCCCGCCGGGCCGTCGGTGCCCAGGATCACGCGGTGTGGGCACTTGAGTTCGATGGCCGCCCGCGCGGCCTGGATGGCGATCTTCTCGTTGCCGTTGTGCACCAGCTCGATCGCGCGGGACGACTTCTCACACAGTTCGCACACATGCTTCCAGGGCAGCGAGGTGTGGCCGCCGTTGATGTGGCCGATCACGTCCGCATCGGCCTCGAGCACCACGTCCTTGTCGATCAGGCCCGAGCCGGGGATGGACGGCCCGCCCGTGTGGATGGTGCTCTGGATGCCATGCTTGCGCGCCCAGGCCACCATCTCTTTGGCCTCATAGCCCGCCTTGACGGAGCCCAGACCCACCTCGCCCAGCAGGGTCACACCGGCGTCGGCCAGGTCCTTGAAGTCCTGCTCGGTCATGCCTTTCTCGATGACCGGGGCGCCTGCAATCACCTTCACGCCACCGGGGCGGAAGTTGTCGAAAGAGCGCTGCGCGGTGATGGCCAGGGCCTTCAGGCCCACGATGTCCTTGGGGCGGCCGGGCAGGTGCACTTCACCGGCCGAGACCATGGTGGTCACGCCACCGTTCATGGTGGAGTCGATCCACCCGATCTGGTTCTGGCGCGGCGTCCAGTCGCCAAACACGGGGTGCACGTGGCTGTCGATCAGGCCCGGCGCGACGCAGGTCTGGCGTGCGTCGATCACGGTGTGGGCGTGGTCGGTGTCGCAGTTTTTGTAGCGGCCCACGGCCACGATGAGGCCGTCATTCACCACGATGGTGTCGGCGTCGAGGATGGGGCGGTCCAG
>NZ_QAIH01000291.1:15253-15985 GCF_003060895.1 Acidovorax sp. HMWF029 | reverse complement strand
TGCCCGATTTGCCGCCTGCTGCTGCTTCTGCCATGGATTCTCCTCGTGGGGTGGGGGCGGGGCGCCACGCGGGACCCCGCAGGGAAAAACCTCTTGTTGATTCAGGCCGTTGCTGCCGCCTTGCCCTTGGGTAGGTGGGGGCCGGGTGCCACGGTGCGCAGCACGCTGTCGATGACAAACGACTCCCAGTGCGCCAGCGCGTCGGGCGTTTCCAGGTCTTCGCCCAGAAAGGCCGACAGCGTGTGCCGGTTGGACATGTAGAAGTAGCCCGTGGCGGCGATAAGCAGGTACACATCGCGCGCTGACACGTCCTTGCGAAACAGGCCCTGCGCCTGGCCGCTGTCGAGCACGCGGCGGATCACCTCGATGGCGGGCGAAGAATATTCACGGGCGCGCATCGATTTGGAGATGTGCTTGCCCTTGTGCAGGTTCTCGGTGTTGAGCAGGGTGATGAACTCGGGGTTCTTGCGGTAGTAGCCCACCACAAAGCGGATCACGGCCTGCAGCGCCTCCACCGGCTTGGCGGTGTCCAGGTCCAGTTTGGATTCCGCATCGTTCATGCGCCGGTAGGTTTCCTCCAGCACCTCGATGAACAGGCCTTCCTTGCTGCCGAAGTAGTAGTAGATCATCCGGTCGAAGGACTTGGCTGCCTTGGAGATCTTCTCGACGCTGCCGCCTTCGTAGCCGTAGCGTGCGAACACCTTGGTCGCCGCTTTCAGGATGTTGTCGCGC
>NZ_QAIH01000291.1:0-15195 GCF_003060895.1 Acidovorax sp. HMWF029 | reverse complement strand
GGATGAGGCGAGCCCCCGGTAAGGGGGCCGCCGGGGGATCACTGCTCTGCGAACGCGCGTTCGATCACGAAGTCGCCGGGCTTCGTGGTGTTGCCTTCCTTGAAGCCACGCTCTTCCATCATGTGCTTGAGGTCACGCAGCATCTCGGGGCTGCCGCAGATCATCACGCGGTCTTCGGCGGGGTTCAGCGCGGGCAGGCCCAGGTCGCGCGCCAGCTGGCCGTTTTCGATCACTGTGGTCACGCGGCCCTGGTTCTTGAAGGGCTCGCGCGTCACGGTGGGGTAGTACTTGAGCTGCTTGGAGACGATCTCGCCCAGGAACTCGTGCTTTGGCAGCTCCTCGGTGATGTAGTCGTGGTAGGCCAGTTCCTTCACCTCGCGCACGCCGTGCACCAGGATGACCTCTTCGAACTTCTCGTAGGTCTCGGGGTCGCGCATCAGGCTCAGGAACGGGGCCACGCCAGTGCCGGTGGAGAGCATGTACAGGCGCTTGGCGGGCAGCAGGTAGTCGATCAGCAGGGTGCCAGTGGGCTTCTTGCCCACCACGATGGTGTCGCCCACCTGGATGTGCTGCAGGCGCGAGGTCAGCGGGCCGTCAGGCACCTTGATGGACAGGAACTCCAGGTGCTCTTCGTAGTTGGCGCTGGCAATGCTGTAAGCGCGCAGCAGGGGTTTGCCGTTTTCGCCGCGCAGGCCAATCATCGTGAAATGGCCGTTGGAGAAGCGCAGCGCGGTGTCGCGTGTGGTGGTGAAGGAGAAAAGGCGGTCCGTCCAGTGGTGGACGGACAGGACGCGTTCTTCAAGAAAGGCGCTCATGGTGCGTTAGATGGAAAAGTTGGAAGCTAATAAGAAAAACTGGCTGAAGTACAGGCCCCGGAACGCCTTAAAGCGCGATGTCCAGGCCGGAAAGCTTGTGGCTCACAACCCTCCATTGTTCCGCATCTGGCAAAGCCGCTTTTCTTTTGGTGATCGGGGGTAGCGTAGGTGCCAGCTTTTTGTTGAACTGCAGGAAGATTTCCATGCCTTCGGGCAGGTCGTCTTCGGCATAGATGGCATTGGCCGGGCACTCCGGAATGCACACCGCGCAGTCGATACATTCGTCGGGGTCGATGACCAGAAACTCTGGTCCTTCCTTGAAGCAGTCCACCGGGCACACATCGACGCAGTCGGTGTACTTGCACCGAATGCATGCGTCCGTCACAACGTGCGTCATTCTGGGGCTCCTCTTGCACCGTTTTTGGGGGCGCAAAAACACCGTTGCAGAGTCTGGTTGATTCCGCTACATTGACATGAAATGTAGTGTTCACAACATTTAAGTTAAGTGAATGCTACACAAAATGCAAAGCGCGTACAAGCACTTGCAACAATGCAATGAACGGGTCGTCACGATGACTGAACACACCAAGACCGATGGGCTTCCGGGCATGGATGCGCCAGAGTTGCCGCAGGTGCTCGAGCGCGCTCGGCCCCGCAACGAGCGCATGAACGCTGCCAAGGTCGAGTGCAATGCGTGCCCGGTGCTGTGCCAGATTTCCGAAGGCCGCGCAGGGGCTTGCGACCGATACGCCAACCAGTCGGGCGTGCTGGTGCGGCTGGACCCGGTGGTGCTGCTGCGCAAGACCCTGGAGGCGGGCGCGGCCACGCTGGTGCCGTTTGTAGGCCGAGCACAGCCAAAAGAAGGCGTTGATTCCGAGGTGACTTTAGAACCCACATGGAACGGCGATCTGCTGCTGTCTGAGGAGGTGTTCGTAACGGGCGTGGGCTCGTCCACCACCTACCCGGACTACAAACCTGCGCCCTTCATCGTGGGCTCCCAAACCGACGGCGTGGACATGGTCACCGTGGTCACCGAGGGCATCTTCAGCTACTGCAGCTTCAAGGTGAAGATCGACACCGACCGGTTCCTCGGCTCCGAGCAGGCCAATGTGCGCTGCAAGGGCGAGGTGGTGGGCCATGTGACCACGGCGGAATACGGCTCGCAGATGCTGTCGCTCGGCGGCGTGCACCACCTCACCGGCGGCACCAAGAAAGAAGGCCGTATCACGGCCGAGATGATGCAGGCGCTGGGCAACAAGCAGGCCGTGGAGTTCACCATCGACGGTGGCTCGCAGCTCGTGATCCAGGCGGGGCGCGCGCCCATCGTCAATGGTGTGGCCGAGCAGCGCATGCGCGTGGGTTGCGGCTCGGCGGCCGTTGGCATCTTTGCGCGCCAGTTCTTCGGCCATGCGGACGAGGTGGTGGTGGTGGACGACCACATCACCGGCGTGCTCACCGAGCATCAGGCGGGCCGTTGCCTGGACATGAAGCCTTCAGGCATTCAGATGCGCGGGCGCAAGTCCACGCCGGGCCGCTACTTTCAGGTGGCCAACCCCGGCACCGGCTGGGGGGGCACCGACATTGCCGACCCGCTGTCCATCATCGAAGGCTGGGACGTATCCGTCGCCTGGCCGGGGTTGCGCCTGTTGATGACCTCCACCACCGGGGAGCACGCGAGTTGGTACGTGCTCGACGAAGCCCTGGTTCCTGTGGAGGTCGAGATGCCCGCCGAAATCCGCCGTATCGTGGACCGCATCGGTGAGAACTGCGAGCCCTCGCTGGCATCCGTGCTGTTCCTTGGCGGTGCAGGCGGCAGCCTGCGCGCAGGCGTCACCGAGAACCCGGTGCTTCTCACGCGCTCCATCAAGAGCGCGCTAGTCAACGTGACCTGTGGCGGAGCCCCCGCCTATGTGTGGCCGGGCGGCGGTATCACCGTGATGGCCGACGTGCTGCGCATGCCGGACAACAGCTTTGGCACCGTGCCCACCCCCGCCATCGTGGCGCCCATCGAGTTCAGCATGCGCCGTGTGGACTACGAAGCGCTGGGCGGCCACACCGAGCAGATCCGCAGCCTGCGCGAAGTGCTGGAGCGCGGCGCGTGGCACAACGACGGTGCACCGCAGGCGCGCGTGTGGCAGACCTTGCCTGCCGCCAATCCGTGGCCGCTGGGCCGCCCACCCCTGCTGGGCTGATATGAAACACCCCCTGAGTCGCTTTGCGCCTTCCCCCTCCAGGGGGACGACACCCTCGCTGCGGGGCGGCCCTTGCTCGGCGTCTCTGGCGGGGGCCGCGCCGGTGTTTACGGCTGCGGGCGGTGCGCCCTGCGGTGAATACTGAAACACACATGCAAGCCGCTCGCAAGCTCCTGTCCGATGGCCGCTGGCATTTCCAGCATGGCCCGATGGACCTGATCCTCCAGGCCGAAGGGGCGCGCGATGCTGTGGCCCAGGCGCACGAACGTGCCTGGCAACGCTTTGAAGTGCTGCTGCAGGAGCTGGTGAATGAACTGCCCGGACTGCGGGCGTCAGTGGGTGAGCGCTGTTGTGTGCAGGGCGTGGTGGCGCGCCGCATGTGGGCCGCCTGCGGTCCCTTCCGCGCAGGCTTCATCACATCGATGGCGGCCGTGGCGGGTGCAGTGGCGCAGGAGATTCTGGCCTGCTACGAGCAGCCGGGCATAGACCGCGCCTGGGTCAACAACGGCGGCGACATTGCGCTGCACCTGGCGCCCGGCCAGTCGGTCACGGTGGGGGTGTACGCTGATATCGCTGCACTGAATGCCGCACAGTTGCGCGACGGCCTGGTGCTGGATGGGCACATACGCATCGACAGCGCCATGCCGGTGCGCGGTGTGGCCACCAGCGGCTGGCGCGGGCGCAGCCAGTCGCTCGGCATTGCGGACAGCGTGACGGTGCTGGCGCGCACGGCGGCGCAGGCGGATGCAGCGGCGACCATGGTGGCCAACGCGGTAAATGTGGCCGATGCGCGAATTGTCCGCATGCCCGCGTGGCAGGTGCGGGACGACAGTGACCTGGGTGCCATTCCTGTCACCGTGGATGTCCCTGCCTTGCCTGAAGAGGCGGTGCGCCAGGCCTTGCACCAGGGGTTACAAAAAGCGCAAGAATTGCAGTCCGGCGGCCTGCTGTGGTTTGCGCTGCTGGCGTGCCAGGGGCAGTTGATGGCGACCTCGGCGCCTCAGGCGCTGGCGCATGCAGCGTGGCCCCGAATTGCAGGGGTGGAATCGGAAGTTGGTTCAGTATTTGCTTAACGAAATGCACAGGTCTTCAAAATGATCCAGATACGACGCGTTTTCACCCATCTTGAGGAAATCCGGCACGAATTCGGGCCGGTGGCCGATGTACCGCTGCTGCGTGGTGCCATCGGCGCGGTGCTGACCAACCCATTTGCGGGACGGTATGAGCCCGACATCCTCCCCACGATGGACGCGCTGCAGGACGTGGGCCTGGACATGGCCCAACGCCTCCTGAAGGCCATGGGCGTGCCCGCCGAGCGCATCGAGACCTATGGCAAGGGTGCCATCGTGGGCGCGGCCGGCGAGCTGGAACACGGCGCGCTGTGGCATGTGCCCGGTGGCTACGCCATGCGCGAACTGCTGGGCTGGAAAGGCGACCGCAACGCCTACGCCAAGGGCCAGGCAGAGGAGAAGACCGGGCAGCCCGCCAACGCGCTGTCCATCGTGCCCTCCACCAAGAAAGTGGGCGGCCCCGGCGCGGCGCTGGATGTGCCGCTAACCCATATCAACGCCAGCTATGTGCGCAGCCATTTCGACGCCATCGAAGTGCGTGTTCCGGGTGCGCCCTCCGCTGATGAGATCGTGTTCATACTCGCCATGACCACGGGCCCGCGCATCCACGCCCGCGTCGGAGGGCTCAAGGCGGCAGACATCAGCCAGTGGAACGGCCTGCGCTGAGCCGCACGCCGACCCGCACACCATCGAACAAGACAAGATCGCAAGGAGTCAAAAAATGCCAGCCAAGATTCGAAAGATCATCGTCCAGACCGACGAAGTCCGCGTGGAAATGGGGCGTGACGTTCAACCCCCGGTGCGCAAGGCACTGGCCATGGCCGTGATCGAGAACCCCTGCGCAGGCCGCTATTTGGAGAACCTCGACGAACTCATCGCCATCGGTGAGGAGCTGGGGGGGCTGTTGGGCGCCCGCTGCGTGCAGGCCCTGGGCATTGCTCCGGGCGATGCGCACAGCTATGGCAAGGCCGCCATCGTGGGCGAAGCGGGCGAGCTGGAGCACGCCGCCGCTATCCTCCACCCCAAGCTAGGCGCACCACTGCGTGTGGCAGTGGAGAAGGGCGCCGCACTGGTCCCATCCAGCAAGAAAATGGGAGGTCTCGGCACGGCCATCGACGTGCCCCTGGGCCACAAGGATGCGGCTTACGTGCGCAGCCATTTCGACGCCATGGAAGCCCGTGTGGCCGATGCCCCGCGCGCCCATGAAATCGTGGTGGCCGTTGTCGTGACGGACAGCGGGCGGCCGTTGCCACGTGTCGGCGGCCTCACGGCCTCTGAAATACAGGGCGTTGATGGCCTGCGCTGAGCCCGGCGCGCGCACAACACACACCTGTCCGTCTCACCCCCGTTCGATCTCTCTCCAACCATCCTTCAGGAGTCTCCCCATGACGATGCGACGAAACCTCATGCGTGCCACGGCTGCGGCTGCATTGGCCCTTACCCTGGCCCCTGTATTTGCCCAGGGCGTGATCAAGATTGGCGAGGTCAACAGCTACAAGGCGCAGCCCGCTTTCCTGGAGCCCTACAAGAAGGGCATGGAGCTGGCGGTCGATGAGATCAACGCTGCGGGCGGCGTCAATGGCAAGAAGATCGAACTGATCACGCGCGACGACAACGCCAACCCCGGCGACGCCGTTCGTGTGGCCGAAGAGCTGGTGTCGCGCGAGAAGGTCGATGTGCTGGCTGGCACCTTCCTGTCGAACACCGGCCTGGCGGTGGCCGACTTCGCCAAGCAGAAGAAGTTCTTCTTTCTCGCAGGCGAGCCGCTGACGGACAAGATGACCTGGCAGGGTGGCAACCAGTACACCTTCCGCCTGCGCCCTGGCACCTACATGCAGGCCGCCATGCTGGTGCCCGAGGCCGCTAAGATGAAGAAAAAGCGCTGGGCCGTGGTCTACCCCAACTACGAGTACGGGCAGTCTGCTGTGGCGGCGTTCAAGCAACTGCTCAAAGCCGCCCAGCCCGACGTGGAGTTTGTGGCCGAACAAGCCACGCCACTGGGCCGGGTGGACGCCGGCAGCGTGGTGCAAGCGCTGTCGGATGCCAAGCCCGACGCGATCTTCAACGTGCTGTTTGGCGCAGACTTGTCGAAGTTCGTGCGTGAAGGAAACACGCGCGGCCTCTTCAAGGGCATCGAGGTGGTCAGCGTGCTGACGGGCGAACCCGAATACCTGGACCCTCTGAAAGACGAGGCCCCCAACGGCTGGCTGGTAACTGGCTATCCCTGGTACGGCATCAACACCCCAGCACACAAGGCGTTCGAGCAGGCTTACCAGGCCAAGTTCAAGGACTACCCGCGCCTGGGTTCGGTGGTGGGCTACAGCATGATCAAGTCGGCTGCGGCCGGTATTGCCAAAGCCAAGAGCACCGACACTGACAAGCTGGTCGCTGCCTTCAAGGGACTGCAGGTGGACACCCCGTTCGGCAAGATCACCTACCGGCCTGAAGACCATCAGGCCACCATGGGCGCGTTTGTCGGGCGCACCAAGAACGAAGGCGGCAAGGGCGTGATGGTCGACTACGTCTACCTGGATGGTGCCGATGCCAGGTATCAGCCGTCCGCTGCCGACGTGAAGAAGTCACGAAGCGCTGATTGATTCCTCTGAGGTTTGAGGCGCCTGCGGCGTCTCGGCCCCGGCAGACACTACCGGCGGTCCGGCACAGGCGGATTCTGCGGGTGCTGTCTGGTGTCGGCTGGGGCACGGTCGGATTCTTTCATGGCCTTCGCGCTGGCAAAAATGGTGTGAACGGGCCCTACAGGGTGTATCGAACATGAGTTTTTCGGGTTTCATCGTTCAGCTCATCAACGGGCTTGCGAGCGCGTCGTCGCTGTTCCTTGTGGCGGCGGGTCTGTCGCTGATCTTTGGCGTGACCCGCATCGTGAACTTTGCCCATGGCTCGTTCTTCATGGTGGGCATCTACGTCGCGTACTCGCTGGTCGAGCGCCTGAGCGGTGCCCTGGGCTTCTGGGTGGCCTTGCCGCTGGCAGCATTGATTGTTGGTGTGCTGGGGGCGCTGATCGAGGTGGTGCTGCTGCGCCGCATCTACAAGGCGCCCGAGCTGTTCCAGCTGCTGGCCACGTTTGCGCTGGTGCTGGTCATCAAGGACGCCGTGCTGTGGCTCTGGGGCCCCGATGAACTGCTGGGCCCGCGCGCGCCGGGCCTTTCGGGTTCCGTCAGCCTGCTCGGGCGGCAGTTTCCCACCTACGACCTGTTCCTCATCGTGGTCGGTCCGCTGGTGCTGGGCGCGGTCTGGCTGCTCCTCACGCGCACCCGGTTTGGCACGCTGGTGCGTGCAGCCACGCAAGACCGCGAGATGGTGAGCGCCCTGGGCGTCAACCAGGCCTGGCTGTTCACGGCCGTGTTTGCGCTGGGCGCGATGCTGGCCGGGCTGGGTGGCGCACTGCAACTGCCGCGCGAGCCCGCGACGCTGGAGATGGACCTGCACACCATCGGTGCCGCCTTCGTGGTGGTGGTGGTGGGTGGCATGGGCTCCATCCCGGGTGCGTACGCCGCAGCCCTGCTGATCTCTGAGATCAAGGCCATCTGCATCTGGCTGGGTGTGGTCGATGTGTTTGGCCTGAGTGTTTCGTTTTCCAAGCTGACCCTGGTGGTGGATTTTCTGGTGATGGCGGTGGTGCTGGTCTGGCGCCCGTGGGGCCTGTTCGGCCGACCGCAGGCGCCCAGCCGCTACGTGGGCATGCAGGAGGAGCCGCTGCGCCGGCCTGGCAAGGCTTACCTGGTGGCGGCCGCCGTTCTGGGCCTGCTGCTGGCGGCAGCGCCGCTGCTGACAGCGCAGTCGCCGTACACCACGGTGTTGCTGATTGACCTGCTGATCGCAGCGTTGTTTGCGGCCAGCCTTCACTTCATCATGGGCCCTGCGGGCATGCACTCCTTCGGCCATGCCGCCTACTTCGGGCTGGGCGCCTATGGTGCGGCCCTGCTGGTGCGCTCGCTCGGGCTTCCGATGGAGATCGCACTGGTGGTGGCGCCGCTGGTGGCGGCGGCCGGGGCGTTTGTCTACGGGTGGTTTGCGGTGCGGCTGTCGGGTGTGTACCTGGCCATGTTGACACTGGCCTTCGCCCAGATCACTTGGGCTATCACCTACCAGTGGGACAGTTTCACGGGTGGCAGCAACGGCCTCACAGGCGTGTGGCCTGCGGCCTGGCTGGCAGACAAGCGCATGTATTACTGGCTCACGTTGGCACTGGTGGGGGCAGGGGTGTGGTGGCTGCGCCGCGTGCTGTTCTCGCCGTTTGGCTATGCGCTGCGCGCGGGGCGCGACTCGGTGCTGCGGGCCGACGCCATCGGCATCGACGTCAAGCGCATGCAGTGGGCGGCGTTTGTGGTGGCAGGCACAGCTGCAGGGCTGGCGGGGGCGCTGTATGCGTTCTCTAAGGGCAGCATTTCGCCGGAGTCGCTGGCCGTGGGCAAATCGGTGGACGGGTTGGTGATGGTGCTGCTTGGCGGCATCCAGACGCTCGCAGGCCCCGTGGTGGGCGCGGTCACCTTCACCTGGCTGCACGACACCGTGGCGCGCAACACCGACTACTGGCGTGCCATGCTGGGCGCCATCATCCTCATCCTGGTGCTGCTGTTTCCGCGCGGCATTGCAGGCACCATCAAGCAGATTTTTGACAACATGCGCGACGCCAAGAACACCAAGAACACCAAGAACGCCAAGGAGAGCACAGCATGAGCCTCCTCAAAGTCACCGGCCTGGGCAAATCGTTTGGCGGCGTCAAGGCGGTGGATGGCATCCACTTCGAACTGGCGGCTGGCGAGCTGCTGGCGCTCATCGGCCCCAACGGCGCGGGCAAGTCCACCACCTTCAACATGGTCAACGGCCAGCTGCCTGCTGATGCAGGTTCCATCCAGCTGGACGGCCAGGAGCTGGTGGGTCGCAAGCCGCGCGACATCTGGCGCATGGGCGTGGGCCGCACCTTCCAGATCGCCGAAACCTTTGCATCGCTCACGGTGGTGGAGAACGTGCAGATGGCACTGATCTCTCACGATGGTCTGCTGTTCTCCCTATGGCGCAGGGCTGCCGACCACAAGCGCGAGGAAGCCCTGGCGCTGCTCGACCAGGTGGGCATGAAGTCGCAGGCCGACCGGCCCTGTAGCGTGCTCGCCTACGGCGATGTGAAGCGCGTGGAGTTGGCGATTGCCATGGCCAATTCTCCCAAGCTGCTGCTCATGGACGAACCCACTGCCGGCATGGCGCCCAAGGAGCGCAACGAACTCATGGCGCTGACCAAACAGCTGGTGATCGACCGCAACATGGCGGTGCTTTTCACCGAGCACAGCATGGACGTAGTGTTTGCCTACGCCGACCGCATGATCGTGCTGGCGCGCGGGCGCCTGATTGCCGAGGGCAAGCCGCTGGAGCTGCGAGACCACCCCAAGGTGCAGGAGGTCTACTTCGGCACCGGCAAGACCTTCGAGAAGAAAACCGCAGCCAATGCGGAGGCGGCATGACCATGACGACCCACAACCCCAAAGAACTGCTGCTCCAGGCCAAGGGCCTGCAGGCCTGGTACGGTGCCGCACAAATCCTGTACGACGTGGACCTGGACGTGCGCCGTGGCGAAGTCGTGGCGCTGATGGGCCGCAACGGCGCAGGCAAGTCCACCACGCTCAAGACGCTGATGGGCATGCTGGCCAAGCGCAAGGGCAGCATCCAGTTCATGGGGCGCGACCTCTCCAAAAGCGACCCGCACGACGCCGCGCGCCTGGGCCTGGGCTTTGTGCCCGAAGACCGCCGCGTGTTCACCGACCTCACGGTGATGGAGAACCTGGAGGTAGGCCGCCAGTCCGCCCGTACTTGGCCCGACGGTGCGGCCGCCCCGGTGTGGACGCCCGAGCGCCTGTTCAAGCTCTTCCCCAACTTGGGCGAGATGCCCCAGCGCCCCGGCGGCCGCATGAGCGGTGGCGAGCAGCAGATGCTCACGGTGGCCCGCACGCTCATGGGCAACCCCTATTTGGTGTTGCTGGACGAGCCCTCCGAAGGTGTGGCTCCTGTGATCGTGGAGCAGATGGCACACATGATCCTGGAGCTGAAAGAACAGGGTGTGAGCATTCTGCTGTCCGAGCAGAACATGCACTTTGCCGAGCTGGTCTCCGACCGCGCCTACGTGCTCGAAAAGGGCCAGATCCGCTACCAAGCCAGCATGGCCGAGCTGGCCGCCAACGACGAGGTGCGGCGCGCCTACCTCAGCGTCTGACCCCCCGCTGCCAACGCGCACCTGTGGTGTGTGACCCACGTGTGCCGTTGGTTACAAAAAACACCTCTACAAGCACTTGCACGATGTTTGCCCCCACGCGGAAACTTTGCCTTTTGATGTAAGGAGCACTACATGAAGTGTCGAGAAGTGGTGGATGGATGCATCGACCGCCGCAGCGCCATGGTGGGCCTGGCGGTTGCGGGGGTGGCATGGGCAGGCCCGGCAGCTGCCGAGACCGGGGTGACAGACACCCGCATCAAGGTGGGGCAGTCGGCCGTGTTCACTGGCCCGGCCAAGGATTTCGGGGTGGACTACAAGGCCGGCATTGCGCTGGCGTTCGACAAGGTCAACAAGACCGGTGGCGTGAATGGGCGCACGCTGGAGCTGGTGTCGCACGACGATGCGTACGAGCCCAAGAAGACGGCCGAGAACACGGCCAAGCTCATTGACGAAGACAAGGTCTTCGCCCTGATCGGCTATGTGGCCACCGGCAACCTCATCGCCGCCATGCCCCTGGCAGAAAAAGCGGGTGTGCCCATGTTCGCGCCGCTCGTGGGTACCACGTCTTTTCGTACCACGCACAACCGCTACCTGTTCCACGTGCGCGCCAGCTACGAGACCGAGTTGCGCAAGATCGTGGGGCACCTGGCCACGCTGGGCATCAACAACATTGCCGTCATCTACCAGAGCAGCGCGTTCGGCAAATCCAACCTCGACACCTGCCTGCAGATCGCCCAGGGCCTGAAGGTCAAGGTGGTCGATTCCGTGCCCATGGAGATCGCCGCCACCGACGCCAAGCCCCAGGTCGCGCAGCTCACCAAGGCACAGCCGGGCGCCGTGGTGATGATCATGGCGGGCAAGATGGTGGAGGTGTTCCTGCGCGACTACCGGGCGGCGGGCGCAGCCTCGCCGCTGTACACCATCTCGGTGGGCATCACCGATGCACCGGGGTCGGCCCAGCGCCTGAACGGCGGCATCGAAGGGCTGGTCACCGCCAGCATCGTGCCCTCGCCGCAGGCCAGCCGCATGGGTATCGTGGCTGACTACCGCAAGGACCGCGCGGACGCGGGCGAGAAGATCGACAGCTACACCATGCTGGAGGGCTATATCGCCGCGCGCGTGTTTGTGGAAGGCCTCAAGCGCGCGGGGCGCAACCTCACGCGCGAAAGCTTCATCAAGGCCATGGAAGACATGGGTACCACCAAGATTGGCGACTTTCCGCTGCAGTACGGCCCGGGTAGCCACAATGGCTCGAATTTTGTGGACCTGGAGATGTACACGCGCAGCGGGTCGCTGCGACGCTGAGAACAACCCACCGAGACATGCACGCGCCCGCTTCACACTCCTCGGTTGTCGTCAATGGCCAGCCGTTTGTCCTGCCGCAAAGCACCTTGGCCAGTGCCACGCTGCTGCACGTGCTGCGCAACGACTTGGCCCTCAACGGCCCCAAGTACGGTTGCGGCTTGGGGCAGTGCGGGGCGTGCACGGTGCTGGTGGATGGCATTGCCGCGCGGGCCTGCGTGATCCCGGCGCAGGGCGTGGCAGGCCGCGAGGTGACCACGCTGGAAGGGCTGCCCAGGCGCTGCAGCCGCACCGCAGGGCTTCACCCGGTGCAGCAGGCCTTTGTGGATGAGCAGGCCGCGCAATGCGGCTATTGCCTCAACGGCATGGTGATGATGGCCGTGGCCTTGCTGGAGCGCAACCCAGACCCCGACGAAGCCGCCGTGCGCCGCGAGCTGTCGGGCAACCTGTGCCGCTGCGGCACGCATGTCGAAATCATGCGCGCCGTGCTGCGCGCGGCGGTGCTGATGCGCGAGGCTCAGGCATGAGCGCCACACCTGACAACGCCGCGCCCCTGCGCGCCCACAGCCCGCTCACCCGTGCCGACTTCCATGCCGCGCAGGGCGTGCTGCTGGTGGTGCGCAACCCGCCGCCCGCGCCACCGCCCGTCAAGGGCCAGCCCGCGCTGGTGGCAGGCAACCCGGCCGAGGGCGTGGAGATCCTGATCGCCGTGTGGGACGACGGCAGCGTGACTGCGCTGAGCGGCCATGTGGATCTGGGCACCGGCATCCGCACTGCACTCGCGCAGATCGTGGCCGAGGAACTGGATGTGCCGATGGCGCAGGTGAACATGGTGCTGGGCGACACCACGCGCGCGCCCAACCAGGGCGCCACCATTGCCAGCGCATCCATCCAGATCCACGCCAAGCCCCTGCGCACCGCCGCTGCGCAGGCGCGCCACTGGCTGGTGGCGCAGGCCGCAAAGCAGCTGGGCGTGCCGGTGGAGGCACTGCAGGTGCGTGCCGGTGTGGTGCAGGTCGCCTCAGACCCGTCGCGCCAGCTGGCCTATGGCGCACTGCTGGCGGGCGCGCACACCACGCTGGAGCTGGTGGATGCCACGCCCACCAAGGCTGCCGCCGATTACACCTTGGTCGGCCAGTCCGTGCCGCGCGTGGACATCCCCGCCAAGGTCAGCGGCGAGCTGGTCTTCGTGCACGACATGCGCGTGCCCGGCATGCTGCACGGCCGCGTGGTGCGCCCGCCGTATGCGGGGGCCGACCATGGCGACTTCATCGGCAACACACTCGAATCGGTGGACCAGCAGTCCATCGCGCACATCCCCGGCATCCGCGCCGTGGTGGTCATCCGCGACTTTGTGGGCGTCGTGGCCGAGCGTGAGGAACAGGCCGAGCAAGCCCTGCGCGATCTGAAAGTGCGCTGGAAGGACTGGCCCGGCTTCCCGCGCCAGGACAGCACCGAGGCGCTGGAACAAGCCATCCGCGCCAACCCCGCCACCCAGCGCCGCCTGGTGGACGAGGGCGATGTGGAGGGCGCCCTGGCCGCGCTGTCTGCCAACGGCCAGCCCATGCCGCGCACCTATGTGTGGCCCTACCAGATGCACGGCTCCATCGGCCCATCCTGCGCGGTGGCCGAATGGCGCAGTGATGACAGCACCGGCCGCCCGCGCATGACGGTGTGGGCTGGCACGCAAAACCCCCATGTGCTGCGCGCCGACCTGGCCCGCCTGATGGGCCTAGCCGATGTTGACATCGACCTCATCCGCATGGAGGCCGCAGGCTGCTACGGCCGCAACGGGGCCGATGATGTGGCAGCCGACGCCGCACTACTCGCGCGCGCCGTGGGCGCCCCGGTGCGCGTGCAGCTCACGCGCGAGCAGGAACATTTGTGGGAGCCCAAGGGTACGGCGCAGCTCATGCAGGTGCGTGGCGGGCTCAAGGCCGATGGCACCGTGGCGGTGTACGACTTCGAAACGTCTTACCCCTCCAACGGCGCGCCCACGCTGGCCCTGCTGCTCACCCGCACCATCGAGCCCGTGGCCCAGGCCTACGAGATGGGCGATCGCACCGCGCGCCCGCCCTACCAGTACGACAACCTGCGCGTGGCCGTCAACGACATGCCGCCCATCGTGCGCGCATCGTGGCTGCGCGGCGTGTCGGCACTGCCCAATTCCTTCGCGCACGAGTCCTATGTGGACGAACTGGCCACCGCTGCGGGCGTGGACCCAGTGCAGTTTCGCCTGCAGTTGCTGAACGACCCGCGCGCCGCCGAACTGGTGCAGGCCACGGCCGAAAAGGCGGGCTGGATTCGCCGCACCGGCCCGCAGCAGCGCCCGCTGGATGGTGACAACCGAGGTGACTGGGTGCAGGGCCAGGGCTTTGCCTACGCCCGCTACATCCATAGCAAATGGCCCGGCTTTGGCGCTGCCTGGGCGGCCTGGGTGGCCGATGTGGAGGTCAACAAAAAGACCGGCGAGGTGCATGTGCGCCGCGTGGTGGTGGGGCACGACGCGGGCCTGATGGTGAACCCCGCCGGTGTGGAGCAGCAGGTGCACGGCAACGTGCTGCAGACCACCAGCCGCGCGCTCAAGGAGCAGGTGACGTTTGAGCCCGTCAAGCAGGCCGTGGACAACCGCGAATGGGGCAGCTACCCCATCCTGAGCTTCCGCGAGGTGCCGGTCATCGAGGTCATGCACATGCCCCGGCAGGACGAGGCGCCGCTGGGCTCCGGCGAGTCGTCGTCCGTGCCGGGCACGGCGGCGATTGCCAACGCGATTTTTGATGCGACGGGTGTGCGCTTTCGCGCACCGCCCTTCACGCCCGAAGTGGTGCGTGCCGGGCTCAGCCCCTTGCCCGGTGGCGCGGGCAATGCCGCCGCTAGCGGAACCCCGCCAGCGGAACAGGCCGAAGTGTTGCCCACGTTGGAACTTCCCGTGCCCGCTGTACCTGCCAGCGCCACTTGGCCCGCAAAACGCAGCCCCTGGGCACGCGCCTTGGCTCTGGTCGCTGGTGGCATCGCCATGGGCGCAGCGCTGCTGGGCTGGCGCCCCTCCATCGCCCCCGTGGTGCAGACCGCGGGTGCCTCGGTCTACAACGCCGCCACCATCGAGCGCGGCCGCCTGCTGGCCGCGGCGGGTGACTGCGTGGTGTGCCACACCGCCCCCGGTGGCACGCCCAACACGGGCGGCCGCGCCATGGAAACGCCATTCGGCAAGGTCACCACCACCAACCTCACGCCCGACCCTGAGACGGGCATAGGCCAGTGGTCCTTCAGCGCCTTCCAGCGCGCCATGCGCGAAGGCATCTCGCGCGACGGCAAGCACCTGTACCCTGCGTTCCCCTACACGTCGTTCGCCAAGATGAGTGACGACGACCTGACCGCGCTGTACGCTTACCTGATGGCACAGCCCGCCGTGCGGGCCGAGGTTCCCAAGACCGAGTTGACCTTCCCCTTCAGCGTGCGCCCGCTCATGGTGGGCTGGAACGCACTGTTCCACGACCCCACGCCTTTCCAACCCGACCCGACCCGCCCGCCCGAATGGAACCGGGGCGCCTACCTGGTGCAGGGCGTGGGCCACTGCGGCGCCTGCCACACGC
>NZ_QAIH01000290.1 GCF_003060895.1 Acidovorax sp. HMWF029 | reverse complement strand
TCCCAAAGTCGAACACCGCCTGTGTGAAGGGCTCGATCTGCCAGGCCTGCATCACGGCCAGGGCCGGGGCCAGGTCGCTGCGGTAGGTGGGCAGGCTGACATCCGGCCCGGCCAGGCCCAGGGCCTGGTAGGCCTGCAGCACCAGCGCATGGCGCTCTGGGTCGTCCGCTGGCCGCAGCAGTGCCGACCATGCCTGCACCACCTGGGCCCGGAACCCGGTGGACAGGCTGCGCGTGCAGCCAAAGTCCAGCACGCCCACTGTGCCATCGGGCGCAAACAGAAAGTTGCCCGGGTGGGGGTCGGCATGCACCCGGCCCAGCACAAAGATGCAGTGCATGAACCAGTCCCACAGGTGCTGCCCGGCCTGGTCGCGCTGCGCCTGCGGCGGTTGCGTGGCCAGCCAGGCCTGCAACGGCTGGCCGGGCACAAACTGCTGTGTGAGCACCTGGGCGCGGGTGTGCGACAGGATGGGCCGGGCCATCACCACCCCCGGCTGTGCGGCGTGCTGGGCAAACCATTGCAGCTGTTCGGCCTCTTGCAGGTAGTCCACCTCGCGCAGCAGGGTGGCCTCGATCTCGGTCATCACGCTGTCCATCACCGTGTCGGTGGGCAGGGGCAGATCGGTGTGGGCCAGGGCGCGCAGCGCGGCTCGCATGAGCTGCATGTCGCTGGCGATGGTGGCGGCGATGCCGGGGTACTGCACCTTCACGGCCACCGTGCCATGGCCCGCCAGCTGTGCGCGGTGCACCTGGCCCAGGCTGGCGGCGGCAAACGCGATGGGCTCGAAGTGGTCAAACAGCGCCTCGGGCTCCTGGCCGAAGGCCTGGCGGAACACGCGGCCCACCAGTGCGCGGTTGAGCGGCGGGGCCTGGTGGTGGGCGCGGGCCAGCTCGCGCCGCACGCCCTCGGGCAGCAGCTGCGGGTGCATGCTGAGCAACTGCGACACCTTGAGCGCCGACCCCCGCAGCTGCCCCAGCGCACCAAACAGGATGCGGCCCAGCGCTGCCTCGTGCTCGGCCTGCGCCTGGGCCGAGCGCTTGCGCGTGCGGTGCGAGAGCTCGGCCATGCCGATGCGCGCGGCCGCCAGCCCGGTGATGGCGCTGCGCGCCAGCTTGCCGGTGCGCGGGGCGTCTGCGTCAGTTTTGGCCATGGTCTGCCAGGCGCTGCGCTGTGCCGCGCGCAATCACGCGGTGGATCGGGGTGATCACCGCCATGTAGGCATGGCCCAGTGTGTTGTGGATGTGCACCACCGTGCTCAGCACTACCCGGGGCGCGGCGCCGGGGGCGGCGGGCTGTTTGCAGATGGACACCTGCACATCGAGGTGCTTGTCGTCCTGGCCCATCACCACCTCGGTATCGCTCAGGTGGCGGATGCGGAAGATGCCCACACGGTCGCCCACGCGGTAGCTGCGCGCGTCGCGCAGAGGGCGGCCGCTGGCGGGTGGGTAGCCGTCGTCCAGCTGGCCCAGGTCTTTCAGGCCCACCAGGCGCACGGCCTTGTTGCGCACAAACATGAGGGCGCGCGTCCACGCCGGGGTGCGGGCCGCCACATCCAGCCATGACTGCAGGGCCGAGCGCGCGGGGTGCTGGTCGGTCACCTCGTAGGCATCAAAAAAATCGGCCCCGGGCAGCGTGGCATGGATGGCTGTGCCGGGCGGAACCTGGGTGGCGCGCGCGGTGGTGGGGGCAGCGGTGGCTG
>NZ_QAIH01000289.1 GCF_003060895.1 Acidovorax sp. HMWF029 | reverse complement strand
GACCCGCGCAAGGCCGCCGCCCCCACCGTGCTGCAGCTGGCACGCGTGGTGCACCGGCATGCCGACGCCGACCTGGGCGAGCGCTTTCGCCAGCGTTTTGCGTTTGCCCCCGATGCCTTTGTGCAGCGCGCAGCCAATGCGGGCTGCTTCATCGGCCCGGTGATTGCGCTGGACGATGGCCGCGTGCTGGCGCGCATTGGCCCCGCCTACCACGACACCGCGCACTGGGTGGCCGTGCAGGGCCCGCACCACCAGCCACTGCCCACACTGCGCGGCCTGGGCCGCTCCCACAACCGGCACATCTTTGCCCAGAGCGACGGCCAGCAGATCACCACCCACCAAGGCTTTGGCGGCCCGGTGATTGCGCGCTTTGCCCTGCCCCATGGCAACGAAGGCCTGCCGCCCCATGTGCCCGTGGCCCCCGGCCCGCTGGGGCAGCGCTGCGACGAACTCATCCCTTTCAACGACGGCCAGCGCGTGCTGCTGCGCAACCCCACCGGCATCTACCTGCTCACGCCCACGACCAACGGCGGCAGCGATGGCCGCAGCGACGGTGGCGGCGTGCAACGCCTGCACCCGCAGACCTTTGACGAAGACGGCCCCTACACCTGGCCCAAGAACCAGATGGACAAAGAGGCTGGCGGCCAGACCGTCACCGTGCTGGCGCTCGACATGCTGCACATGGCGCTCTCGCCCGACGAACACCACATCGCCGTGGGCGACCAGGACAGCAGCCACATCCTGCTCGACGCCCAGGGCACCCTGGTGGCCGAGTACGACCCGCAATCGTCCTACCCGCACCACGCGGTGTTCTCGCACGACGGCACGCGCCTGTTCGCCAACTCCTGCCATCTGTACTGGGGCAGCACACTGTCGGTGCCGCTCTCGCCGCTCGCTGCGCAGGGGCAGCAAGACGCACCGCAACCCGCGCCCACTGACGCAGAAGACCTGCCCACGCTGGACGACCGCTGCCGCGTCTACGCCTCGGCCACCCAGCCCGGACTGGTGGTCCTGGGCGACGCCGACGGCTACCTGCACGCCCTCGGCGACGACGGCCAAACCCTGTGGCGCCACCACATCGGCAGCACCATCAGCGGCATGGACATGGCCCCCGACGGCAGCGTGCTGTGGGCCGCCAGCCACGGCGGCTACCTGGTGCGGCTGGAGCGCAGCGAGGCGGGGATGGACCCGTATTCGATTGGGACCTCGCCGTATGCGGAGACCAGCCGGTGGATTTTTTGGGAGGATGAGGCGGGGCCGGTGCGGTGGTAAGGGTGCTCACATTTCACTGGTTCGCTCGCTATAGCT
>NZ_QAIH01000288.1:2704-3446 GCF_003060895.1 Acidovorax sp. HMWF029 | reverse complement strand
GTCGGTGGTTTCGTGCAGGTCGATGTGGGCGGCAAGCTGGCCGTATTGGGCCTGGTGCTGTGCCACCAGGCGCATGAGGGCGGCGGATTCCTGCGCGGGCGAGCCCTCCTTGAACGAGCGGTTGGGGTCGATGGCGTCGAAGTTCCAGCGCTGAATGCGCTCATACGCCCACGGGCTGACGCAGGGCACCACCAGCAGGTTGGCGCGGCCCGCAAACTCGGCGGCATGTTGTTGTGCAAAGCGCAGCGCGCCGTGCACGCCGCTGGTTTCGTAGCCGTGCACGCCGCCGGTCACCAGCACGCTGGGCAGGCCGGGCTGCCAGTGGCGGCTGCGCAGGGCCTGCAGGGGGAAGTGTTCGGGCGCGTGGTGGGCGTTGGCATAGGCCACCTCACCGTAGGGCTGCACATCCCACTGGTTGCGCAGGGCGTCGATGGCGCGCAGCACATCGTCGGCATGGCTGCGCTGGCGCACCTGGCGCGCGCGCCACTGGTCGCGTTCGGCGTCGCCCCAGGGTTGGCCGGGCGTGCCGATGGGGTAGGTGTGGTTTTCTTGCATGGTGCGTGGCTGCGTAGATATTGGATGGATTGCCCAGGGAGAGCCTGGGGCGGTGCAGGGCGTTCATAGAATACCGCGATGCCCTTCCCCCTGATCCGGCCCCTGCGGCTGGCCACCTCGTCCCTGGTTCTGCTGCTTTGCGCCCTGGCGGCCCATGCACAGAACGCCCCTTCACCCGCCACCGCAT
>NZ_QAIH01000288.1:0-2694 GCF_003060895.1 Acidovorax sp. HMWF029 | reverse complement strand
GCAGCAGCCCGGTGGATGGCAACGCCCCACCACCGGGGGCCGCTGCAGGTGCTGTGCCCGCCGGGGCCGATGCCGCCCTGCTCTCGCGCGATGCGCGGCGCATTTACGAGCTGTCGCGCGACAAGCTGGTGCAGATCCGCACGCTGCTGCGCAACGCGGGCACGCAGGCGTCGATTGGCTCGGGTTTTTTTGTATCGGCCGATGGGCTGATCGTGACCAACTTCCACGTGGCCAGCCAGCTGGCGCTGGAGCCCGAGCGCTACCGGGGCGTGTACGTGACGATGGAGGGGCAAGAGGGCGAGGTGGAGCTGCTGGCGTTTGACGTGCAGCGCGACCTGGCCGTGCTGCGCGCCAAGGGCCGCACGGCCGCAGCGCCGGTGCTGGGCTTTCGGCCCACCGACGAAGCACTGGCGCAGGGCGAGCGCATCTACTCGCTGGGCAACCCGCTGGACATCGGCTTTGCCGTGACCGAGGGCACCTACAACGGGCTGGTCAAGCGCAGCTTTTACCCGCGCATCTTTTTTGGCGGCACGCTCAACCCCGGCATGAGCGGCGGCCCGGCGGTGGACGACGCAGGCCGGGTGCTGGGCGTGAACGTGGCCAAGCGCATGGATGGCGAGCAGGTGAGCTTCTTGATCCCGGCCGAGTTTGCCCAGGCGCTGGTGCAGCGCGCGGCCAACGCCCAGCCCATCACCCAGGCTGCATATGGCGAGATGACGCGGCAATTGGTGGAGCACCAGCAGGTGCTGACCGACCGGTTTTTGAAAACACCGCTGCGCGAACAGCGCCACGGCAGCTACCGCGTGCCCGTGCCCGACGATGCGCTGGCGCGGTGCTGGGGCTCGGGGCGCGACCCGTCCTTCCCCGGCCTGAACCTGGAGCGCACGCAGTGCCGCGCCGACAGCGATGTGGTGGCGGGCGACTTCAATACCGGCGCGGTGCGCCTGTCGTACGAGGCCTACAACGCACCCACGCTGGGCGCCGCGCGGTTTGCGCGCATGTATTCGCAAAGTTTTGCCAACGAGCAGTTGCCCACACGCGGCAACCGCCACCAGACGGCAGCCGAGTGCACCGAACGGTTTGTGGACCCCGGCAGCCTGCCGCTGCGGGCGGTGGTGTGCCTGTCGGCCTACCGCAAGCTGACGGGCCTGTACAACATGACGGTGCTGGTGACCTCGGTGAACCAGCCCACGCAGGGCGTGCTGGGCCGCCTGGATGTGCAGGGCGTTGCGTTTGACAACGGCATGAAGCTGGCCAGCCACTACCTCAAGGCCTTCCGCTGGGAGGCCGCACCATGAGCACGATGCCGAGAACGACCACCCTGGGCCTGATCGAAGCCCATGACCGACACGGCGCCCTGCTGGCGCGTGCGCCCATCACCCGCTGGCCCGTGATGGTAGGCCGCGCGCTGGACTGCGACCTGGTGCTGGACGACCCCTTTGTGGCGCCCCGGCACCTGCGCATTGACCGTGCGGTGGACGCGCCCCGCACCGTGCAGGTGGAGGTGCTGGAGACGCGCAACGGCGCCCGCCTGCAGCGCAAGCGCCATGCCCAGGGCGAGCGTTTTGACTGGCCCGGCGGCACCCCCATCGACCTGGGCCACACCCACATCACGCTGCGCCTGGCCGATGCACCCATTGCCGACGAGCAGGCGCTGCCGGAGTTTCCGTGGCGCACCGTGGGCACCACGGCGGCGCTGGTGTTGCTGGTGGGGGCGGCGGCCATGGCCTCGTCGTGGCTGGAGTCGCGCGACAGCTCGCAGTACCTCAAGTCGCTGCCCAGCGTGCTGCTCATGCTGCTGCTGGTGATGAACGCCTGGTCGGGCCTGTGGGCCGTGGCCAACAAGATGTTTGCGGGCCGCCTGCAGTTCTGGCGCCATGTGCGCATTGCCTGCACGGTGTACCTGGCCAGCGAGGGCCTGCGGCTGGTGGCCCACCTGGCGGCGTTTTCGTTCTCGCTGGAGGCGCTGTCGCAGTTCGCCAGCGTGCTGATGGTGCTGGTGCTGGCCGGTGCGTTGTATGCCCACCTGGCCACCGTGCTGCCCCGCCGCCGCGTGGGCCTGGCCTGGACGGTGGCCGCTGTGGTGATGCTGGGCGTGCCCGCATGGCTGGGCGCGCAGTGGCTCAACCGCATGCGGCTGACAAACGAGATGTACATGAGCAGCCTGTTCCCCCCCAGCCTGCGCGTGGCCCCTGCCGTGCCGGTAGACCAGCTGCTGCAAGACGCCGAAGCCCTGCGCGCCAAGCTGGACCGGCGCCTGAAGGACGACGGGCTGGCGGACGAGGACGAATAGGCGCGCCACACCCACAGCGCCTGCCGACCGCATCTGCCAAGCCCCCTCCTGCCCCATGCGCCGCCGCAAGCCCCACCACCACGTCTACGTGGTCGAACTCTCCAAAGACGTGCTGCTGGAGCCGCGCTTTCGCAAGAACAACCCCGGCTACATCGACGGCAAGCCCTGCGTGTATGTAGGCATGACGGGGCTGGACCCGGATGTGCGGTTTGACAAGCACAAGGCGGGCATCCAGGCCAACCGGTTTGTGACGCAATACGGCCTGCGGCTGCTGCCCGACCTGTACGAGGGCTTCAACCCCATGAGCTACGAAGAGGCGGTGGACCGGGAGATCGAGATCGGCATCGACCTGCGCTCGGCGGGGTTTGGGGTGTGGCAGGCGTGATTGCGCCACCCCACCC
>NZ_QAIH01000287.1 GCF_003060895.1 Acidovorax sp. HMWF029 | reverse complement strand
CGGTGATGGCGGTGAAGGAGGATTGGTGAGAAAGAAGGGGGGTGAAACGGTTTTTACGCTCCTAACCACCCGTCCAATCCTGTGGGATGGATGGTTGATGTTCCAACGCAGTCAATGCGATACAGACAGGATGCATCTGGCGTATGAGTGATCGCCAGCCCACTGACAAGCGCTTGAATTTGTACTGAAAACAATAAACTCGGCAACCCTGGAGGCCCGACTTTCGCGTCAACATATCCATCTACACGAAGCGAACCGCGCAACCTGATCTAGTTCAGGTCCGTTTTACATCCATTGCAATGAAATCACCCTTTTCACTGTCAGAAAAAATGTTTGCCTGCGCTGTCGCAGTCATTTTTCTGCTTGCTGCAGTCTGGGGTACCTGGTTTGAGCCCGACGCCAACCCCATTCCTGGCTTTCGAGCTATATCCAAGAATCTATGGGGTGCGTGGCCGGGCGTTGCTTTAAGCGTTTACATCGCTTACGTCGTTTCTTTTTCTCGCAAGCCCTCAGCCCCATCGCTTTTCTTCCTCGCGGGATTCACAGCCTGTGCGTTCCTTGGTCTGGCTGCTTTCGTATCTTCCGGCGCATCTCTCGGTTTCGCATTTTTATCGGGCATGCTTTACAGGAAGGCCGAAAAACATTGTGAGAAGCCACATTCAGCCACCTGACCAGTTAAAGCACTCCGATCAAGCTAACGCCCAAAATCCCCCATGACCCCACCTTCCACCCCCTGGCTCCACGAAGCCATCGCCCGCATCGAAGCCGACTACCAGCGCAGTGCCGACACGCACCTGATCCCGCTGCGGCTGCCCGCCTTTGCCGCGCATGGCATTGACCTGTACCTCAAAGACGAATCCACCCACCCCACGGGCAGCCTGAAGCACCGGCTGGCGCGGTCGCTGTTTCTGTATGCGCTGTGCAATGGCTGGGTGCATGAAGGCTCGACCATCGTCGAGTCGTCCAGCGGCTCCACGGCGGTGAGTGAGGCCTACTTTGCGCGCCTGCTGGGGCTGCCGTTTGTGGCGGTGATGCCGCGCAGCACCTCGCCTGAAAAGGTGGCGCAGATCGAGTTCCATGGCGGGCGTTGCCACTTTGTGGACAGTGCGGGCGCGGTGTATGACGCGGCCCGCGCGATTGCCGAGCAGACGGGCGGCCACTACATGGACCAGTTCACCTATGCCGAGCGCGCCACCGACTGGCGCGGCAACAACAACATTGCCGAGAGCATGTTCACGCAGATGGCGCGCGAGCCGCACCCCGTGCCGCGCTGGATTGTGGTGGGCGCGGGCACGGGCGGCACCAGCGCCACCATTGGCCGCTATGTGCGCTACCAGCGCCATGCCACGCAGGTGTGTGTGGCCGACCCGGCGGGCTCGGTGTTCAGCGCCTACCACCGCACGGGCGATGCGGCGCTGACAGCGCCGGGCTCGCGCATCGAGGGCATTGGGCGCCCGCGTGTGGAGCCAAGCTTTATCCGCACGCTGGTGGACCGCATGGTGGATGTGGCGGACTGCGAATCCATTGCCGCCATGCGCGCGCTGTCGCAGCTGCTGGGGCGGCGCGTGGGGCCGTCCACGGGCACCAACTTCGTGGCCATGCTTGCGCTGGCCAGCGAGATGCGCGAGCGGGGCGAGCGCGGCTCCATCCTGTCGCTGCTGTGTGATGCGGGCGAGCGCTACTTGCCCACGTACTTCGACACCGAGTGGGTGGACCGCACGTTTGGCGACTGTTCGGTGGCGCAGCAGAAGGTGGATGCACTGATGGGCTGAGTACCCCACCCCAACCTGCAGTTCCATCCCGCAATGCCATCCTGTACCTCGATCCCCACACCATGCACAGCACCACACGCCGCCAGTGGCTGATGGGGACCAGCCTGCAGGCAGCCGGGCTGGGCGCGCTGCTGTGGCCGGGTGCGGCGCAGGCGCTGCCCGCGCGCACGCTGGCCTTTCCGCGCGACCACGGCAGCCACCCGGAGCTGCGCACCGAGTGGTGGTACATCACCGGCCATGTGCAGGCGCTGGGCCAGCCGTGGGGGTTTCAGCTCACGTTTTTCCGGTCGCGGGTGGATGCCACGCAGGGCCTGCAGTCGGCGTTTGCGGCCAAGCAGCTGCTGTTTGCACATGCCGCCATCACCGACGTGAAGGGCCAGCGCCTGCGGCACGACCAGCGCATTGCGCGCGCGGGCTTTGGTGTGGCGCAGGCCAGCGAGGCGGATACACGCATCCGGCTGCAAGACTGGACGCTGGAGCGCAATGATGTGCCGGGCAGCACTCCCGGTGAGGCGCTGCGCAGCCGCTACACCACGCGCATCAGGGGCAGCGAGCTGGGGCTGGAGCTGCAGTTCGACAGCACACAGCCCGTGCTGCTGCAGGGCCAGCAAGGCCTGTCGCGCAAGGGGCCGGATGCGGCGCAGGCCAGCTACTACTACAGCCAGCCCCAGCTGGCCGTGAACGGGCACCTGACGGTGGCGGGCCGCCGCATGGCGGTGGAGCCGGGCACTGGCCGCGCGTGGATGGACCATGAGTGGAGCGAGGCGCTGATGCACCCCGACGCCCAGGGCTGGGACTGGATCGGCATGAACCTGGCCGACGGCAGCGCGCTCACCGCCTTCCGCCTGCGGCGCGCGGATGGGTCGGCGCTGTGGGCGGGCGGGTCATGGCGGGCGCCTGGGCAGCCCGTGCAGGTGTTTGGCGCGCAGGCCGTGGTGTTCACACCGCTGCGCACCTGGGCCAGCCAGCACAGCGG
>NZ_QAIH01000286.1:1230-22465 GCF_003060895.1 Acidovorax sp. HMWF029 | reverse complement strand
GGCTATACCCCCCCATCGGCCCCCCAGGCGTACCGGACGGAGCAGGCCCTGCCGGCGGCGCACGGCGCACGCGCGGCACCACGCTCAGTTGCACGGTGTCCAGCACCGGCCCCGGCACCACGTTCAAGGCCTTGCGCGGCAAATCGATCAATTGCTCGGCATGCCACACCCGCACCTGCGCGGGGCCGTCCGGCACGCCGGGAAAGCGGGCGATGCCATCGGCATCGGTCTTCAGCGTCCAGCCTGAATCCGTCACAAACACATGGCCGCGCATCGATCCGTGCAGGTGGCACGACAGCAGCACCACCCCCGGCGTATCGAGCTTGACTTCGGCGGAGTTGGCAGGCTTGCCGTCGGCCTTGCCCGCCAGGCGCAGTTCAAAACCTGTGTTGGCTGTACCCGCCGCAGCCGCCAGGCCCGCCGCCGCGCCGCGCACATGGTGGTCCCAGCGGTCCTGGTTGGTGAAGCGCACCGTGGCACCGGGCTCGACCACCGTGACGGCGGGCACGAAGCGCATGCGTTCCTGCTCGATGGTGGGGTTGGCCTGCAGCAGGCTAGGCGGTGTGCTGGCTGCCCCCGCAGCGCCACCGGGGTAGACCACCACCACGGCTTCGGGCACAGGCTTGCCGTCGCGGTCCAGCACCTGGATTTGAACGTTTCCGGCGCTAGCGCTTAGCCATAAAGCGCTAGCAGCTACAAAAATAATAGTATTTTTCATGGTGTCATTGTTCAGCGGACGGTGATCACATCGCGGTGCATGGGCGCCAGCAGGGCAAGCAGGCGGTTTTGCTGGGCGAACGGTATGCCCTGGGCATCCATGGCACTTTGCAGCACCTCGACCAGGGCGTTGAAATGGCCCTTGTTGATGTCCATGTCGGCATGGGCCGATTTCATGTCAGCGCCTTCATATTTGCAAGGGCCGCCGCTCAACTGGCAGATCTGGTCGGTCAAGCTTTCCTTGAGGGCGGCGGGCTTTACGTCCTTGAAGTGGCCACCGATGCGTGGGTCCACCACCAGGCGGTTCACAAAATCGTCCATCAGGCGGGTGATGCCAGGCTTTTCACCCAGGGCCTGGTACAGGCCTGCGGGTGCTGTGGCCGTTACCGCGCTGGTCTGTGCAAAGGCTGGCTGGGCCAGCAGGCAGCCCAGGGCGATGGCAAGGGCAATGAGGGTTTTGGGGTGGGTCATGGATAAATCTCTTCAGAAAGCGACTTGGGCCGACAGGTAGTAGCCCGTCTGGCGGCGGTGGTGGGTGATGCCGGGCACGATGCGGCCCAGGTCCACATAGGCCAGCGTCAGAGACAGGTTCTTGCTGGGCGCCCAGGCGATGAAGATGTCTTTCCAGTCGTCCTCGCGCAGCGCGGCGCCCAGGCCGGCGGCGGCGCCCAGCGCCTGCAGGTTGTTGGGTTTGAAGCGGACTTCGGCGCCCACGGCCAGGTTCTTTTGGATGAGGTACGCCACCGAGAACTCCGGCTGCAGGCTGCGGCGGTTCTTGCCGGGTGCGGCAGCGCCAAAGCCCAGCAGGCCGTTCTGGTTGGCGTTGGTGGAGCGCAGCGTGCCGTTGACCAGCAGGCTCTGCGCCAGCAGCAGCTTGGTGGCGCTCACGTACACATCGGTGCCGCTGGTGTGGGTGCCCAGAAAGTCGAGCACCGACCCGATGGAGCCGGGGCGCACGCGCTTGTGCTCCAGCCCCACGGCGATCTGCGGCATCCAGCTGTCGCTGTTGAGCACGGCATCACCCGCCACCTTGAGCTTGACGCCCACCACATCCATCTGGATGTGCTGCCCTGGCGTGACGCCAAACGGCGCAATGCCATTGAGCGCGACGGCGGGCGATGCGTCAAAGTCCTGCCGCGCCAGCGACAGCTCCACCCGGTCATGCACGCCCACGGCCACGCCATAGCCGCTGAGGCCGTAGTCCTGCGTGGCGGCACGGGTGACATAGCCGGAAAAGCCCACCTCGCCTTCGGTGGCGTTGCTGCCGATCACCGCCCAGGGGGTGAGACCGCCACCGGCCGACCCTGCGATGGTGCTGACGCCGCCCGTGAGCAGCAGCTTGCCCGTGTCTGCGTGGGCCATGCTGGTGGTGGCAAGGGCCAGCGCTGCGGCAGAAGCCTGCAGGGTGATGAAGAAAGGGGGCCTGGGGGTCATCGTGGTCTCCGGTAAAGCTACGGGGGTAAGAGCCTGTTCAAAGTCTTTTTGGAGTCACACAAGGTCCTTGCCGGGATGGGGTGCTAGGCGCGGTGCGCAGCCAATAGCTCGTGCTATTGGCAAGCTTTGCTCCGCCGCAGACCGCCCGGCAAGGCACTTGCCCCAAGGGTTGGAGTGAAATCGGGCGATTGGAAGCCCCGGCTGCTTGCATGGGCACGAGCCCATGCGGCGCACCCAAGGCATCCACTCATCCCGATTGCACTCCAATGTGATCTCCAAAAAGACTTTGAACAGGCTCTTAGAAGTTGGTGCAACTTACATACGGCCGCCGATGCCCGACGGATTCACGATTTCCGAAATTTTCTGGCGGGGCTGCGCTGGCCCGCCAGCGCAGCGGTCACAACATCCGCTGAATCAGCTCGCCCTTGAACAGCACCGGCCCGGTAGGTCCGGTCTCGCTGGGCACGCCGCCCTTGGGCTCCAGGCTGATGGCCAGGGTGGGCACCTGCCGCACATCCGCCTCGCCAGCGGCCAGCGTGAGCAGCTTGTCGTGCCCCAGCACCCCCAAGGAACGGGGGCCGCCCGCAGGCGGCAGCGCCCACAGCTGCAGCGACTTGTCCGCGCCCTCTTGAAAGCCGCCCACGCGCTGCAACACCAGCTGGTTGTTTTTGGGGTCGAAGGTGACCAGCATGGACGCGGCCGCCTTGTCGTCGGCCAGTACGGCCACGTACTGGATCTGGGGCGTGGCCTGCAGTTGTTGCTCCAGTGCGGCAATCTGCGCGCCAGTGGTGGCACGCAGACCGCCGTTGACCTGCACCCCCACCACCACCGCCGCCAGCGTGGCGATGGCACCCGCAGCCGCCGCGCCGCGCCACACCAGCAGGTTGCGCCACCAGCCCCCCTGCGCCGCTGCCGCATCCGGCAAGCGCGCAGCCTGCAGGGCCGCTGCAGCCTTGTCGGCCTGTACGAGGTTGTCAATGCGCGTCCACACGGCAGGGGCAGGGTCGATGGCGGGCTGCAGCTCGGTCAGGCCCGACCAGCGGGTCTGCCACACCAGGGCGGCGGCGCGCACGGTGGCGTGGTCGCGGGCCAGGGTTTCAAAACGGCGGCGGGCGCCGCCGCGCAGCGTGCCCAGGGTGTAGCTGGCAGCCAGGCGGTCGAGCAGGTCGGGGTGTTGGGTGATGTTCATGGTGGACCTTCCGTGCTCAGGCGTACCGCGCCATGCAGGTGCGCAATTGCTCCAGCCCCCGGCGTATCCAGGTCTTGACGGTGCCCAGCGGCAGCCTGAGCTGCTCGGCCAGCTCGCCGTGGCTCTGGTCGCGCAGGTAGGCCAGGCTGACCACCTCGCGCTGTTTGTGGTCGAGCTTGCCCAGGCAGTGGTGCAGCGCAAACGACTGTTCGCTGGCATCGGCCGTGTCCATGGGGTTGGGCGAATCGCCCTCCAGCGTCTGGGCCAGTTCGTCGTCCAGTTCGTTCATCAGGTCCGCCCGGTCGCTCGTGCGCTTGCGCAGCGCGTCCAGCGCCCGGCTGCGCACGATCAGCCCCATCCACGCCATGGGCGGGCTCAGCGATGCGCGGTAGTTGCCGGCGCCGCGCCAGATGCTCAGGAAAGCCTCCTGCAGCACGTCCTCGGCCACATCGCGGTTGCGAACAATGCGCAAGGCCAGGCCAAAAAGCGGCGAAGAGGTGCGCTCGTACAGCTTTTTCAGCGCGGAGTCATCCTGCGCGGCGATGCGATCAAGGAGGTCCATCAGGTCGCGGTCTGGTTGGAGGGTGCTCATGCGCCCATTCTCTGGGATGGATCGGGTTTCAAGGACTTGCGGGGCTTTGCTGTAGCTCAATACGCCACAAAAGGGAGGATGGATTCACCGGGAAGCCAGAAACAACAAAGGCCGCAGCGCGGCCTTTGCAAGGGCGAGTCGGCAAGACTCAGGTCGGATAGGTGCCTGGCAACAGAATGGAGCGGTCCACTGTGTTGATGTTGGTGTGGCCGCAGAACGCCATGGTGATGTCCAGCTCCTTCTGGATGATCTGCAGCGCGCGCGTCACGCCTGCCTCGCCATACGCCCCCAGGCCGTACAAGAAACTGCGCCCGATCAGCGTGCCCCGCGCCCCCAGCGCGCGGGCCTTGAGCACATCCTGCCCGCTGCGGATGCCGCCATCCATCCACACCTCGATGTCTTTGCCCACCGCTTCGGCAATGCCGGGCAGCGCGGCGATGGAGGACGGCGCACCGTCGAGCTGGCGGCCGCCGTGGTTGCTGACGATGAGCGCGTCGGCACCGCTGTTGACGGCCAGGCGCGCGTCTTCGGCGTCCATGATGCCCTTCAGGATCAGCTTGCCGCCCCAGCGCTTCTTGATCCACTCCACATCGCCCCAGTTGAGCTGGGGGTCGAACTGCTCGGCCGTCCAGGACGACAGCGACGACAAATCGCCCACGCCCTTGGCATGGCCCACGATGTTGCCAAAGCTGCGGCGGCGGGTAGCCAGCATGCCCAGGCACCAGCGCGGCTTGGTGGCCAGGTTGATGAGGTTGGCGATGGTGGGTTTGGGCGGGGCCGACAGGCCGTTCTTGATGTCCTTGTGACGCTGGCCCAATATCTGCAAATCCAGCGTGAGCTGCAGCGCCGAGCAGTTGGCGGCCTTGGCGCGGTCGATCAGGCGCTCGATGAAGTCGCGGTCGCGCATCACATACACCTGGAACCAGAAGGGGTGGCGGCCCGTGTGCTCAGCAATGTCCTCGATGGAGCAGATGCTCATGGTCGAGAGCGTGAACGGGATGCCAAACGCCTTGGCCGCCTTGGCGCCCAGGATCTCGCCGTCGGCATGCTGCATGCCGGTGAGGCCGGTAGGCGCAATGGCCACGGGCATGGCGACATCCTGGCCGACCATGGTGGTGCGGGTGCTGCGGCCCTCCATGTTCACGGCCACACGCTGGCGCAGCTTGATGCGCTGGAAGTCGCTTTCGTTGGCGCGGTAGGTGCCCTCGGTGTACGAACCTGAATCGGCATAGTCGTAGAACATGCGCGGCACACGGCGCTGGGCAATGGCTCGCAAGTCTTCGATGCAGGTGATTTTGGACAGGTCAGGCACGCGGGCTCTCCAGGGTGGGAATTGCGCCAGATGGTAGGCGCTGGGGCATCGGCCAGCCATCAAAATTATTTCGATGGGCTGCAACAAATTTTCAGCGCTGTAGCCTAGAGGCGGCGCGGCGGTGGTGCTCCATCAAGCAAAAATGCCGTTACCGCGCAATGGATATGCCCTTAATGCTACTAACCTTATAGCAAATCGCGCGCACTGCGCACTGCGCACTGCGCATTGCTCACTACGCGCCCCTCACCCCTGGGCGCCCACCGGCACATCGGGCAGCACGACCTCGGGCTCCACGTCATGGCCCCGGTAGAGCATGAAGCGCATGCGGCCGCCGCGCTTGGCGGCGTACATGGCGCTGTCCGCGTGGCGCGAGAGCGCATCGAAGGTGTCGCCATGCTGCGGGAACAGCGCAATGCCACCGCTGAGCCCCACCCGCATGGGCTCGCCAGCCAGCTCGAAAGGCACATCGCAGGACGCCAGGATCTTGCGCGCCACGCCGCGAGCGGGCTCAGCACCTTCCAGGCCGGGCAGCAGCACCACAAACTCGTCGCCACCCTGGCGGCACACGGTGTCGGATGCGCGGACGGCGGCCTTCAGGCGCTGGGCAAAATGCACCAGCAGCACATCGCCCACATCGTGGCCCAGACGATCATTGACCTCCTTGAAACCATCGAGGTCCAGGTACATCACGGCCAGCGACTTGCCGTCGCGCCGCGCCTGGGCAATGGCCAGCTGCGCACGGTCATGCAGCAGCACGCGGTTGGGCAGGTCAGTGAGTGCGTCGTACTGCGCAAGATGCGCCATGCGCTCGGCCATGCCCACGGCCTCGGTCACATCGCGCAGCACCGCCACCGCACCCTTCACGGCGCCGAGGCGGTCGGTGATGGGGCTGGCGGTTTCCTCTACCTGAAAACGCTGGCCGCTGCCGCGGTGCATCACCACGCCCCGCACGGCCTCCATCGCGGCGCCTTGCTGGATGGCCATGCGCAGGGCACTGGGTAGCAGGGCGTCGTTGTCCGGGCTGCGCAGGCAGACGACTTCATCCACGTTGTGCCCCGCCGCATCAAAGGCCTGCCATCCCGTCAGGCGTTCGGCCGCCGGATTGAGGTAGGTCACGAAGCCCCGGGCGTCCGAGCAGACCACGGCATCACCAATGGACTGCAGTGTGAGGCGCACGCGCTCCTTTTCATCGAACAGCTCGTCCTCCATGCGCTTGCGCTCAGAGATGTCGGTGGTCTGCATAAAAATGCCGCGTACGGCGCTGCCATCGGTATCGGGCACGTACGAGACGATGATGTGGCGTGACACGCCGTGCACATCCTGCAGGGTGTTCTCGAACAGCTGCGGCTCGCCCTGCAGCGCGCGCTCCAGAAACGGCTTGTTGGCCGCAAAACGCTCAGGCCCCACCAGCTCGCGGAAATGCATGCCCCGCAGCCGCTCGGGCTCGATGCCGAACCAGTCAAAGTGCGACTTGTTGGCAAAGCGGTTGAGCAGCTGGGCGTCCCAGTAGCCGATCATGGACGGCATGCTGTTGAGGATGGTGCGCACATCGTGCTCGGCCTCGCTGAGCCGGGCAGCCACTTTCTGGCGCAGGGTCAGCTCGCGCACAAACAACATGGCCAAACCCAAGCAGGCGGCCATCAGCAGCACGGCAAAACCGCCCAGCCACAATGAGCTGCGGTACCACTTGCCCAGAATGGTATCGGTGGCCTGGGCCACGTTGATGATCAGCGGAAACTCACCCACATGCCGAAAGGTATACAGACGCTCGACGCCATCGAGCGCCGCCGACCCCACGAATGAGCCATTGCGATCCTTTTGAAAGCGCACCATGTTGGGGGAGCCGGCAATCGTCTTGCCCACGTCCATGTCGCCGTAAGGGAAACGCGAGATCACAGTGCCATCGCTACGAAACAGGTTCACACCGCTGCTGGGGCCCATGTCCAGCGTCCCGAAGAGCTCATTGAAGTAGCTCAGGCGCACGGCCCCCACCACCACACCCGCAAAACGGCCGTCGGCATGGAAGTAAGCACGCGACAGGGGCAGGATGTTGAGCCCCGTGATGCGCGATGGCACGGGTTTGCCGACGTACAGACCCTGATGTCCGTCTTGCTTGAACGCCCCGAAGTAGTCCCGGTCCGCCAGATTGGTCTTGCGCGGCGTCAGCGAGCCTGAGTCAAGGATGACATTGCCCTGAACATCGAGCACCAGTACATCCGCCACACCCCGGGCGCGCAGGGAGTTGTCGAATACCACCCGTGCGCGCAACTCGGGGGGCAAGCTCCATACCTCGGGGCGGCTCACCTCGCTGACCACCCCCTCCAGCGACTTGTCAAACGACTCGAGCACCCAGCCCAGACCCTGCTCCAGGGTCTGCACCAGGTTGGCATTGGTCTGCGCGGCGTAGTTCCACTCATCCTGGCGGATGGTCCAGACCGAGCGTGCGAACAGCGCTCCGATCCCCAGGGAGACCAACACAGCAAGCCAGATCAGGCGATGCGAAAAAAACTGGCGCAAAAAAGGCATAGAAATAATTTGTAACCATTTTAGGCGACCGGTGTTCGGGCACTGAATGGACAAATCACACCGTATTCCTCGGTTTTGGGTGCGTCAATGCGCAGAAGACCTGATCGGGGCAGCCGCAGTGCCAGCCGCCACGCCTGCCCCTCTCACCTCGATGTGAATCTCATCCAGCACCCCCCCCTGGGCGTTGGTGATCTGCACCACATGCCGACCCGGCCAGGGCAGCCAGGCCACACGCGGCCCCCGGCCCAGCGGTTTTCCATCCATGCGCCAGAGCAGCCCTTCGCCCGTGGCAGTGAACTGCAGGCGCTGTCGCGCGGGGGGGATGTCCGGGTCCAGCGCAATGATGGTGCCGGGCGCAGGCGCGGTGATGCGGGCGGGGCCGGTGGGGGCCTCTGCCGTCTGTACCGGTAATCTTTTGAAGCTTTTTTGGCCTTCTGCGCGCGATGGATATGCCTTTTCAGCTATTGAATCGATAGCAAAAAAGGCCTGCTGCGTGCCTTGCAGAAACCATTCATCGCGCGTGGCCTCCAGCGGCGGGCGATGTTCGGGCGCGCCTGCGTGCATGTCGCCCATCGCGGGCCCAGGGCCAAACTGCACCCTGGCCTCAAGCAGGCTCGCCGGGGCCTTGGGGGCGCGGCTGGGCTCGCGTGTGTGCAAAAAACCCATCACCGCCGACCAGATCGGCGCGGCCCCACTGGTGCCGCTCACATCGTGCATAGCGGCGCCGCTGGCGTTGCCCACCCACACGCCCACGGTGTAGCGCTCGGACCAGCCCACGGCCCAGTTGTCGCGCATGTCCTTGCTGGTGCCGGTTTTCACGGCCGTCCAGAAGCGGGTGGCCAGCACGCTGTCGGTGCCGAAGGTGCGGGCGCGGGCGTTGCCATCCGAGAGGATGTCTCCCACGATGAAGGCCGCGCGCGGGTCCAGGGCCGCTGTGAAAGCGGGAGCCCGGCCTTGCCCAGGCGCAGCCAGCGCCACCGGGCTGAGCCGCCCGCCGTTAGCCAGCGTGCGGTAGGCATTGGTCAGGTGCAGCAACAGCACCTCGGGGCTGCCCAGCGCCAGGCTGTAGCCAAAATAGTCGCCGCCTTCGCGCAGCGGCAGGCCCACCGTGCCCAGCTGCCGGTGAAACGCATCGGGCGTGACCATGACCAGCGTGCGCACCGCAGGCACGTTGAGCGACGCCGCCAGCGCCGTGCGCACTGACACCCAGCCCTTGAACTGGCGGTCGTAGTTCTGCGGGATGTACAGGCCGCTGGCGGTAGCAATGTGTGCGGGCGAGTCATCGACCAGCGAAGCCGCCGTCAGCCGCCGCTCGGCAATGGCCTGCGCATACAAAAACGGCTTGAGGGTGGAGCCCGGCTGGCGCAATGCCAGCACGCCATCGACCTCGCTGGCCTGACTCAGCTGGCCCGACGACCCCACCCAGGCCAGCACCGCGCCCGTGGTGTTGTCCAGCACCAGCACGGCGCCGTCTTCCACATTGCGCCCGCGCAGTTCGCGCAGGTGCTGCTGCAGGGTCTGCACGGCAAAACGCTGCAGCGGCGCCCGCAGGGTGCTGGGCACGCGCTCGGGCACAGCACCGTCTTTGCCAAAGCGCTGGCGCAGCAGGTAGCGGGCGAAGTGCGGGGCCACGCCCTCGCTCGCGTCGAACGCACGGCGCTGCAAGGCGGCGGTGGTGAACAGGTCCAGCGCCTCGCAGTCCACCGCCGAAACAGCTGCTGGTGCGGCTGCCGGGGCTGCGCCTTTGGCACGCCGGGGCGCTGCGCCAGCACTGCTGCCCTGCATATCGCGCAGCACCCCGCACGCCCGTTGCGCCACCAGCGCGGGCCGTGCATTGGGCGCGCGCACCAGCGCTGCAGCTACGGCCGCCTCGCGGTCGTCCAGACCATGGGCGGCCTTGCCAAACAGCGTGCGGCTCAGCGCGTCGATGCCCACCAACTCGCTGCGAAACGGCACAAGATTGAGGTAAGCCTCCAGAATCTGGTCCTTGCGCCAGCGCCGGTCCAGCACCTGGGCGGCCACCGTCTGCCCCAGCTTTTGCACCACGGTGCGCCCGCCCGGGCCCTGGCGCCAGTCGCCGTCGAGCAAACCGGCCAGCTGCATGGTGATGGTGCTGGCGCCGCGTGTGCGCTGGTTCCACAGGTTGCCCCAGGCAGCGGCTGAGGCGGCGCGCCAGTCCACCCCGCTGTGCTCAAAAAAACGCTTGTCCTCGCTCAGCACCAGGGCCGTGCGCAGCGCGGGCGACACATCGGCGAGTTGCACCCACTGGCCTCGCCGCACGGTGTTGTCGGTGCGCAGGCGCTGCAGCACCTCGCCTTCGCGGGAGAGGATCTCTGTGTCTGAGGGACGAAAGTCGGCACGCACCTCATCAAAGCTGGGCAATGCCCGGACAGCAGGCGCAAACAAAGTCGCCAGCACCGCAGCGGTCACACTCGCCCACACACCGGGCTTTGAAGCGGCGAAGCGGGCCTTCACTGCCACCATGGCGACACGATGCTGCACAAGACGACCTAGATGAACTGGGCCCACAGCTTGCCCAGATACCCGAGGACGCAGCCCACCAGGACTCCGAGTGCGATGCCCTCAAAAGACGCCCCCAGCATGACGGCAATGGCGGCGCCCGCAGCAGCCCCCGTGACTATGCGAATGCGAGCCCCTGAGCGCACATATGTTTTGCGGGTTTCCGTGACGACAATGACCGCCAGGAACACGCCCACCACCAAACCCAGGGGCAAAAGCAATAGCACCGACCGGGCGTCGCCTGCGTCTGCGTGGCCCACCAACAAGCTCAGGGCCAGCAGCAGGCTGATCGTAAGAACGCTACCAGTATCGGTGCTGAACAGCCAGAGCAGCCCGCGCCAGCGAGGGCGGCGAGGCTCGGCGGCGGGGACCGAGCCCCGATCCGCGGGCTGGCGCCGCCTGATGCGTTGCTTCATGCCCATCACTGCACCCGTCCGAAAGACGCCGTGCTACCCACACGCCGCGTGCACGGTAAACCCGTCATCGCACGGCCTGCACCTTCACCCGCGCATTGGGCACCTCGCCAAACATCTCGGGCGCATACATGGCCTCCACGCGGCTCGGCGGCAGGGCAAAGTCGCCCACGTTGTTCAGGCGCACGGTGTATTCCATCTTGACCGTGCCCTTGGGCAGGTATTCGTAGTAGCTGCGGAAGGCCTCGAAGCTGCGCTCCTCGAACGCGGGCCAGCCCGCGCCACTGCGGGCCTTTTCGCCCTGTGTGGCAATGGCTGAATCCCGGCCCAGGCCGCTGCCCAGGATGGTGGCGCCGCCCGGAATCGGGTCGGTGATGGCCACCCAAGTCATGTCGGCGCTGGCGTTCACCTCCAGCGTCACGCGCAGCACATCGCCGCGCGTGTACTGGCCTGCGGGCAGCGACTTGTTGGCCTGTTCCACGGGGGTCACTGTCTTGGTGATGCTGTACCCCGCTGCAAACGGCGCCTTGAGCTGCACGGCCGCCACCGACTGCAGCGTGAGCCATGGCTTGCCGGGGCCCTGGTGCGCCACGGACAGGTTCTCCTTGCCACCGGCTTTGCCCCAGGCCAGGAACATGTCGTTGTTCTTGAGATTGCCGGGCGATGCAGGCGCGCCGAACCAGGTCGTCTGGTGCGCGGCGCCGGTGGCGTCACTGGTCTTCACGCGCTCGACCTTGCTCCAGTCCACGCTGGCGGTGTTGCCGCCCATGCTGGCCTTGGTGGTGCCCGACACCGGCACGGCCTCGAACTTGGCGCTGAATTTCTCCAGCGCCAACCCGCCCCACAGGTTGGCCGTGGTGGTGTGCCAGGCACCGGCCTGCTGGCGGCTGATGAAGCCGTTGGCCAGGCGGCCCATGTCGTCCTTCCAGGCCGGGTCGTCCATCACCGCCAGCATCAGGCGTGCGGTGTTCACGTCGCCGTTCTGCATCAGCCACCACCAGTAGTCGTCCTGCTCGGTGCTGAAGATGAGCTTGGTGCCCTGGAACGACAGGCGCGCGCGCAGGATCTGCAGGGCCTCGGCCAGGCGCTTGTCGCGCTCGGGCACATCGGCCACGCGCTTGAGCACATTCACCCAGTCGATCACCGTGTGCGTGGGCCACTGGTTGGGCGCGATGGTGATGCTGCTCACCATGCGGCCCTGGGCCTTGCCGTAGCGCGAGAGGGCTTCGAGCGCTGCCACCTTGCGCATGTCCAGGTCCTTGCGGGGGCTCCAGAAGTCTCGCTGGATACGGCCTTCCACAAACGCGATCAGGCCACGCTCCATGGGCGCACGGGCGGTGTCGGGCAGTGCAAACGCGGGGTTGATGCTGGCCGCTTCGTGCGTGGCCGCCAGCACGTAGGCCGTGAGCGTGTCACTGCCGCGGTTGGCATCCCCATCGCGCGGCGGGAAGTAGTTGGCCAGGCCGTCGCTGTCGAGGTAGGTGGGCAGCTGCGCCACCACGGTCTGCCACAGCGCACCGTCGCGCAGGCCCACGGCCTTGCTGGTCTTTTGTTCCAGGCAGGCAAACGGGTAGCGAGCCCACCAGTCGCGCACTCCCGGCAGGCCCTCGGCCAGCTTGGGCTGCAGCGACATCTTGAGGCCGCCCCGGCCAGGGATGGCGTCCGCTGGCGGGTTCACGTCCAGGTTGAAGCTGCCGTCCACCTGCACCAGCGTGGCCTGCTGCACCGTGAGGGGCACGGCGGGAATCAGCTTCTGGCGGGCCTTGAGCGCATCGCGGGCACCGCCCACTGTGTCCTTGGCCTCGATCTCCCACAGGATGGCCTGGGCACGGGTCTGCGCCAATTGCGCGGGCGCTGTCACGTTCCAGGCCACTTCACGCGCTTCCTCCGGCGGGATGTCGATGGTCTGAGGCTTCAGGTCGAGCAGCGTGGCGCGCGGGGCTACCTCCACCTTCATCGCCGTCTTGGTGGTGTTGCGCAGCGTGATCTGCGCGCGGAACTGATCGTCCTCGCGCACCAGAGGCGGCAGGCCGCTGATGATCTGCAAGTCCTGCGTGGCGCGGATGCTGGTGCTGCCGGTGCCAAACAGCCCGGTGGACGCATCCGCCACCGCCACGATCTTGAAGGTGGTCAGGGCATCGTTCAGCGGCACCGTCACCTTGGCCTGGCCGTTGGCGTCAAGCTTGAGCGCGGGCTCCCACAGCAGCAGGGTGTCGAGCAGCTCGCGCGTCTGCGCCCGGCCCCCGCCACCGCCCGCAGGCACGGCCTTCTTGCCGTAGTGGCGCCGACCGATGATTTCCATCTGCGCGGTCGATGTCTCCACGCCCCAGCTGCGGCGCTGCAGCATGGCTTCGAGCAGGTTCCAGCTGGTGTTGGGCATCAGCTCCAGCAGCGCCTGGTCCACGGCGGCCAGGGCCACCTCGGCATTGGCGGCGGGCTTGCCGCCGGGCAGCGTGGCGGTGATGGTGACCTGGGCCTTGCCACGCACGGAGTAGCTTTCCTTGTCGGCCTGCACCTTCACGTCGATCTGGTGGGCCTGCGTGCCCACGCGGATCTCGGCCAGGCCCAGGCGGTAGGCGGGCTTGGAGAGGTCTACCAGCGCCGTGGGTGCCTGGTATTCACGGCCTTCGTACCAGAAGGATGTCCACCACTCGCGCGGCGACTTGAAGCCCCAGGTGAAGAAGCTGTACCACGGCACCTCGCGCAGGCGGCCGCGCAGGGCCAGCACGCTCACGTACACGTTGGGGCCCCACTCGGGCTGGATCTTGAGGCTGACCGTGGGGTCCTGCCCGTTGAGCTGCACCACCTGCGTGTCGATGATGCCTTCGCGCTCCACCGCCACCAGGGCCGTCGCAAAACGGAACGGCATGCGCACCTGGAACTTGGCGGTCTCGCCGGGCTGGTAGCTTTTCTTCTCGGGCAGCAGGTCGATGCGGTCGTGGTCTTCACCGCCAAACCACAGCTCGCCCTGTCGCGTGACCCACACCGACGAAGCGGCCACGCTGGTGTTGCCGTCCTTGTCGGTGGCGGTGACTACCAGTTCCACCTCGCCAGGTTCGTCGAGCTTGGATTCGCACAGCAGCAGTCCGCGTGCATCGCTCTTGCCGCTGCACAGCGTGCCCAGGTCTTTGGTCTCGGTCTGGTTGTCGTAGCTGTAAAAGCCGCCCACCATGCGCTTGCGCGTGGTGGTGGTGATGCGTGCAATCGCCTTCACCTGCAGCGAGGTATCAGGCGCAGGCTTGCCCGTGTGCTGCAGCGCCAGCGCCTGGAAGCGGATCTTCTGGCGGGCCGACACCCAGCCCTCGGTTTTGATACCCGCCACCACACCGGCGGGCCACAGCGTCTGCGTGCTGCGGAGGGTCTGCACCTCGCCATTGGGGTCGGCATAGGTGGCCTCCATCACCAAATCCTGCGGCTGGCGGGCCTGGGGCACGTTGTCGATGGTGACCTTGCCCGCACCGTCCTTATTGAGCGTGAGCGGCAGCTTGTCGGCAATCACCCGCGCGTCCTGGCTGGCCGTGGCTTCTTCGTCGTCGCTGCTGGCGTTGGACTGATCGCGCTTGCGTGGCGGGTTGAAGCTGAACGTTTCGTAGTCGCTGTACTGCAGGGTTTTGCCGCGCACCATGGCCGACACGCGCACCGGCAAGTTGGCCGCGCCGCCGCCGGCCACGTAGTTGATCTGCACATCGGTGGGCACCGAGCGCACACGCACCAGGGCTTTTTTCTCGACCGGGGTGATGCGCCCCTCCAGCACCGGCAGACGGAACTCCTCGACCCGGAACGAGCCCGACGCCAAACTGCCGTTCACCGTGCCATTGCCTCCCAGCTCAACCTGGTACACACCCAGCTTGGCGGAAGGCGGAATGGCAAAGGTGCTTTGCGCACTGAGCCCCCCGGTGGCCGTGCCACGCCACACCAGGGGCTGGGTGAACTGCTGGCCACTGCCCAGGTGGGTGATGACAAGGGTGTCGGGGCGCGATGCGGACAAGGCAAAGCCCTGGCGTGTCTCGGCGCGCAGGAGGTGCTTCATCGACACGGTTTCGCCTGCGCGGAACAGGGTGCGGTCAAAGATGGTGTGGGCACGCTCGTCCGGCGAGGGAGTCCGGCTGGTGGGCACATTGAAGCGCCAGGGCTCAATGCCGCGCTGCCAGTCGCTCCAGGTGAAGGCCATGTCCTCCACACCATCGCCGCCCTTGTGGCGCGCGCTCACAAAGTACGACTGGCCTCCATACTCTTCCGCGTCGGAGTAGCAGCTGGGCGGCTCGGACGACAGCCCTTCAATGCGGGCCACGCCCTGGGCATCGGTGCTGGCCGTGCCCACCTCGTTGCCCCGGCAGTCCGACACGCGCACCTGGGCGCCCTGTACGGGCTGGCCCTTGTCCAGGGTGGTCACCCAGGCCATGGCGTTCTCGCGGCCCAGCTTGAAGTGCACGCCCAGGTTGGTCACCAGGGCCGAGGTGCGCACATACATCGTGCGGCCTTCGCCATGGCGGTCGTCCAGCAGCGAGGCGCCGAGCTTTTGCGATGCGATCTCCACCACATGAAAGCCGGGCGGCAGCGGAATGCCCACCACCTCGAACGGGCGCGGGTCGTTGCTCGCAGGTTTGGGCAAGTCCAGCGTCTTCACGCCGCCCTTGCCCGCCAGCAGCGACAGCATGCGCGTCTGCACATGGCTGCGGTCTTCGTCCAGCACCTTGGGCAACGGGCCGGTCACGTCCTGGCGGGCCTGCTTGCGGTCGACCAGGTAGTTGTCATAACGCTTGACCTTGCGGAACCAGGCAATGATCTCGGCGTCGGTGCCGGGCCGGAGCGTGCTGACCTTGCCCGCCGGGGCAGCCGCGCCGGGCGTGCCCGGCTGCAGGCCCTGCACGCGCAGGGCGGCCTCCACATTGCGCAAGGTCACCGGCAGCAGCGCGGGTGGCTTGTCCGACGCGGGGCCTTCGGCAAAACGCTCGACGATGCCAAACGGCGCCGCCGCAAACTTGGCCAGGGGCGGCATGCCGCCGGTGGCCACCTTGAGCGGAAAACTCTCCGCATTGCGCAGCGGGCGGCCCGAGGCGTCCTTGAAGTCCTTGGGCAGCTCCAGCGTGAAGGCCGTGTTTTCGGCCAGCGGCGCGGCAAACTGCACGCTGTTGACCAGCGCATCACCCTTCTGGCTTTCGATGCCGCCATCGGTCTGGGGCTTGAGGGTTTCCTTGGCCGACTTGAGGCGGATGGCCGTGGCCAGGCTGCGCGGCACCGGCGTGTTGAAGGACAGCTGCAGCGGGCGGATGGGCAGGCAGGCGGCCTGGGCGTTCTCGCGTTCGCAGCTGAATTCGGCCGAAAACGGCTCGCGCACCTTGAATTCGAAACGTTTTTCCACCGTGTTGGCCACGCCGCTGGGCGTGACCACGCCCTTGCCAAACACGAGTTGCATGCGCGAACCCGAGGTGAAGCGCCGGTTGCAAGCCAGCGTGGCGTACTGCAATGGCTCCTTCGCCGCGCTTTTTTCCAGCCCCAGCGCTTTCAGGATTTCGGTGCGCTGCGCGCCCTCGACCAAGCGGACCGGAATGCGCTCGCCCACGCCCTCCGCCGTGCACCACACATGGCTCTGCACGCTGGCCACCGTGGCCGGGCCGTTGAGCTGCAGCACAAAGAACTGCTCTTCGTCGATCTGTTCGTAGGTATTGGGGCGGATGACCTGCACAAACGGTCCACCGCTATTGAATTGATAGCTTTTAACGCCCGCCAGATCCGCGCCAAGGGCCGATTTGAACCCTGATTTGACAGTGGCGGTGCAGCGCACGCCGGGCGGCAGATCGCGCTCGAAGTCGAACACCCATTCGCGCTCGCCCGTCCAGCGGCCCGTGCCCTTGGTCGCGCTGGCGTCGCTGCAGCTCAGGGTCAGCGGCGCCGGGGCCTTGGGGTCGCCAAAGTTGACGGCAGCGGCATCGAACTTGGCCACCACCTGGCGCACCTGCGCCACTTCGCCTTGCGGCGAGAAGCTGGTGATCTGCAGGGCCTGCGCCCCCCAGGCCACCAGCGACAGGCTGGCCGCCAGCATCCATTGTTTTTTGTTCATTTTTCCCCTCCGAAGGAACCAGGGCGGACGTCCCCAGCGGCCCCGTGCGGGGAAGGGGAATCGCACGACCTGCGAGCGTATCAAAACGGAACCACCGCCAGCGCAGCGTTGCAAGCGCTTACGTATGATGGGGGGCGCAGAGCCGCAACCCAGGCCGTCCCCCATGGACAGTTGCGCCCAAAGTGCGCACTGACTCGGACAGCCTGTCCAAGCTGCTGCATTGCACTCCCCAAGACCCAGCGCACGGGCCACGCCAGTCACACATCCAGGCGCCGGGCCTGCCCGCAGTACTTCCCGCACCCGAGCCAGGGAAGAAGATGGGTCACGGCCAGGGCAGCACACCTCGGGCAGAACCCCACGTGGCCCCGCACTGAAGAAAAACCGCCGGAACGAGGCCCGAAGGCACCCAATCCCCCGTGGGTCAGGCAAGCGTCGCCGTGGCGCCCCCCGGGGCATCAGCCAGCGTGACCAGGCCCTTGCCCCCGCGTTTGCTGGTGTAGAGCGCACGATCGGCACGGTCCATCAGCGCAGGCAACGCCTCCACAGCAGGCCCCTGGAACAACGCCACCCCGATGCTGGCGCCAATCAGCACATGCTGACCACTGTCGAGACCGATGGGCACAACCAGTTCTGCGAGCACCTTGTGAGCCATTTCCATGGCGACCTCGGGCGAGGCCACTGCATTGAGCACCAGTGCAAACTCATCTCCGCCCAGCCGCGCTGCCGTGTCATTGGCACGTGCCAGACCCGAGAGGCGCTGCGCCACGCGCACCAGCACTTGGTCGCCACTGCCATGCCCCTGGCTATCGTTGACGGCCTTGAAGCCGTCCAGATCCACCAGCAGGAGCGCACCAGCGCGGTGATCGCGATAGGCCGCCAACGTCGCCTGCGACAGGCGGTCCTCAAACAAGCGGCGGTTGGGCAGCCCTGTGAGGCGGTCGTGGCTGGCCAGTGCCAGCACCTGCTGGTGGGCCCTTACCAGCCGCGCACTTAGAAGGCCCAGCACCAGCGCAAACGCATAGGCCAGCATCACCACCAGTGTGGGCGCACGGCCTGCCGCAGCCCAGCCCCCAACGGGCACGGCCCCCAGGATCCAGCTGCCGCCGCCGGGCAGCGGCACATCGAGTGTGGCGGGTGCCTCGTCAAACAACTGTGGGCGCCCAATGAACACCGCGCCCTGCGCCCCCATGGCGTCCAGGCCCCGTGCCGCCACCTGGAAGCCCATCTGCTCTGCATTGAGACCCACATCGGCAAACAAGGTGTCGGCATTGACCGTGAGCGACACAATGCCCCAGTACTGCGGCCCACCCACGGGCGGCCGCTCAGGCGGGTGGGCCAGAAACACCGGCGTGCGACTGATGATGCCCAGCCCGCCCTGCACCAGGGTGATAGGCCCCGCAACCACCGTCCGGCGGGACTGGATGGCCCGCTCCACCGCGCCGCGTTGCTGGGGATTGTCGAGATAACGCAGGCCGATGGCACGCTCGTTGCCCACGCGGGGGTAAACATCGGCAATCACGTTGTCGGGCGCCAATGCCAGGTTGCGGATGTTGCGCTGGTGCTCCAGAAGGCGGCCCACCACGGTGGCAAAAACATCGGGGGCCATGCTGCCTTGCGCGGCGATGAAGGCCGCCACCGTCTCAGGCACCGACAAGGTGCTTTGGAGTTGTCGGTCCAGCCGGTCGCGGATCTGCAGCAGATGGCTTTGCGCCTGGGCAGCGATCTCGGCACGTGCCTTGGTGTGTGAGATGTCAATGACCACCCAGGCCAGCAGCGCAGCCAGCGCACCGCTGCATGCCCCCACAACAAGGGGCAAGGACCGATGCTGTATCCAGTTAGAAGGAAGACGGCTGGCGGGCATGGTGAAAGAATGAGTGCAAAAAAGATGCGCCCCCGCACACCCGAACTGCGCGTGGAGCGCGGAGGCCGGGCACAGCATACGCGAATGAAGCCGGAGAGCGGCAGCCCTCCAGCCTCTGCACCGCCAGCCCGGGCCTGTTTACTGCGCTACAAAACCGCTGGTCTTGATGATGCGCGTCCAGGCCTCGGTATAGGCCTTCTCACGCGTGGCCAGTTGCAGGGGCGACATGTGGCCCACGGCCAGGCCCATGGCGGTGAGATGTTCGCGCACATCGGGCTGCGCCACAACCCTGGCCAGCGCATTCGAAAAGTCGTTGATGAACTTCTGCGGCGTGCCGGTGGGCGCGTAGATGCCATAGTAAGGAAGGTCTTCAAAACCCTTGAGGCCCATTTCGTCAAACGTGGGCACGTCAGGCATAGCAGCCTGGCGCTTCGTCCCCAGCACACCCACCACGCGCACCTTGCCTGCCTTGTGGTTCTCCATGAAGTCCTGCACCGAAGCCACACCTGCACTGATCTGGTTACCCAGCATGTCGGCCATCATGGGCGCGCTGCCGCGGTAGGGTGCCGAGACCAGGTCCAGCTGGTACTTCTGCCCGATCAGCTTGACCAGAAACTCCGGCGTGGACGCAGGGGCGGGAATGCCCACCGCCCCCTTGCCACCGCCAGACGCCTTGACCCAGCCCACGTACTCGGAGAACGACCTCGCAGGAGTGCCGCCCGACACGGCAAACGCGTTCACAAACGTGGCAAAACCGCCAACGGCCACGAAGTCACGCGCCGGTTCGTAGCCAGGGTTCTTCACCACCTGGGGCAGGATGGAGATGGTGTGGTCGTGGGTAAGGAACAGCGTGGTGCCATCGGGCGCCGAGGCCTTGAGCGCCTGCGCAGCGATCTGGCCGCCCGCGCCAGGGCGGTTTTCAACCACCACGGGCTGGCCCAGCTCGTCCTTGAGTTTTTCGGCCAGCGTGCGTGCAATGGCGTCGGTCCCACCACCGGGCGGAAAGCCCACCAGCAGGCGGATGGGCTTGGGAGCCTGGGCACAGGCCAGCCCCACGGTCAACGCGGCACCCGCCAGGGCGCCGGTACGCAGAAGGCGGGACAGCAGGCTGCGACGGGAAGTTGTCATACAAATATTCCAGGATAGAAGGTCAAGAGACGGCGCACATGTCAGGCCAGACGAGCGCGATGCCGCGCCAACTGCGCTCGCACCTGCGCAGGGGCCGTGCCGCCCAGCGTGTTGCGGGCGTTGAGCGAGCCGCGCAAGCTCAGGCACTCGTACACATCCTTCTCGATGGCGGGGTGAAAACCCTGCAGCACCGTCAACGGCAGCTCCGACAGGTCGCACGCGTGCGAGGTGGCGGCCTTCACCGCGTGGGCCACGGTTTCGTGCGCGTCGCGGAAGGGCAAGCCCTTTTTCACCAGGTAGTCGGCCAGGTCGGTGGCCGTGGCGTAGCCCTTGAGCGCGGCCTGCTCCATGGCCTGCGCGTTCACGGTGATGCCACCTTCCTTTTTGCCCGTGGCGGGGTTCAGCTGACCGCCCACCATTTCGGCAAAGATGCGCAGCGTGTCCTTGAGCGTGTCCACGGTGTCGAACAGCGGCTCTTTGTCTTCCTGGTTGTCCTTGTTGTAGGCCAGGGGCTGGCCCTTCATCAGGGTGATCAGGCCCATGAGGTGGCCGACCACGCGGCCGGTCTTGCCGCGTGCGAGTTCGGGCACGTCGGGGTTCTTCTTCTGCGGCATGATCGAGCTGCCAGTGGTGAAGCGGTCGGCAATCTTGATGAAGCCGAAGTTCTGGCTCATCCAGATGATGAGTTCTTCACTCAAGCGGCTCACGTGCACCATGCACAGGCTGGCGGCGGCGGTGAATTCGATGGCGAAGTCGCGGTCGCTCACGGCGTCCAGGCTGTTCTGGCATACGCCGTCCATCCCGAGCGTCTTGGCCACGCGCTCGCGGTCCAGCGGGTAGGTGGTGCCAGCCAGCGCTGCGCTGCCCAGCGGCAGCACGTTGGTGCGGCGGCGTACGTCGGCCATGCGCTCGGCGTCGCGCTTGAACATCTCTACATAGGCCAGCATGTGGTGGCCAAAGCTCACGGGCTGGGCCACCTGCAGGTGGGTGAAGCCAGGGAGGATCACCTCGACGTTCTGCTCAGCCACATCGACCAGGGACACCTGCAGCTCTTTAAGCAGGTCACCAATCAAATCAATCTCGCCGCGCAGCCACAGGCGCACATCGGTGGCCACCTGGTCGTTGCGGCTGCGGCCGGTGTGCAGGCGCTTGCCAGCGTCGCCCACCAGCTGGGTCAGGCGGGCTTCGATGTTCAGGTGAACGTCTTCCAGGTCCAGCTTCCACTCAAAAGCGCCGGATTCGATCTCTTGCGTGATCTGCGCCATGCCGCGCTGGATGGAGGCGTGGTCTTCGGCACTGATGATGCCCTGCGCGGCCAGCATCTCGGCATGCGCAAGGCTGCCTGCAATGTCGGCCTGCCACAGGCGCTTGTCGAAGAACACGCTGGAGGTGTAGCGCTTGACCAGGTCGCTCATGGGCTCGGAAAACAACGCCGACCAGGCCTGGGCCTTGGTGTCGAGCTGGTTGTGGGACGGCGCAGAG
>NZ_QAIH01000286.1:0-1211 GCF_003060895.1 Acidovorax sp. HMWF029 | reverse complement strand
AAGGAGGGCAATAATCCGGAGGTTCAGACACCCGGACAACCCGGGCGCCGCAATGCAAAACACGCAAATTTTATCGACCCCGCCTGCACCACAGGATTCGGCCCTTTCGCGGGGTGGGCGGCGCAGCCCCCAGCCGCCCCGCGGGCGGGCGCTGGTGTTCGACGCCTGCCAGGTCGGCGTGGTGTTGCGGGCCGTGCTGTTTGTGGAAGTGGTGGTAGGTGTGGGGGCCATGTATGGCACCAGCAGCCCGCTGCAGTGGCTGACCAGCCTGGCCCTGCTGACAGGCGGCGCACTGCCCGCCACGCTGGTGTGGCTGATCACGGCCTGCAGCCTCAAGAAGGTGTTGCAGCGCCTGTCTACCGTGCAGCAATACGCGGCGGGAGTGCTGCTGGGGGCGCTGGCAGGGGTATATGGTTGCGGCATGCTGGCGCTGGTGGGCATGACCACCTCGCCCCCCTGGCTGGCGAGTGCGGCCACGGGTGCCCTGCTGGCCGCCATGCTGGTGGCAGCCCTGGTGCTGCGCGCACGGGGCCGCACCCCGGCCGCCACCACGGCGCGCCTGACCGAGCTGCAGTCGCGCATCCGCCCGCATTTTTTGTTCAACACCCTCAACAGCGCCATCGCCCTGGTACGTGAAGAACCGGCCAAGGCCGAATCGCTGCTGGAGGACCTGTCCGACCTGTTTCGCGTGGCCCTCATCGAGCAGGGTGAATCCACCACGCTGGCCGAAGAAATCACGCTGGCGCGCCGCTACCTGGCCATCGAAGAAGTGCGCTTTGGCAAGCGCCTGCAGGTGCAGTGGAACCTGGACCCACGCACCAACAACGCACGCCTCCCCCCGCTGCTGCTGCAGCCGCTGGTGGAAAACGCCGTCAAACACGGCGTGGAACCCAGCCCACGCGGCGGCAAGCTGCGGGTGCTGACCGAGTTGCGCGGCAGCCGTGTGGTGGTGCGCATCACCAACACCCTGCCCCCCAAGGATGGCCGCCATGGCGCGGCGGACGACAACGGTACGGGTACCAGCAAGGGCCACGGCATTGCGCTGGCCAACGTGCGTGCACGGCTGGCGTTGCTGCACGACGTGCAGGGCGAGTTCACGGCGGGCGTGCAGGACGGCCTGTACCAGGTGCGCATCACCTTGCCCGCGCCCGAGCCCCAAAGAAACCCTGGCCAGCCCTCCCGCTCCCGGCATCCCCCGCGCCGGGGAACAC
>NZ_QAIH01000030.1 GCF_003060895.1 Acidovorax sp. HMWF029 | reverse complement strand
GTGCACGCGGCTGGGCTTTTGAGTGGATGAATACCAGCCTGGGCGAGCTCGGTGCGCGCCAGCCGGGCATGGGCTGGGGCGGGTTTGTGGTGCTGTCGGCGCTGCTGGTGCTGCTGTCTTTTGGCGTGGCGCGCAGGGGCTTCTTCAAGGGTGATCTGTTTGTGGCTGCGGCGGTGGTGGGCTGTGGCAGCCTGCTCGCACTGTTTATCGTGTTCCCGGTGCTCAAGGCGTTGTCGGCAGCGTTTTTCCTGGAAGATGGGCCGTTCTCGCTGGCGGTGGTGTGGGAGCGCATTGCGCACGAGCGCAACTTTGGCCTCGCGTGCCTGAGCGGCGGCCAGCGCTGTGGTGTGGCGTGGAACACGCTGTTCCTGGGGCTGATGACAGCCACCAGCACCACGCTGCTGGGAACCTTCATGGCGCTGATGGCCGAGCGCGCGTCGCGCCGGTATGCGCGGCCACTGAACATCGTGGCGCTGCTGCCCATCATCACGCCGCCGTTCGTGGTGGGCCTGGGGCTCATCCTGCTGTTTGGCCGCGCGGGTGTGTTCAACCAGTTTCTCGAAGTCGCGTTCGGCATCCCGCCCACACGCTGGTTCTACGGCTGGTTTGGGGTGTGGGTGGCGCAGACCTTTGCGTTCACACCCATCGCCTTCATGATCATGCGTGGCGTGGTGCAGGGCGTGGCGCCCAGCCTGGAAGAGGCCGCACAAACCTTGCGCGCCAGCCCGCACCGCACCTTCATGACGGTGACGCTGCCGCTGCTCAAGCCCGGCCTGGCCAACGCGTTTTTGGTGGGTTTCATCGAGAGCATGGCCGACTTCGGCAACCCCATCGTGGTGGGCGGGCAGTTCTCTGTGCTGTCCACCGAAATCTTCTTCGCCATTGTGGGCGCGCAGTACGACCAGGGCCGTGCCGCGTCGCTGGCCTGGATCCTCACGCTGTTTGCACTCACCGTGTTCGCCATCCAGCGCGGGCTGCTGGGCAAGCAGAACTTCACCACCGTGTCGGGCAAGGGCGACGCCGGCATTGCCATGCCGCTGCCAGCGGGCGTGCGCCGCGTGGTGCACTCCATTGCTCTGCCGTGGATGGCGTTCACCCTCATCGTGTACCTGTTTGCGCTGGCCGGTGGCTTTGTGCAGACCTGGGGGCGCGACTACACGATCACGCTGGCGCACTTTCGCACGGCGTTCAACGTGGAGTGGGGCGAGTTTGGTGTGGTGTGGGCGGGCACGGCGTGGAACTCGTTCTTCACCACACTCAAGCTCGCGGCCATCTCGGCGCCGCTCACGGCCACGCTGGGCATTGGCATTGCGTGGCTGCTGGCGCGCACCGAGTTCAGGGGGCAGTGCGCGTTCGAGTTCGCGGCGCTGCTGGCCTTTGCCATCCCCGGCACAGTGCTGGGCGTGAGCTACATCCTGGCCTTCAACGTGCCGCCGTTCGAGCTGACGGGCACGGCGCTCATCATCGTGCTGTGCTTCATGTTCCGCAATCTGCCGGTGGGCGTGCGGGCGGGTACTGCAGCGTTCAAGCAGCTGGATCGGTCGCTGGATGAGGCGTCTGTGATGCTGCGCGCGGGTAGTGTGCAAACGTTGCGCCATGTGGTGCTGCCGCTGCTCAAGCCCGCGCTGGTGGCGGCGCTGGTCTACAGCTTTGTGCGCGCCATCACCACCGTGAGCGCGGTGATCTTCCTGGTCACGGCCGAGAACGAGCTGGCCACCACCTACATCATCGGCCGCGTGGGCAATGGCGACTATGGCGTGGCGCTGGCGTACTGCACGGTGCTCATCATCCTCATGTCGGCCTCCATCGGCCTGATCCAGTTGCTCGTCGGCGACCGCAAGCTCGGACGGCGCGCAACGGCCCCCGCCGCGCATTGAACACTCCTGCAGAAAAAGAAAACACGCCATGAACCACAACGACGCGGGCATCGTGTTCCGCAACATCACCAAGCGCTACGGCAGCGACAGCAGTGCGGCCCTGGCCGTCAAGGGCATCAGCTTTGAGGTGCCACGCGGCACGCTCACCACCATCCTTGGCCCCTCGGGCTGCGGCAAGACGACGACCTTGCGCATGATTGCGGGGCTGGAGTCGCCCACCTCGGGCGAGATTTTCATTGGCGGCAAGGACGTGACCACGCTCGGCCCCGCGCAACGCAACGTGAGCATGATGTTCCAGAGCTATGCGCTGTTCCCGCACATGAACGTGGTGGAGAACGTGATGTACGGCCTGCGCATGTCGGGCCAGCCCAAGGAGCAGGCGCGTATCAAGGCCGTTGAGGCGCTGCGCGGCGTGGGCCTGGTGGGCTATGACGACCGCCTGCCCAGCGAGCTGTCGGGTGGCCAGCAGCAGCGTGTGGCACTGGCCCGCGCGCTGGTGCTGGAGCCTGAGGTGCTGCTGTTCGACGAGCCCTTGTCCAACCTCGACGCCCGCCTGCGCCGCGAGATGCGCGAAGAGATCCGCGCGCTGCAGCAGCGCCTGTCGCTCACCGTGGCCTACGTCACCCACGACCAGGCCGAGGCCATGGCCGTGAGCGACCAGATCATCGTGATGAACCAGGGCCTGATTGCGCAAAAGGGCTCGCCGCGTGCGCTGTATGAAACCCCGCACAGCGAGTTTGTCGCGGGCTTCATGGGCGAGGCCATGCTGTTCCCGGCCGTGGCCGACGCTGATGGCACGGTGGCTCTGGGGCCGCTGGTGTTGCGCCCCCGCATGGCGGTCAAGAGCGGCCCGGTGAAGGTGGCGGTGCGCCCCGAGGCCTGGCACATTCACCGCCAGGGCGCAGGCCTGCTGCCCGCCCGGCTGGACAAGCGGGCCTACCTGGGCGCCGTGTACGAATACACCTTTGAGACCGCGCTGGGCCACATTTTCGTGGTGTCGTCCGACCTGGACGATGTGCTGACTGTGGGCGACGCGGTGCAGCTGAGCCTGGGTGCCCACGGCGTATCGGTGGTTGGTAGTACCGAAGGCGCCGATACCAATGCGGAATAATGGCGCCATGACGAACCAACTCGACGCCCTCAAACAGTTCACCACCGTGGTTGCCGACACCGGCGACTTTCTGCAACTGGCCCAGTTCCGTCCGCAGGATGCCACCACAAACCCTTCGCTGATCCTCAAGGCGGTGCAAAAGCCCGAATATGCGCCGCTGCTGAAGGACACCGTTGCCCAATGGCAAGGGCGCGCGATGGACGAGGTGATCGACCGCCTGCTGGTGCGTTTTGGCTGCGAGATTCTGACCCACGTGCCCGGCCGCGTCTCCACCGAAGTGGACGCCCGCCTGAGCTTTGACGCCAGCGCCACCGTCACCCGCGCCGAGCGCATCATCGAGCTGTACCAGGCCGAAGGCATCCACATCGACCGCGTGCTCATCAAGATCGCCGCCACGTGGGAAGGCATCAAGGCCGCCGAGCAACTGGAGCGCAAGGGCATCCACACCAACCTCACGCTGCTGTTCTCGTTCGCCCAGGCCGTGGCCTGCGGCCAAGCCAAGGTGCAGCTGATCTCGCCCTTTGTGGGCCGCATTTACGACTGGTACAAAAAGCAGGCGGGTGCCAGTTGGGACGAGGCCGCGCGCGCTGGCGCCAACGACCCCGGTGTGCAGTCGGTCACGCAGATCTACAACCACTACAAGCGCTTTGGCATTGCCACCGAGGTGATGGGCGCAAGCTTCCGCAATGTGGGCCAGATCACGGCGCTGGCGGGTTGTGACCTGTTGACCATCGCGCCCGAGCTGCTGGCGCAACTGGCGGCCAGCGACGCGCCGTTGCAGCGGGCGCTGGATGCGGAGGCTGCCAAGGCGATGGATCTGCCTGCGGTGAACTATGACGAGGCGGGGTTCCGTTATGCGCTGAATGAGGACGCGATGGCGACGGAGAAGCTGGCCGAGGGGATTCGGGCGTTTGCGGTGGATGCTGTGAAGCTGGAGAAGCTGATCCTGGCGGCTTGAGGTTGCTTTTGGTTTCTGTGGGCGGCTGGTGCTTTTTTGGGGAGCGCCAGCCGCTTTGTTTTTTGTGGCTCTGCTGTTTTGATTTCCCGTTCGGGCTGGGCTTGTCGAAGCCTTGGCGCGCTAGTTTGGAAGGATTGCTTGGGTTGCGGGTGGGAGCCGGGTTGTCGCCCCGGCAGGCGACTCACTTTCTTTTGCTTCGCCAAAAGAAAGTAAGCAAAGAAAAGGCGACCCCCAGTCTGCGACCCCTTCGCGGTGCGAAGGGGCAAACCTGCGTCGGGGCGGTTGCGGGGTGCGCCGTGGAACTCGCTTTGCTGCTGCGCAGCGCCGCTCGGACAACCACGGCGAGTCAG
>NZ_QAIH01000285.1:16847-58375 GCF_003060895.1 Acidovorax sp. HMWF029 | reverse complement strand
GTCTTCAGGGCCCCAGGCCAGGGTGGGGGTGGGGAAGGGGTCTTCGATTTCCAGCCAGGGCAGTTGCGGGGGCATGGTGGCAGAACGCAAAAACACCATTGTCTGGCATGTAGCCCTGGTGTCAGTTGGTGCCGTTGTGGGAAAAAAATAGCCCCGCATCGAATGACGATGCAGGGCTACTGGATTGGCTCCTCGACCTGGGCTCGAACCAGGGACCTACGGATTAACAGTCCGGCGCTCTACCGACTGAGCTATCGAGGAATAATCGGTATCTATCTATGTAAAAGGCCCCGCTTCACTCATGCAGGGCCTGCAAAATCTTGGCTCCTCGACCTGGGCTCGAACCAGGGACCTACGGATTAACAGTCCGGCGCTCTACCGACTGAGCTATCGAGGAACAAGACTTAGATTATATACACAAAAATCAGCCCAAAAAACATTTGCAGTGGGTTTGTGCCATCGGACTGATTTTGCTGATGCCGTATGTGTGCTGCAGCCGGGTTTTCACGACGGCTCGGGTCGGCGCCACAACCAAGCCAAGACACAGGCCATGCTCCCGATCGCCACCGCCACGATCCATGGGCGCGACACTGTCAGCAGCAGCACCACGGCACTCAAGGACATCACGAGGGCGGCGCTCCACTTGGCACGGCGACTGACCTTGCCGCCCTGGGCCCAGTTGCGTAGCAGGGGGCCAAACAGCCGGTGGTGCCATAGCCAGCGGTACAGCCGTGGCGAGCTGCGCGCAGCTGCCCAGGCCGCCATCAGGATGAACACGGTGGTAGGCAGGCCAGGAACGACCACACCGATGGCGCCCATCATCAGGCACAGCACTGCGAAGACCTGCAGCAACGAGCGCACAGGCCAGGGCAGGGGCCTTGGCGAAGGTTCGGGGGGCTCGGGAATGGAATCGTCAGGGGGCGTCGTGGCCATGGGGGTATTGTGATGGGGCTGGGAGAGGGAGTGCTGCGCGATGGTTGCCCGCGCGCTATGCTGTGTGAGCCCCCTAAACAAGCCCGTATCTTCGCGCTGGCCTCTGCTGAAATTCCTGCTCATCCAATGACAATCCACACCATCCTGAAGATGGGCGACCCGCGCCTGCTGCGCGTGGCCGAGCCCGTGACCGAGTTTGACACCGATGTCCTGCATCTTCTTGTGCGAGACATGTTTGACACCATGCGATCTGTTAACGGCGCAGGCTTGGCGGCGCCCCAGATCGGGGTGAACCTGCAGTTGGTGATCTTTGGCTCCAACGACCGCAATCCGCGCTACCCGGACCGGCCCCTGGTACTTCCGACCGTGTTGCTGAACCCGGTCATCTCCCCTTTGGGCGCCGAAGAAGAAGAGGACTGGGAGGGATGTCTTTCTGTGCCCGGTCTACGCGGCAAAGTGCCGCGCTGGTCACGCATCCACTACACCGGCTTTGACCCCTATGGCGATCCCATCGACCGCGTGGTGGAGGGTTTTCACGCTCGTGTGGTGCAGCACGAGTGCGATCACCTCATTGGCAAGCTGTACCCGATGCGTGTACGGGACTTTACGCAGTTCGGTTTCACCGAGGTGTTGTTTCCCGATATTGGCGCCGCAGAAGACGACTGACGGAGCCCAGGTGAGCAGCCCGCCAATGGGTGGTGTGGCGCCGAGCCCGCCTCAGGAGGACAGTTCGCGCAGCAACTCGGTCTCGATCTGGATCTGGCGTGCGTTGTTCTGCAGCTCGGGGCCCTGGATGAGGAAGGTGTCTTCCACCCGCTCGCCCAGGGTGCTGACCTTGGCCAGCTGCACGCTCAGGTGGTGCTGCGCCAAGATGCGTGCCACCAGATAAAGCAGGCCCGCACGGTCGCTCGCAGAGATAGCCAGCAGCCAGCGCTGCGCCTTTTCATCGGGTCGCAGGGTCACACGGGGCGCCACCGGGAAGCTCTTGACCCGGCGCGAGACGCGCTTGCGCGCAGGCTCAGGCAGGGGGCCGCCTTCTTCGATCACGCGCATCAGGTCACTCTCGACCATGTGGGTCAGCTCACGGTAGTGCCCGGGCTGTTCAGATGCTGAGGAGGCCACAACCTGGAAGGTATCGAGCGCATAGCCGTTGTTGGCGGTGTGCACCCGTGCATCCAGGATGCTGAATCCCACTCGGTCGAAGTAGCCGCAGATGCGTGCAAACAGGTCTGCTTGGTCGGCGGCGTAGACCATCACCTGCAAGCCATCGCCCGCCAGCGACTGGCGGGCTCGAACCACCGGTTTGGCTGTGCCTACATGGCGCGACAGGTGGCGTGTGTGCCAGGCAATATCGGCTGCGTCGTGGCGCATGAAATAGCTCACATCCAGCGTGGCCCACAGCGCCTTGTGTGCTTCGAACGGGAGGGCGTTGAGCGCCAGCAGCACAAGGGCCTCGCGTTTGCGGGCTTCTATCTCGGCAGCTGCATCGGGCGCACGGCCGCCCAGGGTGCGCAGCGTGGCTCGGTACAGGTCTTCCAGCAGCTTGCCCTTCCAGGCGTTCCAGACCTTGGGGCTGGTGCCGCGGATGTCGGCCACCGTGAGCAGGTACATGGCCGTGAGGTTGCGCTCGTTGCCCACGCGGCGCGCAAAAGCGCCGATCACATCGGGGTCGCTCAGGTCCTGCTTTTGCGCCACAGTGCTCATGGTCAGGTGCTCGCGCACCAGGAATTCGATGAGCCGGGCGTCTTCGCGGGCCACGCCATGCTGGCGGCAAAAGCGCCGCACTTCTTCCGCGCCTATCTGCGAGTGGTCGCCCCCCCGGCCCTTGCCGATGTCATGGAACAGCGCGGCCACGTACAGGATCCAGGGCTTGTCCCACCCGCCAGCCAGCTGCGAGCAGAAGGGGTACTCGTGCGCATGCTCGGCCATGAAGAACCGGCGCACGTTGCGCAGCACCATCAGGATGTGCTGGTCCACCGTATAGACGTGGAACAGGTCATGCTGCATCTGCCCCACGATGCGGCGAAATGGCCACAGGTAGCGCCCCAGCACCGAGGTCTGGTTCATCAGCCTCATGGCGTGGGTGATGCCCGAAGGTTGCTGCAGGATGCGCATGAAGGCATCGCGGTTGACCGGATCGCGCCGGAAGGCACTGTCCATCACGCCGCGCGCGTTGTACAGCGCACGCAGGGTGCGTGCCGACAGGTCTTTGAGCCCCACCGTGGTCTGGTAGAGCAGGAATGTCTCCAGGATCGCGTGCGGGTCGCGGGTGTACAGGTCGTCGCTGGCCACCTCGATCAGGCCTGCCTTTTCGAAGAAGCGCTCGTTGATGGGGCGTGGCGCGTGGGTTGAAGGGCTCAGACGCTCCTCGATGTTGAGCAGCAGGATCTGGCTGAGCTGCGACACCGCCTTGGCCGCCCAGTAGTAGCGGCGCATCAGGCTTTCGCTGGCACGCATGGGCAGGCGTGAGCCATCGGGCGCCTGCGAGCGGTAGCCGAACGACTCGGCCACGGCTGTCTGCAGGTCGAACACCAGGCGGTCCTCGTGCCGCCCTGCTGCAGCATGCAGGCGAGCGCGGATCAGGCACAGCAGCGCCTCGTTGCGCTCGATCTGCCGCACTTCAAAAGCGGTGGCCATGCCGCTGGCGGCGAGCTCTTTCCAGTTGCTGCCCAGGCCCGCAGCCTGCGCCACCCACAGGATCATCTGCAGGTCGCGCAGCCCGCCAGGTGATTCCTTGCAATTGGGTTCGAGCGAATAGGGCGTGTTCTCGTACTTGGTGTGGCGCTGGCGCATCTCCAGCGTTTTGGCAACCAGGAAGGCCTCCGGGTTCATTTGCGCGCGGTACTGGCGCTGGAACTCTGCAAACAGCGCGGCATTTCCGCACACCAGGCGGGATTCGAGCAGCGAGGTTTGCACCGTGACATCGCCTGCGCTCTCGGCCAGGCATTCCGCCACGGTGCGCACGCTGGAGCCGATCTCCAGTCCCGTGTCCCAGCAACTGCCGATGAACCCCTCGAGTTGCGCGCGCAACGCACTGCCAGCCTCGGGCGCGACGCCATCGGGCAAAAGCAGCAGGACGTCGACATCGGAGTAGGGGAACAATTGGTCACGGCCGAATCCACCCACCGCCACCAGGGCCATGTCGTCGGGCAGCTGTGCGCGTTGCCACAGCGTGTGCAGCAGGTTGCCAGCCAGCGATGACAGCTTGCGCAACGCCGCGCGGATACCGCGTGTCGAGGCGCCCGTGGCCTTCATGGCCGCGAGCAGGGCGGCCTTGTCGCTGCGATAGGCATCGCGCAGGGCATGGAGTTCAGTCATGGTCGGTGGGTACTTTTGGAGGCCATGAAAAAGCCATGCAAGAGTTGTGCAAGCGGCTGCTGTGGGGATGGGGCCGGTGGCGCCGTCCGCAGCCTGGGCCATGTCAGGTCCTGGTGGCGGTCACAAAGGGTGGCATTGGGGGCGAGCCGGCCGACAGGGTCATGACCTCGTACCCCGTCTCAGTGACCAATACCGTGTGCTCCCACTGGGCCGACAGGCTGTGGTCCTTGGTCACGATGGTCCAGCCATCGTTGCCGAACTCCTTCACCTCGCGGCGGCCCGCATTGATCATGGGCTCAATGGTGAACACCATGCCGGGTTCGAGCTTTTCGAGCGTGCCAGGGCGTCCGTAGTGCAGTACCTGGGGTTCTTCATGGAACTTCTGGCCAATCCCGTGCCCGCAGAACTCGCGCACGATGGAAAAACCGTGGCCTTCGGCAAACTTCTGAATTGCGTGGCCGATGTCACCCAGGTGGGCGCCGGGCTTGACCTGCACAATGCCGTGCCACATGGCTTCAAATGTGAGAGCCGTGAGGCGCTTGGCGGCAATCGAGCACTCGCCAATAAGGTACATGCGGCTGTTGTCGCCGTACCAGCCGTCCTTGGTGATCACGGTCACGTCCACGTTGACGATGTCGCCCTTCTTGAGTGGCTTGTCGTTGGGGATGCCGTGGCACACCACATGGTTGACTGAGGTGCACAGCGACGCCGGGTAGGGCGGGTAACCGGGCGGTTGGTAGCCCACGGTGGCCGAGATGGTGCCCTGCTGGGCCATGCATTCGGCGCCCAGGCGGTCGATTTCCTTGGTGGTGATGCCGGGTTTGATGTGGGGGGCGATGTAGTCCAGCACTTCGGAGGCCAGGCGGCAGGCCAGGCGCATGCCCTCGATATCCTCAGCGCTTTTGATGGTGATGCTCATACCCGGATTATCCCATTGGCCCCCGCGCCACGCAGGCGGCGCGGCCATGCCCGGTAAAATGGCGGGCTCCGGGCTTGGCTGCACGCTGGCGCCCGGAGCAACCCTCTACCCCTGACACCCCCCAACAGGCCGCTACCGTGACCTTGCACATGACCACGCTGGCGGGCGGCAACGCCCTCAGCTCCTTCCGCGCCCAGCAACTTCAACCCGCCCTGGAGGCGATCCACCCCAAGATCAGCGGCATTGCAGCGCGTTTCGTGCACCTGGTTGCCACCGACGCGGCCCCTACACCCGCTGACCAAGAACGACTGGCCGCTCTGCTCTCCTATGGCGACCCGTATGCTGGCCCTGAAGATGGTGCCGTGCTCATCGTCACGCCCCGCCTGGGCACGCTGTCGCCCTGGGCGTCCAAGGCCACCGACATTGCACGCAACTGCGGCATTGCCATCCGCCGCGTGGAGCGCATCACCGAGTACCGCATCAGCCTCAAGGCGGGCCTGCTGGGCAAGGCGCCTGAGCTGACCGCCGAGCAACTGGCCCAGGTGGCCGCCTTGCTGCATGACCGGATGACCGAATCCGTGGTGGCCGACCGAAGCGCCGCAGCAGCCCTGTTCACGGAACTGCAGCCTGCGCCCATGGAGCATGTGGATGTGCTGGCTGGTGGCCGCGCTGCGTTGGAGGCCGCCAATACCCGCTTCGGCCTGGCGCTGGCCGACGATGAAATCGACTATCTCGTCAACGCGTTCAATGGCCTCAAGCGCAACCCCACCGATGTGGAGCTCATGATGTTCGCCCAGGCCAACAGCGAACACTGCCGCCACAAGATCTTCAACGCCCAGTTCACCATCGACGGCGTGGCGCAGGACAAGAGCCTGTTTGGCATGATCCGCAACACGCACCAGCTGGCGCCCCAGCACACGGTGATCGCGTATTCGGACAACGCCTCGGTCATGGAAGGCCATCAGGTCGAGCGATTTGTGGCAAAAATGGCTGCCTCCGCGCATCCATCAAGCGCTAATAGCTATCAAAAGAGTAGCGTTACGCAGCATGTGCTGATGAAGGTGGAGACCCATAACCACCCCACGGCCATCTCGCCGTTCCCGGGCGCGTCCACTGGCGCAGGCGGCGAGATCCGCGACGAAGGCGCCACGGGCCGGGGCTCCAAGCCCAAGGCGGGCCTGACGGGTTTCACGGTGTCCAAGCTCTGGGGCAGCACCGTGGGCAAGCCTGAGCACATTGCCAGCCCGCTGCAGATCATGGTTGAAGGCCCCTTGGGCGGCGCGGCGTTCAACAACGAATTTGGCCGGCCCAACCTGGCAGGCTACTTCCGCGAATACGAGCAGGAAGTTGCTGGCGTGCAGCGCGGCTACCACAAGCCCATCATGATCGCGGGCGGTGTGGGCGTGATTGATGCCGAGCTGACCAAGAAGATCGAATTCCCCGCTGGCTCGCTGCTCATCCAATTGGGCGGCCCCGGCATGCGCATCGGCATGGGCGGCAGCGCGGCCAGTTCCATGGCCACCGGCACCAACGCGGCCGAACTGGACTTTGACTCGGTGCAGCGCGGCAACCCCGAGATCGAGCGCCGTGCGCAAGAGGTCATCAACCACTGTTGGGCGCAAGGCGCGGCCAACCCCATCCTGGCCATCCATGATGTGGGGGCAGGCGGCCTCTCGAACGCATTCCCTGAACTGACCAACGACGCAGGCCGTGGCGCGCGCTTCGACCTGCGCGCTGTGCAGCTCGAAGAGTCCGGCATGAGCCCGAAGGAAATCTGGAGCAACGAGTCGCAAGAGCGTTACGTGCTGGCCATTGCGCCCGAGTCGCTGGAGCAGTTCAAGGCCTTCTGCGAACGCGAGCGCTGCCCGTTTGCCGTGATCGGCACCGCCACCGAAGAGCGCCAGCTGGTGCTGCACGACCCCGCCGCCACAGCCGACGACCAGAAGCTGCCCGTGGACATGCCCATGAACGTGCTGCTGGGCAAGCCGCCCAAGATGCACCGTGATGTGAAGACGGTGGTGCGTGAATTCGCACCGATTCAGCTCACCGGTGTGCCGCTGCAAAAGGCCGTGATCGATGTGCTGGCCCACCCCACGGTGGCGTCCAAGCGCTTCCTCATCACCATCGGCGATCGCACCGTGGGTGGCCTCAGCCACCGCGACCAGATGGTCGGCCCCTGGCAGGTGCCCGTGGCCGATTGCGCCGTGACGCTGGCCGATTACAAGGGTTTTGCGGGCGAAGCCATGAGCATGGGTGAGCGCACACCGCTGGCCGCCATCAACGCGCCCGCTTCGGGCCGCATGGCGGTGGCAGAGGCCATCACCAACCTGCTGGCCGCTCCCATCGAATTGCCCCGAGTGAAGCTGTCCGCCAACTGGATGGCGGCCTGCGGCGAACCCGGCGAAGACGCTGCGCTGTACGAAACCGTCAAGGCCGTGGGCATGGAGCTGTGCCCCGCTTTAGGCGTGTCCATCCCCGTGGGCAAGGACAGCTTGTCTATGCGCACGCAGTGGAGCGAAGGCGCTGACAAGAAAAAGGTCACTTCCCCCGTCAGTCTGATCGTGAGCGCATTTGCGTCGCTGTCCGACGTGCGCGGCACCCTCACGCCCCAGCTCAACGCCACCGAGGCCGACACCACGCTGGTGCTCATCGATCTGGGCAAGGGCCAGAATCGCATGGGCGGCAGCATTCTGGGCCAGACGCTGGAGCAAAGCGGCGATGTGGTGCCCGATGTGGACGACCCCCAAGACCTGATCAACCTCGTCAACGCCGTGAACGCGCTGCGTGCCAAGGGCCAGATCCTGGCCTACCACGACCGCAGTGACGGAGGCCTGCTGGCAGCAGCCGCCGAAATGGCTTTTGCAGGCCATGTGGGCGTGGCGCTGAATGTGGACCTGCTGGTCACTGAGGGCGACGGCATCAACGACAGCCGCATGGACACGGGCGATGCCAAGAACTGGGCAGGCCAAGTGGGCGCGCGCCGCGATGAGTTGACCCTCAAGGCCCTGTTCAACGAAGAACTGGGCGTGCTGCTGCAGGTGCGCACCGCTGAGCGCAACGACGTGATGCAGACTCTGCGCGAGCACGGCCTGTCCAAGTGCAGTCACTTCGTGGGCAAGACACGCCCTGCATCCTCCGAGATCGACGCAGGCAAGGGCGAGCTGCAGGTCTGGCGCGATGCCAAGGCCGTGTTCAGCGCGCCGCTGGCCGACCTGCACCAGGTGTGGGACGCCGTGAGCTGGAAGATCTGCCAGCAGCGCGACAACCCTGCCAACGCCGATGCCGAGCACGCTGCAGCGGGCGAGCCCACCGACCCGGGCATGCACGTGCACCTCACGTTCGACGCGGCCGACAATGTGGCCGCGCCGTTCCTCAACCTTGCCAAACCCAAGGTTGCCATCCTGCGCGAGCAGGGCGTGAACTCGCACATCGAAATGGCCTACGCCTTCACCGAGGCAGGCTTCGAGGCGTTTGACGTGCACATGACCGACCTGCAGACGGGCCGCGTCAAGCTCGAAGACTTCAAGGGCGTGGTCGCCTGCGGTGGCTTCAGCTACGGCGACACGCTGGGTGCGGGCATTGGCTGGGCACGCTCCATCACCTTCAACCCTGTGCTGGCCGCGCAGTTCCAGGGCTTCTTTGGTCGCTCCGATACCTTCGGCCTGGGCGTATGCAATGGCTGCCAGATGTTTGCCGAGCTGGCCGACATCATCCCCGGCGCGCAAGACTGGCCGCGCTTCACCACCAACCAGAGCGAGCGCTTCGAAGCCCGCCTGTCGCTGGTGGAAGTGCTCGAATCCCCCAGCTTGTTCTTGCAAGGCATGGCGGGCAGCCGCCTGCCGATTGCGGTGGCGCACGGCGAGGGCTATGCCAACTTCAAGTACCGGGGCAATGCCGGCAAGGCCATCGCTGCCATGCGCTACGTGGACAACCATGGCCGCGCCACCGAGCAGTACCCCTTCAACCCCAACGGCAGCGCCGGTGGTCTGACAGCCGTGACCACGGCGGACGGCCGCTTCACAGCCATGATGCCGCACCCCGAGCGCGTGTTCCGCAATGTGCAGATGAGCTGGACCAGCGAAGACACTGCGCAACACAGCGGCTGGATGCGCATCTGGCGCAATGCGCGCAAGTGGGTCGGCTGATCCTGCCTTGGCAGCAGGCATGACGGGGAAACGGGGCTGCGGCCCCGTTTTTCATGGGCGGTGATACGAGCGGGAGTGACCCGGGCCATTGCTATAGTCGGCCCTTTTCATCCCATTCCAAGGACCTCCCATGGCCTCTGGCAGCCTGCTTGCCCTGTTGGACGATATCGCCACCATCCTCGATGACGTGGCCCTCATGACCAAGGTTGCTGCCAAGAAGAGCGCTGCCATGGCCGATGACGTGTCAGTCATGACCAAGGTGGCCGCCCAGAAGACGGCGGGTGTGCTGGGAGATGACCTAGCGCTCAATGCCCAACAAGTCACCGGCGTGCGGGCCGAGCGCGAGATCCCTGTCGTTTGGGCCGTGGCGAAGGGCTCTATGGTCAACAAGATCATTCTGGTGCCTGCCGCCTTGCTGATCAGTGCATTTGCCCCCTGGGCCGTCACGCCGCTGCTGATGGTCGGCGGTGCTTTCCTGTGCTTTGAGGGCTTTGAAAAGGTGGCGCACAAGCTGCTGCATGCCCCGCATGAAGACGCGGCCGAACGCGAAAGCCATGCCAAGGCTAATGCCAACCCGGCGGTGGACCTGGTGGCGTTTGAAAAAGACAAGGTCAAGGGCGCCGTGCGGACCGACTTCATCCTGTCGGCCGAAATCATTGCCATTACCCTGGGCACCGTAGCTACTGCTCCCTTCGCGCAGCAGGTGGCTGTGCTGTCGGGCATTGCCGTCATCATGACGGTGGGGGTCTATGGCCTGGTGGCGGGCATTGTCAAGCTCGACGACCTGGGCCTTTGGCTCAGCAAAAAGTCCAGCAGAGCGGCACGTGCGATGGGTGCGGGCATTGTGAGCGCTGCACCCTGGCTGATGAAGGGTTTGTCTGTGGCGGGCACAGCGGCGATGTTCCTGGTGGGCGGCGGCATCCTGGTGCACGGCGTGCCTGCGCTGCACCATGCCGTCGAGGCCGGAGCCGCCGCTGCAGGCCAATGGCCTGCGGGCGGGGTGTGGAAGGTGGTGGCAGAGAACCTGCTCAACGCGGTGGTGGGCATTGTGGCCGGTGGGTTGGTGCTGGCAGGGGTGACGTTGGTGCAGCGCCTTCGCGGCAAGTCCAACGCCTGAAAATGGGCATGCCTTGATGTAGGTCTAAGGGTTTGTACGGGGGGCTTGAGTTAAGGCAAGGCCGGTGGGCAAGCGCAGCGGTTCAATACATGCACGGGGGTCGTCCCCGTCCAACCGATGCGAAATCACCATGAAAAAGAACCTGCTGGCTGTAGCTGCCCTGTGTGTCCTGTCTTCCGGCGCTGCCCTGGCGCAACAGGCTGAAGGCCCCTGGATGGTCCGTGCACGTGCTGTGCACCTGGACAGCGCCAACAAGGACAGCACGCCTCTGGGCCTCACGGTCAACAACAAGGCGATTCCTGAAGTCGATATCACGTACTTCTTCAACCAGAATCTCGCAGCCGAGCTGATCCTTACCGTGCCGCAAAAGCACACACTGCGCGCAGGTGGCGCCGCCATTGGCTCGCTCAAGCACCTGCCGCCCACGCTGCTACTGCAATACCACTTTGATGCTCCCGGCTTCAAGCCCTATGTGGGCGCTGGCCTGAATTACACGCGTTTCTCCAGCGTGAACCTGCCTGCCGGTGTGAACATCGACCGCAACAGCTTTGGCCCCGCGCTGCAAGTGGGCGTGGACATTCCACTGGCCAAGAATCTGTACCTCAACTTTGACGTGAAGAAGGTCTTCATCAAGACCGATGTGACTGCAGGTGGTGCCAAGCTGGGCACCTTCAAGGTAGACCCTGTGCTGGTGGGCGTGGGTCTGGGTTGGCGCTTCTGATGTGCCGTTCGCCATCGCCGTGGTGATGGCGGGCAGCGCTCGGCAAGCGCCTTTGCAGCGGCGCTGGTCAGCTCACATTGCGGCGGTACAAAGCCAGTGAGCCTGCCAGCGCCAGCAATGCACCACCGCAGCAGCGGTCCAGCCACCGCACCGCGCGGCGGTGTAGAAGCTTGGCGGCGCGTGCGCCGACCAGCGCATAGGCCAGCATCACCACAAAGTCGAGGCTGGCAAACACCACCGCAATGGTTACGTACTGTGGCCACTGTGGTGCATTGGCGTTGATGAACTGTGGCAACAGCGCCGAGCAGAAAAGATAACCCTTGGGGTTGGTGACTGCCACCAGAAACGAACGCAGGAAGATGCTGCGCGGCGTGGCTGCCGCCCCCACAGCGCCCGTGTCGCCACCTGCGGATGCAACATCCAGTGCCCCTTGCGAGCCCAGCAGTCGCCACCCCAGCCAGGCCAGGTAGGCCGCACCCAGCCACTTCACCACCGAGAACCAGAACTCTGACGCGGCCAGCAGCGCGCCCAGCCCCAGCGCCACGGCGCCCACGAGCACGAAGTCGGACACCACGGCCCCCAGCATGCCCGGGACGGCCTGGCGCACGCCGTAGCGTGCGCCGTTGGTCAGCGCCAGCAATACCGTGGGGCCTGGCGTGGCGATGGCCACCAGCGCCACCAGCGAGAAGACCAGCAGGGTGGCGGGTGTCATGTGACCACCCCGCAGCCCGGGTCGGGCTTCAAGTGGCCGATGAGGGTGCGGGTGCAGCCGGTCCACCGATTCTTGTGGCAGCCAGTGCGGTGGCGGGGCATGGAGAGCATGGCGTGGCGTGGTGTGGTCGGGAAGGATGGCCCCAGCGTATGCCGCAGGCAGCCCCTTCACAAGACACAGATGCCGCTGTTTTGGGCAGTACACCTGCGCTTCAGAGAGCTCGCGCCCCTACGGCTGCCCGTGCACGGCCTGCGGCGGGGCCAGCACCACATCCGCGCCTCCCATGCGCGCCCACAGCCAGGGAAGGGCGGTGGCCAGGTCGGGCCGCTGCCACTGCTGGGTGGTGGGGCGCAGGCCCCCAGCCATCTCTGCCGGGGTGCCCAGGTTGAAGTGAAAGGTGTAGGTGGGATCGTTGCCCATGCGCAGGTCGGTGATGAAAACTTCGCCCTCGACCTCGCTCATCTTGAAGAAGCCGCGGCTGAACCGCGCAATCCGGTCCACCAGGGCATTGCTCTGATAGCGCACGTACAGCGCCTCCCCGCGTTCATGGGCGGTCCAACGCACGGGCCGGTCGCCGTCCAGCAGCCCGTAGTAGCCCTCGTAGTAGTGCGTGGGCGTCACGGCCACGGCGCGCCACAGCAATGTATTGAAGGGCGCGGCCGTGACCAGCAATTTGCTGGGTGCCAGCTGCGGAACCGGGGCGTGCGCAAGAAACCGCTGGGTGGCCATCTGCTGTGCGCCCACACTCCAGCCCAGGTAGGCTGTGCTCAGCACCAGTCCTGCACGCGCCCAGCGGATGCCCCGGTCCTGGCGCATCAGTAGCGCCAGCAGCACGCCCATCAATAGCGGCAGGGTGTAGAGAGGGTCGATGATGAAAACGCTGCCCACCGCATAGGGCGTGTTGGTGAAGGGCAGCAGCAACTGCGTGCCGTACACCGTCATCCAGTCAAGCAAGGGGTGGGTGACCAGCGCCAGCCACAACGCCAGCCACCAGCGGGTGAAGAGGCTGGGCTCCTGGTGCAGGCGCGACACCAGCCAGGCCAGCGGCGCCGACAGCAAGGTGAGGTAGAGCAGTGCATGACTCTCCGAGCGGTGCAGCACCATGTTGAGGATGGCGTCGCCGTGGTCGATGAGCGCGTCCAGGTCTGGCAGCGTGCCTGCAATGCCGCCCCACAGCGCGGCTTTCCACACGGCAGTGCGGCGGCCCAGGGTGGCAATGCAAACGGCGGAGCCCAGGGCGAGTTGGGTGACGGAGTCCATGCGGGGGCGGATGAGCTGATGAGGTGGTGGATTGTGGCGGGTGGCGGCACATCAGGCCTGCACCACCAGCGCAAACTCTGCACGCATGCCATCGGCCGACGGCGCAAACGCAACCGTGAGGGCCGCACGCTCTGCCGCGCCCAGGCGGCTCCAGAGGAAGTCGCTCGCGTTGCCAGGGTCGCCCGCCACATACATCTGCGTGGTCAGCAGCTCGCGATCAGGCAGGCGCACCTTGAAATGGATGTGGGGCGTGCGCCCCGTGTAGGGTGCGGGCCGGATGGTGCGGAAGCGGTAGCGCCCGTCGCGGCCCAGCACCACGCGGCCAAAGCCCTGGAATGCGGGGGCGGCCTTGTTGCCGTCGCCGGGGTGGTGGTAGTGGCCTGCCGCATCGCATTGCCAGATCTCGACCGTGCCGCCCGTCAGCGGCACGCCCTGCGTGTCGGTGACCCGGCCTTCCACCCACACGGGCTGGCCGTCCACATAGCGCATCGGGCCGTTGCGTAGCAGGTCGCCATCGCTGTCCGACGGGAACTGGACGGGGTAGTAAGGCCCCTCGGTCTGGCGTGGCGTGGGGGCCAAGGCCCCCTGCGCCAGGGCCGCAGGCACCAGGGCGGGCGCGGCCACCAGCGCTCCGCCCCACAGCCCCTGCCGCAGCAGGCGCCTGCGCGTGGGCCATGCAGCCGAGGCGGTGTGCGTGTCGATGCCCAGCGAGAGGGCGGCGTGAGGGCTGGATGGCGCAGAGCCGGGGTGGACGGGCATGGGGCACTCCTTTGAACAAGCTGGGCACAGCAACGTTGGAGCGGGACCCCGGGCGAAGTTCCCGCGAATATGGCGATGCAGTGCGGCTCCAGCAGCGTGCTGCGGCAGCGATGGCAGGCACACCATGTCATCGATGCGGCGCACAATGGCCGGTGGGCGGTAGGGTTTTTGTAGTCCACCGCCCGGGTGCGGGATGGTCTGTGGGGGAGCGCACAGGGCTCCAGGGCGATCTCGTTGGATGAACCAGCGGTGCATGCGTGCCGCGTGAGACACCTCGACATAACCCATGCCTTTGCCCAGCCCCTGCAACGACATCGCGTTTGGCCTGAACCAGCGGCCCGCGAGCATTTCACCCAAGTATTTCTACGACCAGCACGGCTCCCGCCTGTTCGAAGAAATCACCCGCCTGCCCGAGTACTACCCCACCCGCACCGAAACCGCGCTCATGCAGCAGCATGCGGCCGACATTGCCCGTGCCGTGGGTGTGGGGCGCACGCTGGTCGAGCTGGGCGCGGGCAACTGCCAGAAGGCCCGCACCCTGTGCCGGCTGGTGCAGCCAGCGTGTTTTGTGGGGGTGGACATCTCTGCCGACTTTTTGCAGGCGGCGGTGCAGGGCCTGCGCGATGACTTCCCTACCATCGATGCACGGGCCGTGGCCGGTGACATGACGCAGGGCGTGGCCTTGCCCGACGACATTCCGCGCACCGGGCGCCTGGTGTTCTACCCGGGCTCGTCCATCGGCAACTTCGACCCGCCCCATGCGATGGACCTGCTGGCCCACATGCGCGGGCTGATCGACGACGACGGCGGCCTGCTGATTGGCATTGACCTGCCCAAGGACGTGAACGTGCTCGAAGCCGCTTACGACGATGCAGCGGGCGTGACGGCTGCCTTCAACCGCAACGTGCTGCGGCACGTGAACCGGCTCATTGGCAGCAACTTCGACGTGGAGCAGTGGCGGCACCGCGCATTCTTCAACCAGGGAGAGTCGCGCATCGAGATGCACCTGGAGGCCATGGCGGACTTTGACGTGCAGTGGCCCGGCGGTGGTCGCCGGTTCGACCAGGGCGAGCGCATTCACACCGAGAACAGCTACAAGTACCCCCTGCGCGTGTTTACCGACATGCTGCAGCGCGCGGGCTTCACGCAGGCCCATGCCTGGACCGATGACCGGGGCTGGTTTGCCGTGGTGCACGCCAGGCCCTGAAGGTTTTGTATGACCACCATGGACACTGGTTCTTCGCTCACCGTGCTGCTGTCGCGTTATGCCGCTGTACGCAACCACACCATGGCCCTGGTTGCGCCCCTGACGGCCGAGGACTGCGGCGCGCAGTCCATGCCCGATGCCAGCCCTGCCAAGTGGCATCTGGCGCACACCTCCTGGTTTTTCGAGACCTTTGTGCTGGAGGCGCACGAGCCGGGTTTTGCGCCGTTCAACCCCGCATTTCGTGTGCTGTTCAATTCCTACTACAACGGCGTCGGGGCCAAGCACCCGCGCCCGCAACGGGGCCTGCTTACGCGGCCGGCGCTGGCCGAGGTGCTGGCCTATCGCGCCGATGTGGACCGGCGCGTGGCGCGGCTCATGCCCACCGTGCTGCAGAACGACGCGTTGGGTGCCCTCGTCGAGCTAGGCTTGCAGCACGAACAGCAACATCAGGAGCTGTTGCTCACCGACATCAAGCACCTGCTGTCGTGCAATCCCATCTTCCCGGCCTATTGCGATGCCACCCTTCCGGTGGGTGACGCCGCCATCACCCCCGCTGCTGCGCCCCCAGGCTGGGTGCGTGTGGAGGGAGGGCTGGTGGACATCGGCCACAAAGGCGCCGGATTTGCCTTTGACAACGAAAGCCCGCGCCACCGCTGCTATCTCGCGCCGTATGCGCTGGCCTCGCGGCTGGTCACCTGCGGCGAGTGGCTGGCGTTTGTGGATGCTGGGGGCTACCAGCAACCCGCCCATTGGCTGGCCGAGGGCTGGGACTGGCGCGTGGTGCAGGGGGTTGAACACCCGCTGTACTGGCACCGTCAGGGCGACGGCGGTCCCTGGCAGGTGTTCACGCTGGCGGGGTTGCAGCCCCTGCAGGCGGCGCAGCCCGCGCTCCACCTGTCGTACTACGAGGCTGAAGCCTATGCCCGCTGGGCGGGCGCACGCCTGCCCACCGAGGCCGAATGGGAACACGCCGCGCAGCAGGCACCCACCAATGGCCCGGATCAGCTGTTTGGCACCGCCTGGCAGTGGACCCAGTCGAGCTACGCAGCGTACCCCGGCTTTCGCGTGGCCGAAGGCGCGGTGGGCGAATACAACGGCAAGTTCATGGTCAACCAGTACGTGCTGCGCGGCAGCTCCTGCGCCACACCGGCAGGCCATGCGCGCAGCAGCTACCGCAACTTCTTTCCCGCTACGGCACGCTGGCAGTTCACGGGGCTGCGGCTGGCCAGGGACCTATAGTGCTATTTATTTGATAGCCAAAAAGGCATGGCCATCGCGCGGTAACGGCCTAAAAAGCTTCAAACTTTCGACCTTACACCTTCTCCAGTGCCTGCACCAGGTCGGCCCGCAGGTCGTCGATGTGCTCGATGCCGACCGACAGGCGCACCATGCTCTCGCTCACACCCGCCTTGGCCAGCTCTTCGGGGTTGAGCTGGCGGTGGGTGGTGGACGCCGGGTGTGTCGCCAGCGACTTCGCATCGCCGATGTTGACCAGGCGCGTGAAGAGCTGCAGTGCGTCGAGGAAACGCGCTCCCGCCGCCCGCGGGTCGGCATCGGTGCTCTTGAGGCCAAAGCTCAAAATGCCCGACGCCTTGCCGCCCGACTGGCGCTGCACCAGTGCATGGTCGGGGTGGTCTGGCAAACCGGCGTAGCGCACCCATTCCACCTTGGGGTGGCTTTGCAGGTACTGTGCCAGGGCCAGCGTGTTGTCGCAGATGCGGTCCATGCGCAGGGCCAGGGTCTCAATGCCTTGCAGGATGAGGAAGGCGCTTTGCGGCGACAGCGCAGCACCCGTGTTGCGCAGCGGCACCACACGCGCGCGGCCGATGAAGGCGGCAGGCCCCAGGGCTTCGGTGTAGACCACACCGTGGTAGCTCACATCGGGTTCGTTCAGGCGAGGGAAACGCGCCTTGTGCTCGGCCCAGGGGAACTTGCCGCTGTCCACAATCGCGCCGCCCACGCTGTTGCCGTGGCCACCCAGGTACTTGGTGAGCGAGTGCACCACGATGTCGGCACCATGCTCGATGGGGCGCAGCAGGTAGGGGCTGGGCACGGTGTTGTCCACGATCAGCGGCACGCCGTGGTCGTGCGCCACTTTGGCGATGGCCGCGATGTCGGTCACGTTGCCCAGCGGGTTGCCGATGGACTCGATGAAGATGGCCTTGGTGCGCGCATCGATGTGCTGCGCAAAGCTGGCCGGGTCGCGCGGGTCAGCAAAGCGGGTGGTGATGCCTTGCTGCGGCAGCGTGTGGGCAAACAGGTTGTAGGTGCCGCCATACAGCGTGCTGGCAGACACGATGTTGTCGCCCGCCTCGGCAATGGTCTGGATGGCGTAGGTGATGGCGGCCATGCCCGAGGCCACGGCCAGCGCAGCGATGCCGCCTTCCAGCGCCGCGACGCGCTTTTCAAGCACGTCGGTCGTCGGGTTCATGATGCGGGTGTAGATGTTGCCCGGTACCTTCAAATCGAACAGGTCGGCGCCATGTTGGGCGCTGTCAAACGCATAGGCCACCGTCTGGTAGATGGGCACGGCCACGGCCTTGGTGGTGGGGTCGGGGCTGTAGCCTGCGTGCACGGCCAGGGTCTCGATTTTCATGAAGGCAGTCTCTTTCGTTGAGGGGAAGGGAGTGGTGCAATCGGGCGCCACCCCTGACTGGGCGAGGCGCGATGTACCAACGGCGCGGGCCATTCTGGCACCGCTGGCTCTGGGCGTCATCGAATCGTTGGCTATGTGCTTATGACGTTCTTGTGCGCCGTGGGCGCTCTTGCTCTTAGCCAGCGGGCTCGTCCATCGCGCTGTCTGCGGGTTCGGCGCGCGTGTGCTGTGCCTGCCGGCTGCGTCGCCAGAATTTTTCAGTTTCCACCACCACCAGCACCACCAGCGCAGCGCCAATGCACAGCGCCAGCTCGCCCAGGCTCAGCGGTTCGGTGTGGAAGATGGGGTTGAGCCAGGGTACATAAATGGTGGCCAACTGCAGCGCAAACGTGAGCAGCACGGCGCCCAGCAGCGGGCGGTTGCTCAAGAGGCCCAGCCGCCAGATGGGTTCGGACTCGGACCGGATGGCGATCACATGTGCCATCTGCGCCAGCGTGAGCACGGTGAACACCATGGTTTGCCAATGCGCGTGGCCGGTGTGCAGGGCCCAGGCCTGCACCGCCAGACACAGCCCGCCAATCAGCAGGCCCACGCCCAGAATGTGCTGCCACATACCGTGGGCAAACAGGCTCTCGCGTGGTGCGCGGGGCGGGCGCTGCATGATGCCGCGCTCGGCGGGCTCTGCCGCCAGCGCCAGGCCGGGCAGGCCGTCGGTGACGAGGTTGACCCAAAGGATGTGGATGGGCAGCAGCGGAATGGGCAGCAGCAACAGCGGCGCGAGGAAGATGGTCCAGATCTCGCCCGAGTTGCCCGTCATCGCGTAGCGAACAAACTTGCGGATGTTGTCGTAGATGCGGCGGCCTTCACGCACGGCGGCAACGATGGTGGCGAAGTTGTCGTCCAGCAGCACCAGGCTGGATGCCTCGCGTGCCACGTCTGTGCCACCCAGGCCCATGGCAATGCCGATGTCGGCGCGCTTGAGCGCCGGGGCGTCGTTCACGCCGTCGCCTGTCATGGCCACGAAGTGGCCCTGGGCCTGCAGCGCCTCGACGATGCGGATCTTCTGCGCCGGGTCCACGCGGGCATACACGTGCACTTGCTCCACCCGCGCGCGCAGGGCGGCATCGTCCAGCGTGGCCAGGTCAGCGCCGGTGAGCACGGGCGCGTCGGTGCTGGTGACGATACCAAGCCGGTGCGCAATGGCGCGCGCTGTGGCGGGGTGATCGCCGGTGATCATGACCGGCGTGATGCCTGCGCTGATGCAGTCGCGCACTGCCGCCTTCGCCTCGGCACGGGGTGGGTCGATGAGGGCGATCAGGCCCAGCAGCTCCAGCTGGTTTTCTACCGCGTCGATGTCGTTGGTGTCCGGCAGGCGGGCGTGGCTGCGGCGCGCCAGTGCCAGCACCCGCAGGCCTTGGGCGGCGAGTTGCTGGGCGGTGGCGAGTACCTTGGCGGTGTCGAGTGCGGCAGCGCCGTCGGGCGTCCAGTGCGCGGTGCAGCGCGGCAACACCGACTCCGGCGCGCCCTTGGTATAGGCCACAAAGCCTTCAGCCGTGCGGTGGAAGGTCGTCATGCGCTTGCGGTCGGAGTCAAAGGGCTGCTCCTGCACGCGCGGCCAGGCGACGTCGAGCTGGGCCTTGTCCAGTCCGCCTGCGTGCGCGGCCAGCACCAGCGCGGTTTCGGTGGGGTCGCCCTGCCAGTGGTTGGCCGACTCGCCCTCATCGTTTTTTGCCTGCAGGGTGGCGTCGTTGCACAGCGCGGCGGCGCGCAGGGCTTCGGCATGGGCGGGGCCGGGCAGGGAGTCGCCAGGCACCCAGCGCACGCCGTGGGCCATCAGCAGCTCGGCATGCATGCGGTTTTGCGTGAGGGTGCCGGTCTTGTCCGAGCAGATGGTGGTGACTGAGCCCAGGGTTTCGACCGAAGGCAGGCGCCGCACCAGCGCATGCACGGCCACCATGCGGCGCGCGCCCAAGGCAAGCAGCACGGTGACCACGGCGGGCAGCGCCTCGGGGATGGCGGCCACGGCCAGGCTGATGGCAGTAAGGGCCATGAGCAGCGGTGCCTCGCCGCGCAGCACACCCACCACAAAAATCACCGCGCAGATGCCCAGCACCGCAATCGCCAGGCGCTTGCCGAAGGCTGCAAGGCGCAGTTGCAGCGGCGTGCTGCGGTCGCCGGTGTCTAGCAGCGTGGCCACCTTGCCCAGCTCGGTGTGCATGCCGGTGGCCACCACCAGGCCGCGTGCCCTGCCATGCGTGGCCGTGGTGCCCTTGAAGGCCATGTTGGTGCGGTCGCCCAGTGCGCCCACATCCTCGGCAGCCAGTGCCTCGGTCTGTTTCGCCACGGTGACGGACTCGCCCGTGAGGGCCGATTCATCCACCTGCAGCTGCGCAATCTCGATCAGCCGCAGGTCGGCGGGGATCTGGTTGCCCGCCTCCAGCAGCACGATGTCGCCAGGCACCAGTGTGGTGGCTGGCACCACCTGCACCGCACCGCCGCGCAGCACGGTGGCGTGCGCCGCCGCCAGTTGGCGCAGTGCCGCCATGGCCTGGTCGGCGCGCCAGGCCTGCACAAAGCCGATGACAGCGTTGAGCACCACGATGACGAGGATCACCAGCGTGTCGGTGACTTCGCCCACCAGACCCGAGATGACCGCCGCACCCAGCAGCACCAGCACCATGAAGTCCTTGAACTGGTCGGCCAGCAGGTGCCACCAGGGATGGTCTTGCGATGCCGCCAACTCGTTGGCGCCATGGGTGGCGCTGCGGCGCTGGGCCTCGTCGGCATGCAGGCCTGCGTCAGGATCGACACCGTGCGCCTGGGCAACGGCCTCGGCAGGATGCAGGTGGGGGGCTTGGGTAGGGGGCATGCGGCAATCAGGACAGAGGCCGCACGCCAGTGCGTCAGTGCGTCAGTGCGCGTTCTGCGGCCGGGCTTTGTAGAAAGTCAGGGGGATCTCTTTGGCCTGGTTCAGCACCTGGCGCTTGATCTTGCCCACCACATGCATTTCACAAGGCTTGCAGTCAAAGCGCAAGGTCAGCTTCTCCTTGCCATTGATCAACATCAAGGGTTCGGCCTTGATCGTGCCCTGCACGCCCGTCACGCCCTTGGCCTGCTTGGGGCACAGGCTCATGGAGAAGCGCACGCAGTGCTTGGTGATCATGAGGCTGACTTCGCCTTCCTCTTCGTGCGCCTCGTAGGCAGCGTCGATCACCTTCACGCCGTGGCGCACATAAAAGTCGTGCGCCTTGTGGTTGAACACGTTGCCCAAGAAGGAGAGCGTGTCCTCGGGGTAGGGCGCAGGGGGCTCCACCGGCGTGGCGCGCGGCAGGCGGGCAAAGTTGCGGGCGCGGTTGGCCTCCAGGTCAGCCACGGCATCGCGGCGCAGGGCGTTGAGCACCGACGCGGGCACAAACCACGGCTGCGAGAGCTGCAGCGCAATGTCATGCACCGCAAACACCGTGGTGCCGAAGCGGCCCAGTTGCTCGCGCAGGCTGGCTTCGGCCTTGGTCGCATCGGTGGCGGGTTGATGCGGCTGCTGTACCTCGGCGCAGCCCACGTTGCCGTCTTCGTCGGTCAGCATCAGGCTGAAGCCACTAGGCGTTTCGCTCAGGTGCGCCCACAGGCCGATGCGGCGGTCGCTGGACTTTTTCTCCAGCGTGCGTACCCAGTCCATGTCGCGGTTGCGGTTGACTTCGGTGCCCTTGCGCAGGTCCTTGAAGCCTTCCATCGGGTCCTTGGGGTAAACGCGCCACTGGGTCACACTGCGTGCGGATACGGGCTCTGCCACGTTGATAGCCATGCCCACCAGTTCCTTGTGCAGGTCGTAATAGCACAGCCCGTCGCCGTTGTGCAGCACGGTGGCGGGGTCGCTCACTTCCAGCTCCACAAAGTCGGGGCCCACCTTGGTCACCCAGCCGATGGCCTGGCCCGGGTTCTTGGGGGTGTCGAACGCGCCGATGTCTTCCTTGCGGCCGGTCACGAAGTAGTCGGTGAACTCGCGATTGAAGTTCTGTAGCGGGTCGGGCGTGAAGGTGAAGGTGGTGCTGCCGCTGGATGAGCGGCCCAGCGGCCGGCCCTGGGCCTCGCGCTCCTCGATGATTTCGTCGAGCAACGTGCGGTAGTGGGCGGTGATGTTCTTCACATAGCCCATGTCCTTGTAGCGCCCTTCGATCTTGAAGCTGCGCACACCCGCGTCGATGAGGGCGCGCAGGTTGTCGCTCTGGTTGTTGTCTTTCATGCTCAGCACGTGTTTGTCGTGCGCAATGAAGCGGCCCTGCGCGTCCGTCACCTGGTAGGGCAGGCGGCAGGCCTGGCTGCAGTCGCCCCGGTTGGCGCTGCGGCCCGTCTGCGCATGGCTGATGTTGCACTGGCCGCTGTAGGCCACGCACAGCGCGCCGTGGATGAAGAACTCGATGTTGGCGCGGCCGGGCGCATCGACCGGGCCTAGCGCCTTGTGCACGGCGGCAATCTGCTGCACTGTCAGTTCGCGTGCCAGCACGATCTGCGACAGGCCCGCGTCCTGCAGAAAGCGCGCTTTTTCGGGCGTGCGGATGTCGGTCTGGGTGCTGGCATGCAGCTGGATGGGGGGCAGGTCGATTTCCAAGAGCCCCATGTCCTGGATGATGAGCGCGTCAGCGCCCGCCTCGTACACCTGCCAGGCCATTTGGCGCGCGGCCTCCAGTTCGTCATCGCGCAAGATGGTGTTGAGCGTGATGAAGATGCGGCTGTTGAAGCGGTGCGCGTGTTTCACCAGGCGCTCGATGTCCCGGATGTCGTTGCCCGCGCTGGCGCGGGCGCCAAATGCGGGGCCGCCGATGTAGACGGCGTCAGCGCCGTGGTTGATGGCTTCGATGCCAATGTCGGCATCGCGCGCGGGGGAGAGCAGTTCGAGCTGGTGGGGCAGGAGAGACATGGGTGCCGATTATCCCAGCGCGCTTTGCCGCGCGGTGGGCGCTGGAGTTATTAGCGCGGTTAATGGCGGAGCAAATTGCTAAGTCTGCTTGCCCATTCAGGAAAACGGTCGCCTGGGTGGCTAGGATGCCGACTTTGTTGTGTACAAGTCCGGTGCACAACATGTTGCCTTGACTGACCCAGGAGACTCTGTACCGTGCTGCGCCCCGTTTTTGCTTTCTTGCCCCTGTTCCGAATTTCTGCCCTGACCGCCGTTGCCCTGGCCGCCAGCATGGCCTCTGCGCAAGACGTGCAGACCGTCAAGATCGCCCACGCCGGCCCCGTGTCGGGCGGCATTGCCCACATCGGCAAAGACACTGAAAACGGTGTGCGCCTGGCCATCGACGACCTGAACGCCCAGAACCTCGTCATCGGCGGCAAGAAGATCAAGTTTGAAATTGCGGCCGAAGACGACGCAGGCGACCCGCGCCAGGCCACTGCCGTGGCGCAGAAGCTGTGCGACCAGAAGGTGGCGGGCGTGGTCGGCCACCTGCAGTCGGGCACGTCCATCCCCGCATCGGCCATCTACGCCAAATGCGACCTGCCGCACATCACGGCATCGGCCTCCAACCCCGATCTGACCCGGCCCGGTCACAAGACCACCTTCCGCCTGATCGCCAACGACAACGCGCTGGGCGCGGCGCTGGCGCTGTTTGGTGCCGACCACCAGAAGCTCAAGAGCGTGGCCATCATTGATGACCGCACGGCCTACGGTCAGGGCGTGGCCTCGGTCTTCAAGGCCACGGCGCAACAAAAGGGCCTGAAGGTGGTGGCCGAGGAGTTCACCAACGACAAGGCCACCGACTTCATGGCCATCCTCACCGCCATCAAGAACAAAAAGCCCGACGCCATCTTCTACGGCGGCCTGGACGCGCAAGCCGGCCCCATGCTGCGCCAGATGGAGCAGCTGGGTCTGGGCAACGTGAAGTATTTTGGTGGCGACGCGCTGTGCACGGAAAAACTGCCCGAGCTGGCGGGCAAGACCCCGGCGCTCAAGAACGTGACTTGCGCCACTGGCGGCGCATCGGTGGACAAGATGCAGGGCGGTGCCGACTGGAAGAAGCGCTACGACGCCAAGTTCCCCGGCCAGTTCCAGATCTATAGCCCCTATGCCTATGACGCTGCCATGGTGCTGGCCGACGCCATGAAACGCGCCAACTCGGTGGACCCCAAGGTGTTCACCCCGTTCCTGGCCAAGACCGAGTACAAGGGCGTGACGGCGAACATCGCCTTCACCGCCAAGGGCGAGCTGACCACGCCCGCCGTGACGCTCTACACCTTCAAGGACGGCAGCCGCGTGGCGCTGAATTAACGCCTGCTTCGTCAGCGAAACCTCCAACGGCCGCCGCGTGTGGCCGTTTTTATTTATGTGCGGGGTTTGCATTTACAGTCGGGCGCTTGGCCAACGGGCGGTTGGTGCCCGGCAAGGAGCAGTCTTATGCGTGCAGTGTTTGGATTGGTGGGGCTGGTCGTGGTGCTGGCCATCGTGGGCCTGCTGGCCAAAAAGCAGTTGTCGGCCACGCGCGCCCCGGTGCCCGCGCTGCAGACAGCCCCGGGGGCCGCACCCGCATCGGCACCACCGGCCACCGTGCGCGAGCAAAGCCAGCAGATGCAGCAGCAGGTCAAGCAGCAAATGGAAGGCCTGATGCAGCAGGCGCGCCCCATGCCTGAGGATGCTGCAAAATAATCAATGAAAATGGCCTTCTCCGCGCATCTGTATTCGTTTTATTGCTATCATTATTGAAGTAATGGGCGAAAATCTCGACGACACCCACTGGATGCGCCTGGCCCTGGCAGAGGCGCAGGCGGCAGCGCAGGCGGGCGAGGTGCCCGTGGGCGCCATCGTGGTAAAGGACGGCCAGGTGATTGCCACGGGCCGCAATGCCCCGGTGCAAGGCCACGACCCCACGGCCCACGCCGAAATCGTGGCGCTGCGTGCAGCTGCGCAGCGCCTGGGCAATTACCGGCTTGATGGCTGCAGCCTGTATGTGACGCTGGAGCCCTGCGCCATGTGCAGCGGCGCCATGCTGCACGCGCGCTTGGCCCGCGTGGTGTATGGCGCGGTGGAGCCCAAGACGGGCGCCGCAGGCTCGGTGCTCAACCTGTTTGGCCATGCCGAGATCAACCACCAGACCGAGGTGCTGGGTGGGGTGTTGGCAGATGAATGTGGCAGCTTGCTCAGCAGCTTTTTTGCGCAGCGCCGCCGCCAGCAGCGTGCCGACGCGCTGGCCCGCCACCCGCTGCGCGACGACGCGCTGCGCACGCCCGATGCCGCATTTGCCCACCTGCCGGGCTACCCCTGGGCGCCGCAGTATGTCAGCGACCTGCCCAGCCTGGCGGGCCTGCGGCTGCACTACCTGGACGAGGGTCCGCCAGACCCCACGATTGCGCCCCGCACCTGGCTGTGCCTGCATGGCAACCCGGCCTGGAGCTACCTGTACCGGCGCATGCTGCCGCCCTTTCTGGCGGCAGGCGACCGCGTGGTGGCGCCCGACCTGATCGGCTTTGGCAAAAGCGACAAGCCCAAGAAGGAAGGCGCCCACCAGTTCGAATGGCACCGCCAGGTGCTGCTGGAACTGGTGGAGCAGCTCGATCTGCGCAACGTGGTGCTGGTGGTGCAGGACTGGGGCGGCATTCTGGGCCTGACACTTCCCATGGCGATGCCGGAGCGTTTTGGCGGCCTGCTGGTGATGAACACTTTGCTCGCCACGGGCGGCACACCCCTGCCGAAGGGCTTTGTGGACTGGCGCGCGATGTGCCGCGACAAGCCGCTGTACGGGGTAGGGCGCCTGCTGGCGCGCGGCAACCCGCACCTGAGCCCCGCCGAATGCGCGGCCTACGATGCGCCGTTTCCCGACAAAGGCTACCGGGCGGCGCTGCGCGCGTTCCCCGAACGCGTGCCTGCCGCCATGGATGATCCGGGCGCGGCCCTGTCGCGTGCAGCCCGCGATTTCTGGCAGCACCAGTGGCAAGGCCAGAGCCTGATGGTGGTGGGTGCCCAAGACCCGGTGCTGGGCCTGCCCACCATGCGCGCGCTGCAGCAAATCATCCGGGGCTGTCCTGAGCCCGTGGTGCTGCCGGATGCCGGCCACTTTGTGCAGGAGCATGGCGAGGTGATTGCTGCGCGGGCTGTGGAATACTTCTCGTTTCCCGGTGCCCTGTCAGCCGCTTGAGCGACTGACAGGGCACCGGACCACTTTTTTTTGACGGAGCAGGCCCCTGGTGGGCCTGAGCGCTTTGCACGCCAACGATCACGATCCTTCACAGTGCCACCACGACCACGGTCCCAAGCACATCTACATCTATTCGCCCTCCAGCGCCGTGCGCGACAAGGCGGCCTTCAAGCGCGGCATTGCACGGCTGAAGGCCCTGGGCCATGAGGTGGAGGTGGACACCGATGCCTTGGCCACCCACACGCGTTTTGCGGGCGATGACGAGACGCGTCTGGCCGCCATTCACCGCGCTGCCGCCAGCGGTGCTGATGTAGCGCTGATTTCCCGCGGGGGCTATGGCCTCACACGCATCCTGCCGGGTATCCGCTACAAGGCCGTGGCCAAAGCCATCGAAAAGGGCACGCACTTTGTGGGCGTGAGCGACTTCACAGCCTTTCAGCTGGCGGTGCTGGCAAAGACCGGCGCCACCACCTGGGCAGGCCCCTCACTGGGGGCGGATTTTGGCGTGGCGGGCGAGCCCGACGACATCATGGAGGCCTGCTTTGACGACCTGCTGACCGGCCACGGCGAAGGCACGGGATGGCGCATGCACAACGAGAAGCCCCACGCCACCACAGGCAAGCCTGCAGTGCCCGATGTGTACGTGAAAAGCGCCACGCTGTGGGGCGGCAACCTGTCGGTGCTGGCCTCGCTGGTGGGCACCCCGTATCTGCCGCAGATCAAGGGCGGGGTGCTGTTCCTCGAAGACGTGCACGAGCACCCCTACCGCATCGAGCGCATGCTCACCCAGCTGCTGCACGCCGGCGTGCTGGCCCAGCAGAAGGCCGTGGTGTTGGGGCAGTTCACCAACTTCAAGCTGGCGCCGCACGACAAGGGCTACAAGCTGCAGTCTGTGGTGGACTGGCTGCGCAGCCAGATCAAGGCGCCGGTGCTCACCAACCTGCCGTTCGGGCATGTCGAAACCAAGGTTTTGCTGCCGGTGGGGGCAACGGTGTCGCTGTCGGTGGAGGCGCGCGATGCGCTGATCTACTGGGGGCACCGGCACTGAAGTGCAGGCATCTGGGCGCCTTGCAAGCTGCCCAGGTCTTCAACTCAGAAGTTTCTGAACCGTGGTTCCTGCGGTGTCTGTGGAACGCGCAGGGACAATGGGAACTGCCCCTGGAACAGCGGAGTGACGTGGTCCAGAACTCTCTGGGCGACAACTTGCCCGCGTGAGAGCACCAGGGTGTCGAACAGATCGGTGCGCAGATACCAAAGCGCCTCGATGTCGCCCGCATACCGCAGGCGCATGTTCATGCGCGCCACTTCGCAACCCGACACTCCCATGAGGCCTTGCAACATGGCCTGGCGAACTTCCTCCAGGCCCTGGTTGCGTACCCAGGCCGTCGAAGACGGCTTGTCACGGCCAAGCAGGTCGTGCAAGTTGTTTCGGAGATTGGGTTTGTTCCAGCGCATGGGTGTGGCGCAAACGATTGTTTGTAACAGGGTCGATCAAAGTAAGCGGGAGCGAGGATTGATGCAAGGGTAGTGCTCCTGTTTTTGCATAAAGACAACACGCTGGCCCCGTTTGTTGCGAACTTTTACTTATTTGGCGCTGTTCCTTGCAAGGCGCTGACGCCGCCTGGCAGGTCCTGCGTGTCGACGGCGAATGTGGATCGTGAAGGGATCATGCATTCTTCTTCAGCCCTTCAGCCCTTCAGCCCTTCAGCCCTTCAGGCACGTGATGTTGCTCCGATTCAGTGGACTGGGTGCCTGGTGGTGGCGTAGCACCAGGCTCAGGATTGTTGACGCTTGAGTGGGTGCGTCTTCGTTGAGCTTGCACTAAACTGATTCACATGATGTTACTCACAGGCCATCGTTCATGAGCGTGCTGTCAACGGTGGTCTTCGCGGACATTTCCGGCAGTACATCGTTGTACGAAACGCTGGGAAACGAGCGTGCCACCGAAGCCGTGACCCAGGTCACACAGTGGATTGCCGACACCATCACAAGCCACGGGGGGCGGGTGGTCAAGAAGCTCGGCGACGGCGTGTTGTGCGTGTTTGGCGATGCGGCAGGCGCAGTGTCGGCCACCACCACCATGCTGCGTCAGCAGCATGAGCGGCAGGGCCGCTGGCCGCTGCCGCTGCGCATGGACATTCGCGTGGGCGTGGCCAGTGGCGAGGTGTTGGACGTGGACGGCGACTGCTATGGCGATGCTGTCAACGTGGCGTCCCGCCTGTGCGAGCGGGCCGGGCCCGCAGAAATCTGGGCCACCGAGACCACCGTGCTGCTGGCAGGCACCGCCCCAGATGCCTGGTATCGCAAGCTGGGCCTCATGGACATCCGGGGCAAGGCGGAGCCCCTGATGCTTTATCAAGTGGAGTGGCGCGAGAACGAGGCGCCCGATTCCCTCACCATGCAAGCCGCACTGGTCAGCAATTTCGCCCCGGTGGATTCGATCCTGGGGCAGATACAGTTCTCATGGCATGGTGTGAACAAGTCGTTCAGTTCGTCGGATGCCCCGGTGCACGTGGGCCGCGCCAACCATGCGCAGCTGTGCATCAACGACCCCCGGGTGTCGCGCCTGCATGCACGCATTGACTGGCGCAACAGCAGCTTCTTGCTCACCGACATGAGCAGCTTTGGCACCTGGGTGCGCTTTGACGGCAGCGACTCGCCCGTGCGGCTGCGCCGCGATGCCTGCATTCTGCACGGCACCGGGCAGATGGCGCTGGGCGTGCCTTTTACCGAGCCCAGTGCTCCGGTCATGAGCTTCCAGGTGGTGGGCACCCGCGTACACCTGGGCTGAGCTTCTGGCGCGTTGCAGGGCCCAGGCTATGGGCTTGCTGCCCGCAGGCATCGCACGGGGCCCCTCAAGATAAACAACTCGATTGAAGGAGATACAAGATATGGCGTGGATGAAGCGGACGGCCGTCGGTCTGGTGGTGGCGGCGCTGCTGGCGGGAACGGGAGCGGCGGTGTATGTGCAGCGCAGCTTTGCGGTGGTGGATGGCACGCTGCAGGTACCAGGGCTGCGCGACGCGGTGCGTGTGCAGCGCGACCCTTCGGACGTGACCCATGTGCGCGCACAGACCCCACAGGACGCCTGGTTTGCGATGGGCTATGTGCATGCGCAAGAACGCACCTGGCAGCTTGAATTCAACCGCCGGGTCATGCATGGCGAGCTGTCTGAAGTTTTCGGGCCCGCCACGGTCGAGACCGACAAGCTCATGCGCGCGCTCGACATCAGGGGCGTGGCCAAACGCCAGTACGCAGGCCTGCCCCAGTACGCCAAGGACGCGCTGCAGGCCTATAGCCAGGGCATCCACGCCTTCCACCAGAACCGCCCGCAGGCGCTGCCGCCCGAGTTCCATGTGCTGGGCGTGCAGCCCGGCGGCGAGCGGGGCGCCGTGTGGGAGCCCGAGGACAGCGTGGGCTGGGCGCTGATGATGGCGCTGGACCTGGGCGGCAATTGGGGCACCGAGTTTGCACGCCTGTCGGTGGCGCGCACGCTCGACACCGACCGCCTCTGGCAGCTGATGCCGCCCTACCCGGGCGAAAAGCCCGCCGCCTCGGCCGACCTGGCAGCGCTGTACCGGCAACTGGGCGTGTACCGCGCGGCAGATGCGGGCTCCACAGCTGCAACGCAGGGCAACACGGCGGCTGCGGCCAGTCGCAAGCCGGAAGGCCCGCTGGCCCGCCAGATCAGCTCCGGCATGCTGGCATGGGCCGACGAGCTGACCCGCAACGCGGGCACCAACGAAGGCAAGGGCAGCAACAACTGGGTGCTGGCGGGCTCGCGCACCGTGAGCGGTAAACCCCTGCTCGCCAACGACCCGCACCTGGGCCTGTCGGCCCCCGCCATCTGGTACTTCGCCGGGCTGCAGGCGCCAGCGGGCCAAGCGTCGGACGGCACGCCCATTGGTGCCATCGACGCCGTGGGCGCCACCTTGCCGGGCCTGCCCTTTGTGGTGCTGGGCCGCACCGACAAGGTGGCCTGGGGGTTTACCAACACCGGCCCGGACGTGCAGGACCTGTACCTGGAGCAGATCAACCCTGCCGACGCCACGCAGTACCGCACGCCCCAGGGCTGGGCGCCGTTCACCGTGCGCAAGGAGACCATCCGCGTCAAGGGCGAGGCCGACGTGGTGCTGCAGCTGCGCAGCACGCGCCACGGGCCCGTGCTGAGCGACGTGCAGAAATCGCACGCCGAGGTGCTGGACCTGGACAAATACGTGCTGGCCCTGCGCTGGAGCGCGCTGGACGACGACAACCAGACCGTGCTGGCGGGGTTCAAGACCAACCAGTCCAAGAGCGTGGACGAACTCTTTGCAGGCCTGGCCCACTACCACTCGCCCATGCAGAGCGTGGTGGCGGCCGACGATCAGGGCACCATCCGCTTCAAGGCCGCTGGCCGGGTGCCGGTGCGCGATGCGGCCAACGACATCCGGGGCGTGGCGCCATCGCCCGGCTGGGATGCGCGCTACGACTGGAAGGGCTGGCTGCCCTACGAACAGACCCCGCAGGACGATGGCCACAAGGGCTGGGTGGCCACCGCCAACCAGCGCGTGACGGCCCCCGGCTATCCGCATTTCCTCACGCAAGACTGGGCGCTGCCGTACCGCTACGAACGCATCGCACAACTCATCGAAGCCACGCCCAAACACGACGCGGCCAGCATGCAGGCCATCCATCGCGACGTGGCCTCGCTTGCCACGCAGCGCCTGCTGCCGCGCCTGCAGCAGGCGCAGTCCACGCACCCCCTGGCCGCCGCTGCGCAGAAAGAGCTGCAGGGCTTTGACGGCGTGATGGACGCGGGCCGCGCCGCGCCCCTGATTTTTGTGGCTTGGACAGACGAGCTGGCCCGGGGCCTCATCATTCCGCGCATTGGCGAAGGCCGTTTCAAGGCCACCTACGGCAAGCGCGACTACCGCGCGGCCATCGAAGGCATCCTGGAGCGCAACGACGCCTGGTGGTGCCAGCCTGCGACCTGCGCCGAGCAATCCGCTGCTGCCCTGGGCCGTGCGCTCGACCGCCTGCAGGCCGCCTACGGTGCAGACCCTGCCCAGTGGCGCTGGGGCGCCGCGCACCCCGCGCTCAGCGTGCACCGGCCCTTTGGCAATGTGCCCGCGCTGGCACGTTTCTTTGACGTGAGCGTGCCATCGCACGGAGATTCGTACACCGTGAACGTGGGCCAGTACAACGCAGGCGAGGCCAAGGGCCCGTATGTGAACCGCCATGCCGCCTCGCTGCGCGCGGTATACGACCTGGCCGACCTGGAACAGTCGCGCTTCATCTACCAGACGGGCCAGAGCGGCCTGGTGTTTTCGCCGCGCTACCGCGACATGAGCACCACCTGGGCCGATACCGGCTACCGCGCCCTGCAGCGCCAGCCTGCGCGTTGGGCGCACAGCCTCACACTGGCCCCAACCCCTCCCGCCACCACACGCTAAGGCCGCTGCAAGGACGCATCACCATGGGTTTTGTACCGTTGATCGAGGTCAGCCGGGGTGGCCTGCCCGAGTGCCAGCACTGGGGCGCCGTGGCCGTTGCCAACCGCCAGGGGCAGGTGCTAGCGCAGGTGGGCGACCCCTATACGGTCACCTTCACCCGCTCCACCATCAAGGCTTTCCAGGCGCTGCCCTTCATGCAGTCGGGCGGGGCCCGCGCGCTGGGCTGGGGGCAGGGCGAGCTGGCGCTGCTGTGCGCCAGCCACAACGGCGAGCCCATGCATGTGGAGCAGGCCGACCGCATGCTGGCCAGCGTGGGGCAGGACTACCACGCGCTGCGCTGTGGCTGCCACCGTCCACTGTTTGCCGAGCTGGGCCTGGGCGTGCTGCCCGATGGTTTTGTGCCCGACGAGCGCCACAACAACTGCAGTGGCAAACATGCCGGTTTTGTGGCGTATTGCGTGCGACAAGGGCTGCCGCTGGAGGGCCACCTCGATCCCGGCCACCCGCTTCAGGCAGCCATCCGCAACCACGTGGCGCAGGCGGTGGGGCTCGCCCCCGATCAGCTCGCCATGGGCATCGACGGCTGCTCAGCACCCAACTACGCCATGCCGCTGGCGCACCTGGCGCGGGGCTATGCCCGGCTGGCCGGTGGTGCGCCCGACACCGACCTGCACGAAAGCCTGACCACACTGGCCGACGCCATGGTGGCGCGGCCCGAGCTGGGTTCGGGCACGGGTCGGCACGACCTGGACTTCATGCAGGTGGGGCAGGGCGATTGGGTGTCCAAGACCGGCGCCGACGGCGTGCAGGTGGTGGGCAGCCGCAGCCGGGGCGAGGCCTTCGCGCTCAAGATCATGGACGGCAACATGGTGGCCCAGGTGGCTGCCGCTGTGGAGGTGATGGACCAGCTCGGCTGGCTGGATATTGGCCAGCGTGAAGCCCTGGCGCGGCGGCGGTCTGCACACATCGTCAACGCCCGGGGGCTCGCGGTGGGCGGGCGCCGCGCGGTGTTCAGGCTGCAGAAGATGGGCTGAAGCCCCTCGCACCCGGGATGGGGCAAAAATTTGAGTAAAAAATGCCGTCTCCGCGCTATGGATAAGTACTTGCAGCTATAAAAAATGTAGCAAAAGGTTCTGTATCCGGCAGCACATAGACCACGCCCGACCCCTGCCCGAACAGCGGGGCGATGTGCTGGTTGTAGAACGCCTCGGGTGCATTCACGCAGCCATAACTGATGCGCTTGTCGCGCGCGCTGCCGCTGGCCAGGCGCTGGTGGCGGCGCTCTGAGGCGCTGACGCTGCGCACCCGGTGCAGCGACACGGCCGAGTCGTAGTCGATCCACACAATGTCCTCCCCGCGCAGGTTGCGGCCTGGTTCGGTCACAAAACGGCCTGCCGGCGTGGTGCGCTCCTGCGGCCGGATCTGCGCCAACGGGCGCGTGCCCAGGTCGGGCGCCGACCGGTCACCCCGTGCCGCGCCCAGCAGCACCGGCGCACTGCCCAGCCACTGCCCTTGGGCCGAAAACACATGGATGCGGGCCCAGGGCTTGTCGATCACTGCAAAAGGCAAGCGCTGGTGGTCGCCCGTGTCCGTGGCCCAGCGCACCAGCTGCCGGGCCGTGGCCGAGGCATCGGCAGGCAACGCCAGGGCGGCCAGCGGAGCGATGGCCAGCGTGCAACCCAGGGCGGAAAAGGCAAGGCGGCGGTTCATGGTGAAAACATGCAGGTCATCCAAACGCTGTGTATACCCACGGCCGACGAAACCGGCGCGGCGCAAGGCCAGCGCACCCGTGGAGCTGGCTGTGCCAGGCCACCGGGTGCGTCCCCCTTCGGGGGGAGGCGCCGCAGGCGACTCAGGGGGACTTTTCCCTCGGGGGACTATCTCCATCAGCCAATGCCCCCAATAATGCCTGTACCCGCGACTCTTGCGAAGCACCCGCTTCCCCCTGGCCATGTTCGATCGCCTGCGCAAAGCCTTCAGCCCGTCCGCCGCCTCTGCCACACGGCCCGTCACCAACAAGGAGGTGGCCCGCTGGGCCGCCTCGCAGCAGTTGGCCATCGTGCCGTCGGCCACCGAGGGGCACTTCGACCTCGGCGGCGATGTGGGCGGCCACCCCTGGCGGCTGGAATGTGGCGCCCCCACACGCGACTATGTGCGTGGCCTGGAGCTGCGCGGCCGCGCCGACGTGGGCGCCGACCCGGATGCCGCCGTGATGGTGCTCAACCGCTCCTTGCACGAAGCCCTGGAGGGCAGCGCCTACAACGCCATCACCGACACGCTGCAGACCACGGTGAACGCCAACTTGCCCGAAGAAATGCGCTGGCTGGCAATGTACGAAGAGATGACCTGGCCCGGCCTGCCCGCGTCCTTTCGCCAGCATTTTGCGGTGGTTGCCGAGCGCATCGACGTGGCCCAGCGTTGGATCCACGCGCCTGTGGTGTCGCAGCTGCTCAACTTCCTCGAAGGCGAACACAGCGCCGTCCGTGCGCAGTCCCCGCTGCTGCTGATGCTGGTGCGCGGCAAGGTCTATCTGCGCATGGAGCATACCGAGCGCAGCCTGCCCGAGATCGCACACGCCACCCAGATGCTGCTGATAGGCGCCCAGGCCGCCATGCAGAACTTGCCACCCATGTCGGTAGCGGGGCCGGATGATTTGCCGAATGTGGAGCGGTAGTGGATTGAAGTAGCGGACTCAGCAACAACCGGACTTTGACGCCTTGTTTAAGGTTGCAGGCTGCTCGCAGATTCGAAAAGACAATATCTGCTCTCGGCCGAGGCTGTGTGAAAACCCAACCCTAACCCGCTACCCAAAAAAAATTGCGGCACCCGATTTGAGCGAGGTGCCCATGAAGCGATTCATCGAAGGCGAAGACCGACAACAGGTCACCATGCTACCGGAGTGCCTGGACGACTACATCGCACCAGACAACCCGGTGCGTGTTGTCGATGTGTTTGTCCAAGAGCTGGATCTTCGGGCCCTGGGCTTCGATGGAGTCAATCCTGCTGTCACTGGACGGCCAGCGTACCACCCGGCGGTACTGCTCAAGCTCTACATTTATGGCTACCTCAACCGTATCCAATCGGGCCGCCGCCTGGAGCGCGAAGCCCAGCGCAATGTCGAGCTGATGTGGTTGACGGGGCGCCTTGCGCCAGACTTCAAGACCATTGCGGACTTCCGCCGGAGCAACGGCGCTGGCATCTGCAACGTCTGCAAGCGCTTCATTGCCATGTGCCGACAGTTGAACCTCTTTTCGCAAGCCATCGTGGCGATTGATGGCAGCAAATTCAAGGCCGTCAACAGTCGCGACCGCAACTTCACGCCTGGCAAGATCGAGGCTCGCCAGCAGCAGATTGAGCAAAGAATCCAGCGTTACCTGGACGCGCTGGAGACCACTGACCGCACGCAGCCCGCAGAGGTCGAAGCCAAGACAGAACGACTGCAGGAGAAACTAAAAAAGTTGCGTGAGCAGATGCGGCAACTCGACGGTCTCAAGGAGCAATTGAAGAGTCTGCTCGATGGCCAGATCTCCCTCACCGACCCCGATGCACGCTCGATGGCCACCCAGGCCAAGGGATCGGGCCTGGTGGGCTACAACGTGCAGACCGCTGTCGACGCCAAGCACCATCTGATCGTCGCGCACGAGGTCACGAACGTCGGCAATGACCGGGCGCAGTTGCACAACATGGCCAGCGCCGCAGACCAGGCCATGGGAAGCCAGGGTTTGCAGGCCTTTGCCGACCGAGGCTACTTCAGTGGCCCGCAGCTCAAGGCCTGCGAAGACGCTGGCATCACGACCTTCGTACCCAAGCCGATGACATCAAATGCGAAAGCCGAGGGCCGCTTCGACAAAGGCGACTTCATCTACATCGCCAAGGACGACGAGTACCAGTGCCCTGCAGATGAGCGTGCGATACACAGATTCTCGACAACCGAAAAGGGGCTGCTCTTGCGCGTGTATTGGTCAAGCACCCGCCCAAAGTGCCCGCTCAAATTCAAGTGCGCGACCAGTAGCAACCGGCGCATTCGCCGCTGGGAGCACGAAGAGGTTCTGGAGCGCGTCCAGCAACGATTGGACAGTAACCCCGATGCCATGACGTTGCGAAGGTCAACGGTAGAGCACGTCTTCGGCACGCTCAAACACTGGATGGGCTCGACGCACTTCTTGATGAAGACCCTCAAGCACGTAGGCACCGAGATGAGCCTGCACGTGCTGGCCTACAACCTCAAGCGGGTGATGGGTGTGATGGGTATCGCGCAGATGATGGAGGCAATGCGGATGGCGAATGCGTGAGGCCTTTGGCTGCCTCTACAGGCCGAGAATGCCTTCAGGAAGGCGTCAAAAGGCTTCATGCGCGCCAGAAACAGCACTACAGCAGTGCTAATGAGAAATGTGGATCAGAGTGACGCAGTACGGGGCTGGCCCGCATCCTCGTTGAGCGTTTCCACACAGCCTCGGCCAGGAGCGGTCGGTTGCAGCAAGGAGAAGCGGACGTTCAAAGTTGGAGTTACTGCCGCCCGCGACGCGTGTCGGCGCTAAACGAATTGTTAAGACGCATACCCGCTTACCACTAGCCCTGCTGAGGTGATCTGGTACGGGTACTGTCCCAGCGAATCAATTTCCGCCTGGACTCTGCCTATATCTTGGGACTCATAACGATGCTGAGGTTGCGCTTGGGGCCACCTCGTTGTCTTTTCGGGGATGAGCGGCCACTCAATCTCTGAGTATTGAAATGGGCCGCCCTGAACCGCACCACAATCACCGACACCTAGCTCGGTGAGGCAATCTAGTGCGGGAAGAAAGCCATCTCTGGAACTCTCCCACTCCAGCAATTTCCATGTGCAACAGCTAGCCACCCCTGCTTGTGCCAGGTGGGCAAAGAGCTTTTTCCATTTGGCGTTGGACATTAGCCCAATCATTTCTTTCATTGCTCTGCCTAGCTGAACCCAAACACGATTTATCTCGCAGGACCTGCGGGACAAGCTGAACGATAGGAGCTACTTTGGGACACTGATTGCTCCTGAAAACGGCTTGGAGCCCAGATTTGTAAGCGCTGGGCTGCCACCGCATTCCATACAAACATTCCGGCCCCCCCGAAAAGTTCACGGAGACAAACTATAGCCTGCGAACCTGCAAAGCTAGGGCTCTCGACAGTCACGTTTTCAGCTGCAAGCAGGTGGATACGAATCAATGACTGCTCTGGGGAACGGCGCTCACTTTCGGCTCTGGGCCCCAAGCGGAAATTCACGGTGTGTTGCGGCCACACACCTTTTGAACCTACGCTAATCCTGCCAGCGCCACCAAGCAAAAGCCGCCAAGCAGTGAGGGCGGCGTTCCCCGCTCGCAGCGCGCAATTGCGAAAGCGGGGGATGGAGGCCCGCAGGGCCTCAGGGGGCGTCGCTCAAGACCCGCGCGTGATAGGCACGCCCGCATCGCGGCCATAGGCGCCGTACTTGCCCAGCTCCCACTTGGCGATCGCGTTGCGGTGCACTTCGTCCGGGCCGTCGGCAAAACGCAGGGTGCGCGCGCCGGCGTAGGCATAGGCTAGCGGGAAGTCGTCGCACATGCCGCCGCCGCCATGCACCTGCATCGCCCAGTCGATCACCTGGCAGGCCATGCTGGGCGCCACCACCTTGATCATGGCGATCTCGGTCTTGGCGACCTTGTTGCCGGCCACGTCCATCAGCCAGGCGGCCTTGAGCGTGAGCAGGCGGGCCATGTCGATCTTGCAGCGGGCTTCGGCGATGCGCTCCTGCGTCACGGTCTGCTGGGCCACGGTCTTGCCAAAGGCGGTGCGTGACGAGGCACGCTTGCACATCAGCTCCAGCGCACGTTCGGCCAGACCGATGAGGCGCATGCAGTGGTGGATGCGGCCGGGGCCCAGGCGCCCTTGTGCGATCTCAAAGCCACGGCCTTCGCCCAGCAGGATGTTGGAGACGGGCACGCGCACGTTCTCGAAGGTCATCTCCACGTGGCCGTGGGGGGCGTCGTCATAGCCCATCACGTTCAGCGGGCGGATGATGGTGATGCCCTTGGTGTCGGCGGGCACCAGCACCATGCTTTGCTGCGAGTGCTTGGGGGCCTCGGGGTCGGTCTTGCCCATGGTGACGAACACCGCGCAGCGCGGGTCGGCCGCACCGGAGATCCACCACTTGCGGCCGTTGATCACGTACTCGTCGCCATCGCGCTCGATGCGCGTCTCGATGTTGGTGGCGTCGCTCGATGCCACATCGGGCTCGGTCATCGCAAAGGCCGAGCGGATCTTGCCTTCGAGCAGGGGCTTGAGCCAGCGGGCCTTGTTGGCCTCGTCGCCGTAGCGGGCGATGGTTTCCATGTTGCCCGTGTCGGGGGCCGAGCAGTTGAACACTTCGCTGGCCCATTGCACGCGGCCCATGATTTCGGCCAGGGGCGCGTATTCCTGGTTGGTCAGGCCCGCGCCGTCGTAGCCCGATGCAGCTGCGCTGTCCACCGGCAGGAACAGGTTCCACAAACCGGCGGCCTGGGCCTTGGGCTTGAGGTCTTCGATGGTCTTGAGCGCGCTCCAGCGCTTGCCTGCTGCCGTGTTGGCTGCCAGTTCGTCTTTGTAGGCAGACTCGTTCGGATAGATGTGGTCATCCATGAACTGGAGCAGCTTGGCCTGCAGTTCCTTGGTTTTGGGCGAGTAGTCAAAGTCCATGGGTTTCTTCTCCGTTGGTAATCGTGGGGCGGCGTCTGTGCCTTGGCCTGTGTCCGGGTGTCTTTAGCCGCGCTGTGCAAACGACCAGGCCAGCTCGGCCATGGGCCGCGCGGTGTCCCCTGAGGCCTTGGCCTGCGCGCTGGAGGCGGTGCCCGCCTCGACACGCTTGGCAATGCCCTGCAGGATGGCCGCAATGCGGAACATGTTGTAGGCGAGGTAGAAGTTCCAGTCGGCACGTAGCGCCTCGGGCGTGGCGATGCCGGTGCGTTCGCAGTACAGGCGGATGTAGCTGTCCTCAGGGGGGATGCCGAGCGCGGCCAGGTCCTGGCCCGCAATGCCCCGGCCCATGGCGGCGGGGATGTGCCAGCTCATGCAGTGGTAGCTGAAGTCAGCCAGCGGATGGCCCAGGGTGGACAGCTCCCAGTCGAGCACGGCGATCACGCGGGGCTCTGTGGGGTGGAACATGAGGTTGTCGAGGCGATAGTCGCCATGCACGATGGACACTTGACTCTCATCCCGCGCGCTGGCGGGCATGTGCGCGGGCAGCCATTCCATGAGCTTGTCCATCTCGGGGATGGGCTGCGTGATGGAGGCGACGTACTGCTTGCTCCAGCGGCCGATCTGGCGCTCGAAGTAGTTGCCGGGCTTGCCGTAGCTGGCCAGGCCCCGGTCTGCAAACTTCACGGTGTGCAGCGCGGCAATCACGCGGTTCATCTCGTCGTAGATCGCACCGCGCTCGGCCTGCGACATGCCGGGCAGGGACTGGTCCCACAACACGCGGCCCTGCATGCACTCCATCACATAGAAGGCGCGACCGATCACCGACTCGTCCTCGCAGAGCACAAACATGCGTGGCACGGGCACATCGGTGCCGTACAGGCCGCTCATCACCGCAAACTCGCGCTCGATGGCGTGGGCCGAGGGCAGCAGCTTGGCCACGGGCCCGGGCTTGGCGCGCATCACGTAGCTGGTGCTGGGGGTGATGAGCTTGTAGGTGGGGTTGGACTGCCCGCCCTTGAACATCTCCACCGTCAGGGGGCCTTCAAAGCCCTGCATGTGCTGCGCAAGCCAGGCGGTCAGCGCGGCGGTGTCGAACGCGTGCTGGTCGGAAACGGGCCGGGTGCCCACGAAGTGGTCGAAGTTGCTCATGAGAGGGCGGAGAGTTTGTTGTTGCTCTTCAGTTGTCGGTTTCGGCAATGCGCATCAGGGCCTCGCGGTCGCGCACCACCAGGCCGCCCGGCTCGATGCGGATGGCATCCTCGCGCTCCATGGCTTTCAGCTCCTGGTTCACTCGCTGGCGAGAAGCGCCCAGCAGCTGTGCCAGTTCTTCCTGTGCAAGCTGCAGGCCGATGCGCATCTCGCTGCCGTCCGACAGGCTGGGTATGCCGTAGCTGCGCACCAGGTGAACCAGCTGTTTGGCCAGCCGCGCGCGCAGGGGCAGGGTGTTGAGGTCTTCCACCAGGCCGTAGAGCTGGCGAATACGCCGCGCGTGCAGGCGCAGCATGGCTTCGTAGAACTCCACGTGCGAGGCCAGGATCTTCTTGAAATCGGACTTGGCCACACACAGGATGGTGGTGTCGCCATGCGCATAGGCATCGTGCGTGCGCCGGTCTCCGTCGAAGATCGCCACGTCGCCGAACCAGATGCCAGGCTCCACATAGGTCAGCGTGATCTGCTTGCCTGAGATGGAGGTGGAGCTCACCCGCACCGCACCGCGTGCGCAGGCAATCCACTCCTCGGGTGGATCGCCGCGTGCGCAGATCAGGGCGCCGTCCTTGAAACGTTTGACGTATGCACATCGGAGGATGTCGTGGCGTAGCGAAGGTGAGAGAGAAGAAAACCAGCGACCGGAGTTGATCGCTTCACGTTCTTCGATAGTAAGAATCGGGTCGTCCATGGTCTGTCTTTTGCGTGACTGGTAACGAGGCCATTGTCGCGTGAGGGACCTGCGCAAAGCGTCAGGGTTGTCACCTGCGCGTCTGCGCGGCCGCTCAGCAAAAAGCCCCTGCCAGCCGAAACGGCGGACAGGGGCTTGTGGATGTGGATGCAGTGGCGGTCTACTCGTAGCGCGGTACGCGTTTTTCGAGAAAGGCCGAAATGCCTGCGCCACCGTTGCTGTGGTGCAGGTTCTTCACGAAGTGATCGCGCTCCTGGCCGAGGTGCTGGGTGAGGCTGGCGTGGGGCGCTTCGTTCAGCAGCTCCTTGATGCTGGCCAAGGCATTGGGCGCCTTGGCATTGAGCTGTTCGGCCAGTACCAGCGCTGCATCCAGTGCAGAGTCCGCTTCGGCCACGCGGTTGACCAGACCCAGCGCATGCAGGCGCTCGGCGCCAATGCGGTCGCCGCACATGAGGATCTCGGTGGCAATCTGGCGGGGCAGGGCCTGCGACAGGCTCCAGCTTGCGCCGCCGTCGGGCGACAGGGCCACGTTGCTGTAGGCCATCACGAACACGGCATTGCGTGCCGCCACGATGAAGTCGCAGGCCAGCGCCAGCGAAAAGCCCGCGCCGGCTGCTGCGCCTTCCACCGCGGCAATCACCGGCTTGGGGTAGGTGCGGATGGCCTCGATCCAGTTGTGCAGCCCTTCGATGCTCTGGGCCTGCACCTCAGGCGGCTGCTGGCGGTTGGCCAGCAGCCGCTGCAGGTTGCCGCCCGAGCAGAACATGCCGTCCGACCCGGTGATGACCACGCTGCGGATGTCGGCGCTGCTCTCTGCCACGCTCAGCGCCTCCACGCCCGCCGCGTACATGGACGGGTCGATGGCGTTGCGCCGCTCGGGGTTGCTCAGGGTCAGAATCAGGGTTTGGCCCTGGCTGGTGCTTCGGAGTTCTGCGGGCATGTGTGGCCTTGGTGGGGGCGTTCAGTTTTCTTCCACATGCGTCAGGCTCAGGCCGATGGCGCCGCGCCGACGCAGCCAGGGGCTGGGGCGGTAGCGGGTGTCGCCATACACGGTCTGCATGTTGAACAACACTTCGAGAATGTTGGTGGGCCCCCAGCGGTCGCCCATGGCCAATGGACCCAACGGGTAGCCCAGGCCCAGGGTGACCGCAGTTTCGAGGTCTTTGGGCGAACAGATGCCTTGCTGGCAGATGTCGGCCGCGATGTTCACGATGGTGGCCACCACTCGCTGGGTAACAAAACCGCCGCTGTCGCGGATCACGCTCACGGCCTTGCCGTCGCGTGCAAACAGCGCGTGCGCCGCATTGCGGATGTCAACGCGCGTGGCGGGGTTGGTAGCCAGCACGCGGCGCTTGGTGGCGGCATCGTCGATCAGCATGTCGATGCCGATGGTGCGTGCCGGGTCCAGCCGTTCCACCACAGCCACGGTTGTCACGTCAAAACCCAGCGGCGCCACCAGCGTGATGGCGTGGGGCGAGGGTGATTGGCCGGTTTCGATGGTGGCGCCCAGATCCTTGAGCAACTGGTACAGCTCGGCGCGCCGGGCGGCACGCGGAGACACCCAGACGGGCGGGATGTCGTTGACCACGGGCACGGGCGGCTCGGCGGGCGTCTGGGCCGCGCCATCCACATAGCGGTAAAAGCCTTCGCCCACCTTCTTGCCCACGATGCCTCCGGCCAGGCGCTGAGCCGTGATCACGCTGGGGCG
>NZ_QAIH01000285.1:5278-16837 GCF_003060895.1 Acidovorax sp. HMWF029 | reverse complement strand
TCGTAGTACTGGCGGTAGATGGATTCCATCACCGGGTGGGATACGTCGAGTGCTGTGAGGTCCATCAGCTCGAACGGCCCGAGCTTGAAGCCCACCTGGTCGCGCAGGATGCGGTCGATGGTGGCGAAATCCGCAACGCCTTCGCCCACGATGCGCAGCGCCTCAGTGCCAAAGCCGCGCCCGGCATGGTTCACGATGAAGCCGGGCGTGTCCTGCGCCTGCACGGGTGTGTGGCCCATTTGCTTGGCATAGGCGACCAGCGCGGCGCATACAGCGGCATCGGTCTTGAGCCCGGCGATCACTTCCACTACCTTCATGAGCGGAACCGGGTTGAAAAAGTGGAAGCCCGCCAGGCGCTCGGGCCGTTGCAGGCCCGCGCCAATGGCGGTGACGGACAGGGAGGAGGTGTTGGTGGCCAGCACGGCATCCGGGCGCACCACGGCTTCTAGCTCGGCAAACAGCGTCTTTTTAACATCTAGACGCTCAACGATGGCTTCCACCACCAGGTCGCAGCCCGACAGGTCGGCCACGGCCTTGACGGGGTGCAGCCGCGCAACCAGGTCATCTGCGTGTGCGGCATCGATGCGGCCTTTGGCTACCAGCTTGTTCCACTGTTCCTGGAGGGCCGCCTTGGCCGCATCGGCGGCGCCGGGGTTGGCATCCAGCAGAAAAACCTTGCTGCCGGCCTGGGCTGCGATTTGGGCAATGCCCCGGCCCATGGCGCCGGTGCCCACGATGGCGATGGTGGGAAACTGAATTTTCATAGCGCCATTATGGCTCTGGCCTTATCTGGGACTTGTGTGCAAGAATGCCTCAGACCAGAAACAGAACTTATTGTGAAAATCCGTAACACTATTTTTGGGCCGGGGCTGTGGGTGGTTGCAGCTGGAGCTTCGGCGCTGTCCCTGGGCAGCGGCAGCGGCACTGTGGTGTTGGGATCTCCTGTTGATCTTGCGTTTGAATTGCAGCCCGACCCGGGCACCGATGTCGCGTCGTCCTGCGTCACGGCGAAGGTGGTGGCGGGCGACAACGCGATTGGCGACAGCAAGGTGCGCGTCATCCCCCTGCCCGAAGTGCGGGGCCGCCCGTCGGGCGTGCGGGTCATGGCATCCATTGCGCTGGATGAACCCGTGCTGACCGTCACCCTCACGGCAGGGTGCGCGGGCAAAACCACACGCACATACACATTTCTTTCCGACCTTCCGACCATTGCCACGCGCTCGGCTTCGGCGCTGCCGGTCGATCTTTCGCGCCTGCCCGTCGCCAGAGGGGGCGAGGCCGCTACGAACCCGGTGACTGCGCAGGACAGCCGCGCTGTGCCTGCCCCTGCCGACCGGCTGGCTACATCCCAGCCTCCAGCACCTCGGGGGCCCATCGTGGCCCGGCCTGCCGCTCCGGCCCCTGCGCGGCCTGCTGCACGTGTCCCGGCCCCCGTCAAGGCCTTGGCAGCTGGTGCTTCAACTGAACAGCGCCCCCGCCTGGTGCTGGAACCTCTGGACATCTGGCTGGACAGCCCGGTCCCGCTGCGCTCCAGTGTCGAACTCACGGTCATGCCGTCCGAAGAAATGTCGGTGCAGCGTGCGCAAGCTATTGCGCTGTGGAAGTCGCTGAACGCGCAGCCAGAAACCCTGCTCAAGGACAGCGAGCAACTGAAAACCCTGGAGTCCGAGGCGACAGCCCTGCGCGCGCAAGCTGTCAAAGACCGTGCTGCCGCAGCACAACTTCAACAGCAGCTGGAATTGGCGGAGCAAGAGCGCTTCCCGGCGACCATCGTTTACGCGCTGGGGGCCCTTCTGGCAATGGCCCTGCTTGTGGTTGCGTGGATGTGGATTCGCCTGCGCAATGCCTCCCACAAGGCCGTGCGGGCCTGGGGCGACTCGGTGGCCCTGGGCGCACGCGATGCCACTTTGGCGGAAGAGGCGCTGGGCTTGGCGCCCCATCCCGGAGATTCCTGGTTGCCGTCCGACACGCAGCCTTTTCTCGATGAGGCACCTGCTCCTGACGGGCAAGCCTCTGCAGTCATCGCTCCTGTACCCGGCCCGGCCTCGACGGCAAGTGCTCCAGTCCCGCCGCCCATGCAACCAGTGCCAACGGCCTCGCCGTCATCTGCTGCGGCATCGGCATCGTTGCATATCGTCAACCCTGAAGAGCTTTTCGACATCCAGCAGCAGGCTGAATTCTTCATTTCGGTGGGCGAGCACCAGCAGGCCATCGAGGTCTTGAAGAACCACATCGCGGAGCACCGCGAGACCTCGCCGCTGGCCTATCTGGAGCTTTTGCAGCTCTATCACACGCTTAGCCGCGTTGATGAGTTTGCCCAGTTGCGTGGGCAGTTCATGCAGTTCTTCAACGCCCAGGTGCCAGAGTTTTCCGGCTTCCACCGCACAGGGCGCATGCTCTACCACTACACCGATGCGCTGGCCGACATCGAAGCCGAGTGGACCTCTCCCGAAGTGCTTGCGTTGCTGGAGAAGCTATTGTTTCGCCGAACTGGTGCCGAGGCTGTGGAGCCCTTTGATCTCGCGGCCTATGACGATTTGCTGCTGCTGCTGTCCATCGCGCAGACCACCCCTGCCAGCGCACGGGGTGAGCCCCCACCACGCAAACGAACCACCCCTCTGGCACCACCGCGGGTCGAGACACTGGTGGCTGAATCGCTTGCGGCCCCATTCTCGGCTGCTGTCGCACTGAGGCAGGACGACGCACCGCTGGATTCGCTCGCAGCCAGCCTGGAGTTCGATTTTGGGGCCATGCCGCCAAGCCCTGCACCAGATAACAGCACTCCCGTGTCCACCGCTCCGGCCACCATTGGCTCAGACAGTGGCGATGCGGCGCTGGACCTCGATCTGTCTGAACCCGTGCACCTGACCCTTAGCGACCTTCCGCCCGTGCCCGTGACGCCCCCGCCACCCTCCGGGCAGGCCGTGGGTTTTGGCATGGAGAACGACCTGATGGAACTGCGGCTGGAACTGGAGCAGATGAAACACAAGTCCGATCACAGCAAGTGAGAACGTAGACACGTTCTGAGGGCCGGGTCGGGGGGCGTTGCCTGCGGTTGCGATGCCGTTTGGTGTCGTCCATCAAAGGCGGCGGCGCGCTTTACTGCGCCGCTGATGTTCGGCGCAGGGTTCTCAGGGCAATGGCGTTGTGTGCCATGCCCCCAGCTCCACCTTCAGGTGGTCGCCATATGCTGCATCAGCTGGGCTGCAGCGCCTTCGGGATCTGCTGCATTCACCAGGGCCCTTACCACGGCGATGGAGCCCACCCCCGTTGTCAGCACCTGCGCAAACTGCTCGGCGCCAATGCCGCCGATGGCCACTTGGGGGTAGTGGCGCATCAGCCGCGCATACACCCCCAACCGGCCCACGCCCTGGGGTGCCGTGGCCATTTTCTTGAGCGTGGTGGGGAACACCGCACCCATGGCGATGTAGCTGGGGCCTACCGCGTCGGCGCGCACCATTTCGGCATAGCCGTGGGTGCTGACGCCCAGGCGCAGGCCGGAGCTGCGCAGCGCCTGCAACTCGTCGGCTTTCAGCGCGTCCAGGTCTTCCTGGCCCAGGTGGATGCCGTAGGCACCGGCATCAATCGCCATGCGCCAGTGGTCGTTGATGAACAGCAGCGCACCCGTGCCCTGCACGGCGTGCACAGCTGCGTGCACCTCTCGCGCAATGGCGGCGGCATCGTTGGACTTGAAGCGCAACTGCACCGTGGGCACGCCCGCGCTGGCCATGCGGCCCACCCAGGCCGCATCGGGCAGAACGGCATACAGGCCCAGGCTGTCGGGGCAGGCTGCAAACTGGTGGGTGCGTGGCGTGGGTTGCAGGCCAAAGTCCTGGGGATCATCGGGCCACAGTTCTGGCTGAACGGCCCCTGTGCGCAGGGTGCGGGCCTGCCAGGCGCGGGCCAGGCATTCTGCGTCGTGGGCAATGAAGCCGAGGTGGCTGCAGGCCTGCAAGGCGGCCAGATAGGCTGGCTCCTGCGCCGTGGGGGCGGGCACAGGCTCGGGCGCAAAACCCGCAAACGTGGCCGCGTGGTGGCTCAGGATGGCGTGTGCCAGGGCGGTGGTGTCATTGGTGTCATGCATGGGCGTGGTGCCAGAAAGGTGTGCCCAGCACGGGCGTGCTGGGCTGGGCGGCATCTTGCGCGGCCATGGCGCCTGCAAGGCGCGATGCGCGACCGGCGCTGACGGCATCGGCAAACGCACCGGCCATGGCCACGGGGTCTTGCGCCAAGGCCACGGCGGTGTTCAGCAGCACGCCGTCATAGCCCCATTCCATGACCTGGCAGGCGTGCGACGGCAGGCCCAGACCTGCGTCCACGAGCATGGGCACGGTCAGGCGCTCGCGCAATGTCTGCAGCGCATACGGGTTGACGGGGCCCCGGCCGGTGCCAATGGGCGCGGCCCAGGGCATCACGGCCTGGCAGCCCACATCCACCAGGCGCTGGCACAACACCAGGTCTTCGGTGCAATAGGGCAGCACCTGAAAGCCTTGTTTGATGAGGTGTTCTGCCACGCCCACCAGGTTCAAGGTGTCGGGCTGCAGGGTGTAGTCGTCACCGATGAGTTCGAGCTTGATCCAAGGGGTGTTGAACACCTCGCGCGCCATTTCGGCGGTGGTGATGGCCTCTTGCGCGCTGTGGCAACCGGCGGTGTTGGGTAGCACGGGCACGTTGAGCTTGCGCAGCAACTCCCAGAAGCTGCTGCCGCTTTCGGCCGGGTTGCTGCCCTGGCGGCGCAGCGAGGCGGTGACCATGGCGGGCCGTGCGCGCAGTACGGCGGCTTCGAGTACGGCGGGCGAAGGGTATCGCGAGGTACCCAGCAGCAGGCGGCTGGCGAATGTCTGGCCGTACAGCACCAGCGGGTCTTGGGGCGTCGGAGTGGTCATGTGGTTACTATGTTTTTGATAGCTATCAGGGCTTGATGGACGCGCGCAGAGGGCCTATTTTCTTCAAATTTCAGGCGCTGGCTCAGCCCCCGGTCACGGGTGAGATGATTTCCACGCGGTCGCCGGGCTGCAGCCGGTGGGCGGCGTAAGCGGTGTTGGGCACAAAGGTGGTGTTCACCGCCACGGCAAAAGGCGGGCGCGCCGCGATGGCGGCCACGGCATCCGCCACGGTGGCGCCTTCGGGCAGTTCGTGCGGGGTCTGGTTGATGGAGATGTTCATGCGATGGCGGAGGCTGCGCTGGTGCTTGCTGGGGAAAGCAGTGGTGTGCCTGTCAGGTCCAGCGCAAGGTCAAAACGTTGCGAAAGCTGCGATTGTCCTGTGTTCAGCAGCTCCAGGGTCACATCCAGCATCGCCGGGGCGATCATGAAGCCGTGGCGGTACAGGCCGTTGATCTCCAGCACACCCTGGCGCGGTTGGCGGATGGCGGGCAGGTTGTCGGGCAGCGTGGGGCGGCACTGCGTGGCCAGCTCCACAATGCGGCCCTCGGCAAAGCCGGGGTGCACGGCATAGGCGGCGGACAGCAGCTCCAGCGTGGACCGCACGCTGGCGGGCGTGAGGTCGTCGGACTCGATCTCGGTGGCGCCGATCACGAACAGATGGTCTTCTTTGGGCGCGATGTAGATCGGGTAGCGCGGGTGCACCAGCCGCGTGGGGCGCTGCAGCGTCACGTCGGGCGCATGGATGCGCGCGACTTCCCCCCGCACGCCGCGCAATGCGCCCCATTGGGCCCTGGCGCCCAGGCCGCGGCAGTCCAGCACCCAGTCGGGCTGGCCGGGGGCGCCGGGGGTGAAGGCCTCGGGCGACTGAGGGCTGTGCCAGTGGGTTCGTACGGCCAGGCACTCCATCTCCACCACCAGCGCCGCCAGCAGCTGGCGGTTGTCCAGCTGGCCTTCGCCGGGCAGGTACAGGCCCTGGGCAAAGCGGTGGGCCAGCGCGGGTTCGGCCTGGGCCAGGCCGTCGCTACCCAGCTTTTCGAGCCCGGGCAGCTCGGGCACGGTGTGCTGGTTGGCCTCCAGCTGGCGCGTCAGGCGCTGGGCTTCGGCGGCGTCCTGCCGGTGCCACACGATCAGCGTGCCTGCTTGCTGGAAGAAAACCGGCTCGGCCAGCGGTGCCAGCAGCTGCGGCCAGCGGGCGAGGGCGTGGTGACCCATGCGCACCACGCCGGGCTCGGTGATGGCCGATTCGGCCAGGGGCGCGAGCATGGCAGCGGCCACCTTGGCGGCCGAGCCTTCGGCGGCAGGGCTGCCCGCGTCGTGGATGTCCACGCGGTGGCCCTGGCGGGCCAGTTCCACCGCAAGCAGGCGGCCGATGAGGCCTGCGCCCAGAATGGCAAAGGAGGAAGATGGCAGTGGCATAGGCGTTGTGGTCTGTCCGTGTGCTGCAAACGAGGCGCATGAGGGACAAAACGGGGCTGTGCCGCTTGAAAAGAAACTCCCCACGCCAGCATGATCTGGATCGGGTAGCGGGGCCATGGCATGCTGCTGTGTTGCAGCGCGGCCCCAGGGTATTTCTCAGTCCCTTCACCCGGTCCCTGGTCTTGGGCCGTGCTGGCAGGACACCCCTGTTTCGTCCGAAAAAATCAATTACAGCACAAGCCCGCGCCGCCTTCTTTGCGCTGGCGCATAGGCCATAATTTTTGCCATGACTTCTTTGACTCCGCCATCCTCTGCGCCGTCCACGCCCTCCACGCGCCGCTATGTGCGTGTGCTTTCCATCGCAGGCTCCGACAGCGGCGGCGGTGCAGGCATACAGGCCGACCTCAAGACCTTTGCCGCCCTTGGCTGCTACGGCATGACAGCCATCACGGCCATCACCGCGCAGAACACCTGTGGCGTCTCCGGCATCCACGGTGTTCCGCCAGAGATGCTCAAGGCGCAGATCGACGCGGTGGTGCAGGACATTGGCGTGGATGCCGTCAAGATCGGCATGCTGCATTCGCCCGAAGTGGTGCGCGTGGTGGCCGATGCCATCCGCACCCATCAACTGCCCCATGTGGTGCTGGACCCTGTGATGGTCGCCACCAGCGGCGACCGCCTGATTGCACAGGAGACCGTGGGTGTGTTGGTGCGAGAGCTGTTCCCGCTGGCCGAAGTGATCACCCCCAACCTGGATGAAGCAGGCTGGCTGCTGGGCCGCCCGATAGAGGGCGTTGACGCGCTGGACGCCGCTGCGCAGGCCCTGCGCGCGCTGGGTGCCCCGGCCGCACTGCTCAAGGGCGGGCACTTGCCTGGGGACTTGGTGGTGGATGTGCTGGCCCTGCCGGATGGCACCTGCCAGCGCCTGGCATCTCAGCGCATTGCCACGCACAACGGCCACGGCACGGGCTGCACGCTGTCGTCAGCCATCGCATCGCACCTGGCGCTGGGGGCGTCCCTGCCGCAGGCGGTGGAGCGCGCCCGGGCCTACATCCTGGGTGCTATCGCAGCCGGAGCCGATGTGACTACCGGGCGCGGCCATGGCCCGCTGAACCACGGCCATGCGCCGGTGGCGCAGGTAGTGGTGTAGGGCAGTTTTTTTTGGGTTTTTTGGCTGCTACCGCCTGTCCATCAAGCGATGATTGCTATTTATTTGATAGCGAATCCGCGCTGCGGCATTGCCACCAGGAATGTCGTCAGGCAGCACGCGGCCGGGTGGCCCAGGCCAGCGCAAAGCTGAACGCCAGTGCGGGCAGGGCCGAGCCCGCACCTGGCAGCACCTTGGGCGCCAGGTGGTACACCGCAATGCCTGCCAACCAGATAGCGACCGGCACCACATTCACCTTGCGCGCAGCCGCCAGCAAGGCGGGGGCATTGGTGCCAAAGGCCAGGCGCCCCAGGATCACCCCAAACAGCGGCACAAACACCGAGCTGAGCAGCAGCAAGAACGGCTCCAGGCTGTGCATAGGCAGCACCAGTGCCAGCCCCGTGCACAGTGCGGCCACCAGCAGGCCCCAGGCGCGTACGCCAAAGCGCGGCAGCAGGCTGTGGGCCGACACGGCGCCCGAATAGGTGTCGCCATAGGCGTTGTCCACCTCGTCGATGAGGATCAGCGACAGCGCAATCAGCCCGCCCTGGGCCAGCAGCAGCGCCTGCACCAGGTCCTTGCTGGGCAAGGTAAGCGCCACCAGCACCCCCAGGCTGTAGCACCACATATTGGCCAGCGCATAGCCCAGCCAGGTGCCGCGCAATGCCGAGCCGCCGTTTTTGCCATGGCGCGCATAGTCGGCCACCAATGGCAGCCAGGAGATGGGCATGGCGATCACCAGATCGAGTGCGGGCAGCACGCCCATGCCGCCTGTGCCCTGGCGCGTCCAGAGCGCTTCAAGTCCTTGGGCCTGCGCCAGCGAAAGGAACTGCCACGACAGCCACAGCAGCGACAGCACCACCAGCGGCAGCGCCACGCGCGCAATCACCTTGCGCACCAGTTGCACCATCGATCCGCTGATCAGCAGCATCACCACGCCGCCCCACAGCAGCGTGGCCAGCACCGGCCAGTGCGCGCCCGCCATGGCACCCGACTGCTGGCCGATGGCCACCGTGGCGTCGCGCATCACCACCAGCTCGAACGTGCCCCAGCCCACCAACTGAACGATGTTCAGGATGATGGGTAGGCTGGCAAAGGTGCGGCCGTAGACGGCATGCATCAGCCCGGCGCTGGCCAGGCCGCTGTCGCAGCCCAGCTTGGCCACCCAGCCCAGCAGGCCTGCGCCCACGATGGAGCCTGCGACGATGGCAATCAGTGCCTCTTTGGTGCCCAACGCGGGCATCAGGTACGCACCCACCTGCATGACCAGCAAGCCCACGCCCAGGCTGAACCAGAGCGAGGCATGGTCATGCCATTGGAAGACGCGGCGGTCGGAAGAGATGGGGGCCAGCGCCTCGTTGGTGGCGTGCGTGGCAGGGGATGAAGACATGCAAAAGCTCCGTGGCAGTACAGAGCAGGGGCGGCCCGCCCCGCCAGCGCTCCAAGGAAGGTGAGGGCATGGCTTTGGCGGACTTGCTTCCCTGCGCGAGGATGATCTCAATCAGGTTCAAAGGGACTCTCTCAGTCGACTCCGGCAGGCCGGTCTCGACACCCCTAGCGGTAGCACTTGCGTAGGCAGTGCGCTGCGGATTGTAGTGGTGTAACTGCGCGTCCGCTCAGGCAGAGGCAGCGGGTGCCACACCCAGCAGCTGGTGCAGGCGCGGGCTGGTGGTGGTGTATTGCAGCGCCACCTTGTCGCCCTTGAGCGCCTCGGCCGCGCCAAAGGCGGCCAGCGTGGCTTCATGAAACCCGCACAGAATGAGCTTGCGTTTGCCGGGGTAGGTGTTGATGTCCCCCACGGCATAGATGCCGGACACGCTGGTGCGGAAGGCTTCGGTGTCTACCACCAGTTGCTTGCGGTCCATGGCGATGCCCCAGTCGGCAATAGGGCCGAGGCGGGGCGAGATGCCCAGCACGGCCACCAGCAGATCGAGCGCCAGCGCGCGCGTGCTGCCATCGGGGTCCACCACTTGCAAGGCCGATAGCCGATCACCCATGGTGTCGATGCCTGTGATCTGCGCTGCTTCGACATGGATGCGCCCGGCGTCACGCAGTTGCTGCAGGCGCTGCAGCAGGGCGTCCGGGGCCTGGAACACGTCGCGGCGGTGCAGCAGGCTGACACGGGCGGCCTGGCCTTGCTCGGCCAGTACCACGGCGCGGGCCACGGCGGGTTCGTCGCCACCGTGCACCACCACATGCAGCCCGGTCACATCGGTTGCGGCGTGCAGGTTCTGGTAGTGCACCTGCGAACCCACAAAACGCTCGATGCCTTCTACCTTGAGCGTGCGCGGCACAAAGGCGCCCACACCGGCAGCAATGAACACAGAGCGGGCTCGCAGTTGTGCGCCCTGAGATGTTTCGACCAGCAGGCGCCCGTCAGGCTGCATCGCAAGGGCAGAAACCAGTGTGTTCAGATGCCACTGGGTTTTGAACGGGGCAGTCTGCCGCAGCAGCAAATCTGCCAGCTCTCGCCCGGTACAGACCGGGATGCCGGGGATGTCATAGATGGGCTTGTCGCCATACAGCTCGACGCACTGGCCGCCCGCATGGGGCAGGGCGTCGATGACATGGGCGGTGATGCCCTGCAGGCCCAGCTGGAAGACCTGGAACAGGCCCACGGGGCCTGCGCCGATGACGACCGCGTCGGTCTCTACAACGGCGGGCGTTTGCAAAGCCGGGTTCACCAAGGGGCGCCCGTCTGGCTTACTTCACCAGGTCGTTGATTTTCCCCGGCTTGCCATTCCACTCGTCGGCGTCGGGCAGCGCGGGCTTGCGTTTGGTGATGCTCTTCCAGCCGTCGGCAAAGGCCAGGTCGGCGTTGAGCTTGATGAAGGCAATCTGGTCTGCCGGAAGGTCTTCTTCGGCAAAGATGGCGTTGGCCGGGCATTCGGGGATGCAGACGGCGCAATCGATGCATTCATCGGGGTCGATGACAAGCATGTTCGGGCCTTCGCGGAAGCAGTCCACGGGGCACACGTCCACACAATCGGTGTACTTGCACTTGATGCAGTTTTCGGAGACGACGTGGGTCATGACAGGAGTTGTGTGGGTCGGTGAAAACCCTCGATTTTAGAAGCTTTCACCGACCTTTGGTTACAGGGCCCCTCACCTCGATGGGGTGACTGGGGTTGGGGACGCCGATCCGGATCAGTGCTCGATCAGTTGACGAGCACGGCGCCAGCGGTTTTGTGGCTGGCGGTGTCGACCAGGATCAGCGAGCCCAGCACGCGGGCTTTTGCGAACGTGGCGGCCGGAATCGCCTCTTGTAGCAGCAAGTCCACGCGGCCGATGGCGTTGGGGTCGAGCTGCGTGGCGGCTTCTTCGGCCAGCGTGTTGATGTTGAGCTTGTGCACCACGGCCTTCACCTTGGCCTTGATCCAGCGGTGGCCGTGCAGCGCCCAGTACACGCGGCCTGCGACCAGGGGTTCGTCGTCCATCCAGGCGATGGTGGTGCGCAGCTCGCGGCTGGCGGGCCAGGCGGGCACGGCGGCGGGGGTGTCGCCAAAGTCGTCGTCAGCCACAGCAGCGGCAGCGGTGGGGGCTGCCAGAATCCAGTCGCCTCGTGACACGTCCACCTCGCGGTCGAGGATGATGCCCGCGCTGGTGCCTGCGGGCACATCTTTGGGGCGGCGGGCGTGGTCCAGCACCTGGGCCACGGTGGCGAGCTGGCCGCTGGGGAAGATTTGCACGGGTGTGCCGGGCGCCACGGTGCCCGATGCCACGCGGCCCCAGAACACGCGGCGGCCTTGGGAGGTGTCGGACGAAGACGAGAACTTCTCGACCCACTGCACCGGGAAGGCCAGGGGCAGCGCCGTGTCGGCGGGGGTGTTGGGCAGCGCTTCGAGCACTTGCAGAAGCGTGGGGCCTTGGTAGCCGCACCAGCCTGCGTTGGCGTCCACCACGTTCCAGCCCTTGAGGGCCGACACGGGCACTGTGGCGTGCACTGCAATGCCTGCGGCCTGGGCAAAGCGGGCCAGCGCGCCCTGGATGTGCGTCCAGGCCAGAGCCGGGTCGGCCACAGCGTCGAGCTTATTCACGGCAAACACCAGCGAATTGACGCGCAGCAGGTGGGCCAACAGGCTGTGGCGGCGGGTTTGGGGCAGCAGGGCC
>NZ_QAIH01000285.1:4583-5268 GCF_003060895.1 Acidovorax sp. HMWF029 | reverse complement strand
GACCAGCACCACGGCGGCGTCTGCGCTGCTGGCGGCGGTGACCATGTTGCGGGTGTACTGCTCATGGCCGGGCGCGTCGCCAATGATGAACTTGCGTGTTTCGGTGGCGAAGTAGCGGTAGGCCACGTCGATGGTGATGCCTTGCTCGCGTTCGGCGCTGAGGCCGTCGGTCAGCAGGGCCAGGTCGGTCTCGCCACCGCGCTGCACGCCCGCCAGGTGGTCTTGCAGCACGGCCTTGCTGTCCACCAGCAGGCGGCCAATCAGCGTGCTCTTGCCATCGTCCACGCTGCCGCAGGTGATGAATTTGAGGGCGGAAACATGGTCATTTTGGGCCTCTCCGCGCGTCTGGTAAGCGTTGGTAGCTATTGAGTTGATAGTGGTCATCAGAAATACCCGTCCTTCTTGCGCTTTTCCATCGAGGCATCGCTCGTCTTGTCGTCCATGCGTGTGGCGCCGCGCTCGCTCACGTCTGCGGCCAGGGTTTCGATGACGATCTCTGCCGGGGTGGCGGCCGTGCTTTCCACAGGTGCGGTGCAGGTGATGTCGCCCACGGTGCGAAAGCGCACGTCGCGGGTCTCGACCACGTCGCCTTCGCGTGCGGGTGTCAGCTCGGTCACGGGCATCAACAGGCCCTTCTTGTCCACCACTTGGCGCTTGTGGGTGTAGTAAATGCTGGGCAGGGCGA
>NZ_QAIH01000285.1:0-4573 GCF_003060895.1 Acidovorax sp. HMWF029 | reverse complement strand
GTCGATGTATTGCCACACGTCCAGTTCGGTCCAGTTGCTGATGGGGAACACGCGGAAGTGCTCGCCGGGCTGCAGGCGGGTGTTGAACAGGGTCCACAGCTCTGGGCGCTGGGCTTTGGGCTGCCATTGGCCGAAGCTGTCGCGGTGGCTGAAGATGCGCTCTTTGGCGCGGGCTTTTTCTTCGTCGCGGCGGGCACCGCCGATCAGGGCGTCAAAGCGGAATTCTTCAATCGCTTCGAGCAGGGTGACGGACTGGTGCACGTTGCGCGACTCGCCCGGGTGTGACAGCCGCACGGTGCCGCGCGCCATCGAATCCTCGACGTTGCGCACGATCAGCTCAGCACCCAGCTCCTTGGCGCGGAAGTCACGGAAATCCGTTACTTCAGGGAAGTTGTGGCCCGTGTCGATCATGAGCAGCGGGTACGGAATGCCGCCACCGCTGGCCTTGGTGCCAAAGGCCTTTTCGGCGCACTTGAGCATGACCAGAGAATCCTTGCCGCCTGAAAACAGCAGGGCGGGGCGCTCGAAGGCGGCGGCGACTTCGCGCAGGATGAAGATGGTTTCTTCTTCCAGGGCGTCGAGGTGCGAGTTGTTGAGGTGGTAGCTCATGGTGTGGGTTTTCTTCTCAAGCAGCGCGGTATCAGTCCGGGTGTTCATGGTCGCATCAGTGATGTGGGCGTGCGGATGTATGTTGGATCCATCAGAACCGTTCGGGCTGAGCCTGTCGAAGCCTTGCGCGGCGCTTCGACAGGCTCAGCGTGAACGGTTTCATAGGTTCTCAAGGCCAATCTGCGTCAGTGGGCTAAGTGAAGGCCGCACTCGCGGTTGTCCTCGCCCTTGGTGGGGTCCACATAGTCAAAGTTGTTGGGCAGACCATGCTTCACGCAGTACTCGTGCAAGTCTTTGGACGACCAGTGCAGCAGCGGCGCCACTTTGATGAGGCCGTCGGGGTTGATGCTCACCGGGTCCATCTGCGCGCGCACGGCGGTGTCGGTGGCTCGCAGCGCGGTAAACCACACCTTGGGGGCGGTTTCGCGCAGGGCGCGGGCAAAGGGCTCCAGCTTCACTTCTTCGGTAAAGGCTGCGTGGCGCGGGTCGTCCAGCGCTGGGGTGGCTCCTTCCACGGCCTCACGGTGCGCGCGTGAGCGGCGTGGCAGGTAGATCTGCAACTTCAGACCGAGCTGCTTCGTCACTTCGTCGGCAAAACGGTAGGTGGCTTCGGTGTTGTAGCCGTTGTCCATCCACACCACGGGCACGTCGGGCTTGACCTGGGTGACCAGATGCAGGATCACGGCCTCAAAGGGGCGGAAGTTGGTGGTGACGATGGCGGGCTGGCCCAGTCCCAGCGCCCAGGCCACCAGGTCTGGGGCGTTGCGGCCGAGGTCGGCGTTGATGCGTGCGAGATCGATTTGGCTCATGGTGCAGGGCTTGGGGGCTGGGGCTTTTTCTCAGACGGTAGCGCGGTGGGCAAACAGCGGCTGGGGGGTCACGGCGTCGCCTTGGTAGAAGCCAGGGAACAGCTCAAACTGGCGCTGGGCATCGGCAGCATCCACCCCCTCGGCCAGCACCGCGCTGCTAAAGCCTGTGCGCTGCATCTGCACCAGTTGGTCGATCAGCACATCGCCTGTGGCGCGGATTTCGCCCGCAAAGCCACGGCGGCGGCGCAGCAAGAAGGCCTGGCTGAAAGCGCGGCCATCGGTGAAGCTGGGGAAGTGCAGGTCCACGCGTTCCACGCCTTCCAGCGTGAGGGCTGTGGCGTCGGCATCGTTGGCCAGCGCCACAACGCGGGCGTCGCCTTCCGCAGGGGGCTGGTGTTCGTGGGATGCGAGAAGTGTCAGGTTCATCATCGTGAGGAGACTCGTAGCGGTGCTTTTGCTGGCGGGCTTGTTCAAGCGGTGGCCAGGGTTTCGTCTTTGTGGCGGGCCAGCTTGGCGGCTTCCTTGAACGGGTCCAGGCCGGTGCGGCGCACGGTGTTCTGAAAGGTCTCGCCGCTTTCGCGCAGGTCGCGGTAGGTGCTGAGCACGGCCTCGATCACGTCGGGCACTTCGGCCGCCGAGAACGAGGGGCCAATCACCTTGCCTGCCACGGCAGCGCCCGACAGGTCGGAGCCATCGGAGCCACCCAGCGTGACCTGGTACCACTCCTTGCCGTCTTTATCCACGCCCAAAATGCCGATGTGGCCGCTGTGGTGGTGGCCGCAGCTGTTGATGCAGCCGCTGATGTGCAGGTCGATCTCGCCGATGTCGTCCAGCTCGTCCAGGTCCTGGTAACGCTGGGTGATGGCCTCGGCAATGGGCAGCGAGCGGGCATTGGCCAGCGCGCAGAAGTCGCCACCGGGGCAGGCAATCATGTCGGTGAGCAGTTGCACGTTGGCACTGGCCAGGCCCAGGGCCTTGGCTTCTTGCCACAGGTCAAACAGGCGGCTGGCGTGCACCCAAGGCAGCAGCACGTTCTGGTCGTGTGTCACGCGGGCTTCACCGGCGGAGTATTGGTCCACCAAGTCGGCCAGGGCGATCAACTGCTCGCTGGTGGCATCGCCCGGTGCTTGGCCGGGGCGCTTGAACGACAGCGTGACGGCGCGCAGTTGCGGGTTTTGGTGCGCGTGCACGTTGCGCTGCAGCCAGCGGCCAAACATCACATGCTCGGCAGCCTGTGCGTTGAGCTGGGCTTGCAGGGCTGCGGGGGGCACATCGGCAATGTCGGCCAACTTCGGTGCCACAAAGCAGGCGGCCACGCGGTCAAACTCAGCCTGGGGGATGGTGTGCGGGCCACCGTCAACCTCCACAATCTGGCGGTACTCGGCTTCTACATCGTCGATGTACTGCTGGCCTTCGGACTTCACCAAAATCTTGATGCGGGCCTTGTACTTGTTGTCGCGCCTGCCGTGCTCGTTGTACACGCGCACGATGGCCTCGATGTAATTCATGATCTGGTTCCAGGGCAGGAACTCGCGGATCACGGTGCCAATCACTGGCGTGCGGCCCATGCCGCCGCCCACAAACACTTTGAAGCCGATCTCGCCCGCGTCGTTCTTGACCAGGTGCAGGCCCACATCGTGCCAGCCGGTGGCGGCGCGGTCGTCCTGGGCGCCGGTGATGGCGATCTTGAACTTGCGGGGCAAAAACGCGAACTCGGGGTGCAGCGTGGTCCACTGGCGGATGATTTCCGCATAGGGGCGCGGGTCCACGGTCTCGTCCACAGCAATGCCTGCCAGGGCGTCGGTGGTGGTGTTGCGGATGCAGTTGCCGCTGGTCTGGATGCCGTGCAGTTGCACGCTGGCCAGCAGGTCCATCACGTCCGCGCTTCTGGACAGCGGAATCCAGTTGAACTGCACATTGGTGCGGGTGGTGAAGTGGGCGCAGTTCTTGGGCAAGAAGGTGGTGCCCAGCTTGCCCTGGCCTTCCATGGCGGCCTTGAAGACGGCGGCTTCGGGCTCGTCGTATTCGCGGGCGATTTGCGCTAGCACGCGCAGTTGGCGGCTCGCGATCTCGCCATAGGGCACGGCCACGCGCAGCATGGGCGCGTAGCGCTGCACGTACCAGCCGTTTTGCAGGCGCAGGGGGCGGAAGGCGTCTTCCGACAGCTTGCCGGTTTGCCAGCGCGTGAGCTGGTCACGGAATTGCCGTGCCCGCTGTTGCACAAATTGTTGGTCGAATTCTGTGTATTGGTACATCGTGGTGCAGACGCAGGGTTCTAGATCAAAAGCAGTTTGAAGCCCGCCCAGGCGAGCAGCAGAGACAGGGCAGAGCGGATAAGCCGCTCAGGCGTGCGGGTGACCAGGCGCGAGCCCAGCCAGATGCCCGGCAGCGAGCCAGCCAGCAATTGTGCAAGCAAAGGCCAGTCCACCGAGCCCAGGGATGCGTGGCCCAGGCCCGCCACCAGGGTTAGGGGCACGGCATAGGCGATGTCGGCGCCAATGATGCGTGGCAGCGGCAGCATGGGGTAGACCAACAGCAGCACCGTGACGCCAATGGCGCCCGCACCCACCGAGGTGAAGGTGACCAGCGTGCCAATCACGGCGCCCATCAGGACAGGCAGGCTCCAGTGGCGCGGGCGCGTGGGGTCGCCCGCGTGGTGCTTGCGGGCCGCGGCTTCAGCCGCCTGGCGCTGGGCCGAAAAAACAATCGCCTTGTACAACGTGGCTGCCGATGTGAGCAGCAGGGCAACACCCAGGGTGGTGGTCATGATGCGCTGGGCGGTGCCGCTGGCGGGGCCCAGCACATGCAGGGCCCACAGCGCCAGCAGCGCGGCCGGAATGCTGCCTGCGCACAACTGGCCCACCACCTTCCAGGGGACCAGGCGCTGGCGGGCCAGGCTCACGGTGCCGCCCATCTTGGTGAAGGCTGCAAACAGCAAGTCGGTGCCCACGGCCATGTGGGGCTTGATGCCAAAGAAAAAGATCAGGATGGGCGTCATCAGCGAGCCGCCACCCACGCCGGTCAGGCCCACGATCAGCCCGACAGCAAAGCCCGCGAATACAAACGCCCATTCATGCATGGCGGGGAATGTAGAGGGGCTTCTTATGGAAACAAACTATTGTTTTGCTTTGCCAATATGTTGATTTGTTTATAAG
>NZ_QAIH01000284.1:27412-29391 GCF_003060895.1 Acidovorax sp. HMWF029 | reverse complement strand
GTGCAGCTGGCGCGGCACCGGGGCGCGCATGTCACGGCGGTGTGCAGCGGCGGCAATGTGGCGCTGGCGCGGGCGCTGGGTGCGCAGGGGTGGCCGACACCGTGGGCGCGAGCAGCTTTACCGCCTGCCTGCCGCGCCTGAAGGAACATGGCCGCTACCTGGCGGTGGCGGGCAGCCTGGCGCAGGTGCTGGCCCGCCCGCGCGGCACGCGCCGCAGCATGGGCGGCCCGGCGACCGAGCGGCCCGAAGACCTGCAGACCCTGATGGGCCTGGCCCAGGCCGGTGTGCTGCGGCCGGTGCTGGACTGTGCCTACCCGTTTGCCGACCTGCCTGCGGCGCATGCCTATGTGGAGACGGGGCGCAAGCGTGGGGCAGTGGTGGTTGCGCTGCAGTGAACCCCAACGTTCACTGCGGTGCAATCACTATCAAATAAATAGCTAAAAGTGCTTATCCATAGCGCGGAGACGGCCTTTTTTAGCTCACACCTTGGCATCACTGCGCGCCAGCACGGCCAGCTCCTGGTGCAGCAGCAACTCCACCTCTGCCGGTTCAAACTGGTCCTGCAGCAGCGGGATGGCAAAGCGGTATTCGCCACCCTCGTGTTTGCGCAGCACATAGGCCAGTTGCAGGCGCGCCAGCGACTGGCGCAGGGCCTGCGCATCACCCGCGATACCGTGGCCTTGCAGGAGCTGGGCCAGTGTGACCAGGCTGGACTGCCCCGCCTGGGCGGTGTGGTAGACCACGATACGGTCGAGGCGGCAGGCGGCTTCGTCGTGGCTCAGGCGGCCCCAGCCGGCCAGCGCGTCCTGCACGGCCTGCGAGGCCAGGGCCTGGTCGAGGTGGCGCTTTTCAATCACGCGCTCGCCGGGCGCCAGTGCCTCCAGACACTCCTGGCACAGGATGGCGACCAGGTTGGCGCGCTGGCCGCTGGCGTCCACGAGGCGGTTCACCAGGTGCTCGTTGTCAAAGCCCAGGCGCAGCTTGCGCAGCGGCTCGGTGGCCAGTTCGCGGCAGGCCTCACGCTCCAGGCCGCCGATGGCCAACACCTCGCCAAAGTTGCGCAGGGGGCTTTGGTAGTCGAGCACGGCGGTGGCATACAGATCCCAAAAGCCCGCGAGCATGAACCAGCAGCGGCCCTCTTCGCTCAGCGCGCGCAGGGTGGAGAGCTGCACGTAGCCGTTGTTGGATTCATCGCGGAAGAACAGGTCGGCCTCGTCGATGAGCAGCACCAGGCGCTTGCCTTGATACTGCGCCTGCAGGTGGTCCACGATGGCTTCGAGCGGCGTGTCGGCCGCCAGGCCAAACTGCAGCGCCATGCGCGGTGCAAGCCGGTGGTCACGCAACGAGACGTAGTGGCACACGGTGTGCGGGTGACCCGCCATGCGGCGCTGCACGGCCTTGAGCAGGCTACTCTTGCCCAGCTGGCGCCCGCCTACCACGAGGTAGTTGGCGGGCTCGCGGTTGATGACGCGGGCCAGCAGCTGGGCGCGGCCAAAAAAGCCACCCTCGCGTGTCACGCCGCCCCGCGTCTGGTAGGGCGAGATGCGGGTGATGCGCAGCTGTGCGGCCAGTTGGCGCAGCAGCACCTGCAGGGCCTCGCCACCAATGAGCCACTCAGTCTGGCAGGCGCTGTCCAGCATCACGTGCAGGTTGGCACGGTCGTCGGCATGGGCGCGCAGCAAGGGCCTGGGCGTATCTACGCTGTGTTCGCACAGAACCAGCAGCACGTCGCTGCCCGTCTGCACAGCGCGCAGCTGACGCAACACGGTGGCTTCGTCGATGCCGGGCGTGGGTACAAAGACCAGGCAGCGGTCCAGCGACACGGGCAGATCGGGCGGGAACAGCCACTCAAACACCGCACCGGGCAGTGCCCAGTCGGTGCTGGGCTGGCAGCGGGCCGACACGCGCTCGGCCAATGCGCGGGTCAGGGCTGGGGCACGCTCGCTGCCCTGGGCCTGGGCGCACGCCACGGCACGGCG
>NZ_QAIH01000284.1:10816-27385 GCF_003060895.1 Acidovorax sp. HMWF029 | reverse complement strand
CCGCCGCAGCCAGCGCAGCAAGCGGTCGATCTGTGGCAGGCGCGCCAGCGGCGTGCGACGCAGGCGAGCGGGGCGCAGCTGACCCGCACCGATGAGTGGGTGGCGGACCACCCACAGCACGGCACCCACGGCAAAGATCACCGCGCACCACGCAATGAGCGAGCGCATCCAGCCAAACGGGTCGGCATCGGGCAAAGACGCGGAACGCTCGAAATCGTCGGTACTGCCCTCCAGGCAGTTGATGGGCAGGTAGCCCATGGGGATGGGTGGCTTGCCGGGGCGGCAGGACCAGGTGGTGGTGCCGGGTTTCAACTCCACCAGCACCTGGGTGCCAGCGAGCTTGCCCAGATCAGGGTGCTGGGCAATGTCGGCCTGCAGCACGTAGGGGCGCGGTGACGAGACACGTAGCTGCGGCTGCGTTGTCGGGGGCGCATAGGCGTAAATGTCTTTGGGCCAGTGGCCCAGCTCGTTGTGCGCCATCACCATCGCCACCCGCCACTGCACCAGCTCGCCCCACACCGGGCCCGCATTGACGGTAGCGAGGAACGCGCCACGCGTTGCCGGATTGTGCTGGGGCGTGAACATGGCACTGGCCACAAACAGCGTGACCACCGCAATCACCACGGCACGCGCCACAGGCTTGGACAGCAGGGGCCTTAGTCGGTCGAGCATGAATCCAGCACCATGAAGCCGGCATCACGAATAGTGGCGCAGCGCCAGTGCAGCCGAGCGGCATCGCCCGTGCCACGCACGTGGATGAGGTTGCCCCAGAACAGGCTGCGCAGCTCGTCGTCCTGCAGATAGGGCCGGGCGCGGCCCAGGTCGTCGGCCTGCAACAGCTGCAACAGGCGCGCGCGGCTGGCAGGGGCCTGGGCCAGCGGCAAAAAGGTTTGCCACAGGCGCGGACTGCTGGCCAGGTGGGTGCCCAAAGCGCTGGGCGGCACATCGCCCTTTGCAACCCCCTGGTCTACCAGCCACTGCAGCCCCTCTTCAAACAGCGCAGGGTGGCCGCCGCTGAGTGATTGCAAATTGGCCACCGCCGCCTCGGTCCAGGTGTGCTCGGGCCAGCGGTGGCGGGCCAGCTGCAGGAGGTCGTGCAGCGACGGGTCGGGCCAGTGGTTGACCTGCGCGATGTTGAGCAGCGACAGGTCGCCACTGCGGTATTTGAGGTCGGCCAGCGCCTCGCCGCCACACAGCAGAAGGTGCAGGCGGCCGCTGTGCATTTCGCTGAGGCTGCGCAGGATACCCGCCAGGGTTTCGCGCAGCGCGGGCGTGCCCTGCTCAAAGCGGCTGACCAGGCAGAAGATGCGCTCGCCCGCCAGCAGGCGGCGCTCCAGCGCGGATTCAAACTCGTAGTCCGACGCCACATCGCCCAGCCCGCACTGGCGGCCGATGGCTGCGAAGTATTCGGCGGGCACGGTGCTCACGCTGTAGGGCGGCTGGATGTGCAGCACCGAGCCGTCGCCATACTGCGCGCGAGCGCGCAGCAACAGTTCATGCCGAAACGGCGGCTGCCCCCAGTGTGCGGGCGACAGCAGCAGCGAGATGGGGTACGGCACAGCCTGCGCGAGCTGGGCGAACAGCCGGTCCTGAAACGCCGCAAAGGGCTGGGCCGTGCCCGTGGTCCTGGCATCGGCCAGTAGCGGGGCCTCTGCCTGCAGCGGAAACTCGGGCGCAAAACCTGCGGCACTGAGCAGGCGGTTGGTCTCACTCTCTGTCAGGCGCAGATACCGGGTGCATGCCACAAGTTTGTCGCGCGAGCGAGGGTTGGGGGCCGAGATACCGTTGCGCCAGTTGTTCACTGCCTCACGGCTCAGGCCGATTTCGGTGGCCACTCCGGAGGCGCTGGCGCGGATGCGGCGCATGTAGACCGACAGAAGATCGGCAAAGGAATCGGTGGACATGGGGTTGTGAACTCACGATGGCCGGTACACCGAGCCATGACTAAGAACCGAGAGAAACCTGCGGATGGTGGGCTGGCATTGTCAGCCTTGCCAGACCACAGCCATCCCACGCCGCACGGCGCGCGGCGGATGCGTTACACCAAACGCTGCACCATGGGCCAGGCCTTGTAGCTGGCGAGGCCACAGGCCGTGAGCACCGGGCTGTACAGCACGATGGCGCCAACCACCGACATCAGCCAGCCGGGCTCTTCGTTGTCTTCGGCCTCGGCTTTCGCGCCCTCCTTCAGGGGCTCTTTGTCGCGCCCCTGTGCTTCGCCCTCTCCCGAATCGCCGGTGATCTCCTGCACCAGCATCACAGCCACGATCAGCAGCGAGACGGCCAGCAGCGCCAGGTAGCCGAATTGCAGAGCAGGCTGAGTGAGCGGATAGAAATAGCCCGCCAGCAGCACGGCCGGAGCCAGAAAGAACACGTGCATCATCAGCCGGTACCAGGGAAAACCGTCCGCAGGTTTTTCCAGCGCCCCCAGGACCATGCGGTAGGTCAGCGCCCCCAGCACAAAGATCACCCCACCCCACCATTCAATTTGCGTCAGCATGTTGTTGCTCTCCCAAGAGTTTTTTACTGCGGTGCCACCACTGTGGCGGGGCCGTTTTCGCCTGACTGGTCGACGTCATCGTCTCCGTCGTCCCCGCGCAGCTCCTTGTGTTCGGTGACGATGTAGTACAGCGGCAGCACCACGGCCAGTACCAGCCCCAGGCCCATCCACAGCCAGAAGCCTTTGAACAACAGCACGGTGACCACCGTAAAGACCACCGCCTGCACCAGTCCTTTGAGCCCCGCGCGCAAAAGCAACACAGCGATCAGGCCCTCCACGGGTGACTTGCCGCTCTTGCCCATGGCCCGCGCCATATCGATAAACGCCTCGGCCGCCTCCTGAGCCTCGCGCTTGCGTTTTTCTTCCTGCTGGCGCAGCTTGGCCACGGCAAGCGGTTTGGCCGGGTCTTTGGAGCAGGCATAGGGGTCGTCAGCCTCGCCCTCACTGTCTTCGCCGCCCTGCGGCGCGGGCTCGACCACGGCCCGCCACTGCGGGTTCACGTCCATGAACGCCTGGCGCGACACCCACTGCCCACGGTCGAAATGCATGCGCTCGGTTTCACCGACCTGGTCGTAGAAGACCTCCAGCACGGCAGCCCGCAGGCCATGGCTGAACAGGGTTTCGATCTGCAGCAAGGGCAGGTCGCCACTGGTGCCGGTGTCGAACTGCAGCACAAGGTGCGATGGCGCGGCGGACGCGGACTGGTTAAACCATTCCGTGTCCCATAGCGCCTCCAGGCTGGGCACGCCCAACTTGTCAGCCCAACGCTGAGCTTGTTCGGTGTTGTCCGCGCACAGGTACTGGTAGACCAGCTGGCCGATCTTGAGCTTGATCGGATCTTCAAAGAACAGTTGTAGCGTCAGTGTGTTTTGCGACATGGGCTGAAACAGGGTTGATTGCCTGCAGTGATGGAGTGCGGGGATTGTGTGGAGCAGCGCTGCATCTGTCCCTTACCGCCTTGTCCAGTGCGCAGAGGCAGCGAGTTTACAAACTGTCCAGTGTTCAAGGCACATGTTCAGAGTCGCCTCTGCGCCCAATCCGGGCATCCAGCTCCTGCATACTCCGGGCGCGCGGGCCGAGCCCGATCACACGCACAAAACACCTGAGAGGACACCACCATGCGATTCAAAATCCGCTTTTATGCCTTGCTGTCTGGCGCTGCGTTCGCACTGGGCCCAGCGGCTGCACAGACAGAGCGCACCGCACCCACCAAGCCGACAGCCTCTGCACAAGCCGCCAGCCAGTTCGCAGGCAGTCCGCGAGAAAGGCTGGTGGTGGCCATGCCCAAGACCTATGCCAAGGCCGAGACCATGTTGCTGTGGGGTGACTACTTCAACCACCTGGCACGCTGCGGCAACATCGATTTGCAGAACCAGCAAGGCGAATCGCTGGAGCGCAGCACCAACATCGACGTGCTGGCCGAAAAGGAACTGATCGAAAGCATCCAGAACGGCAAGGTACAACTGGCCCAGGTCAACCCTGGCCTGGTGCCTCAACTGGTCGCCGCCGGCCAGCCCGCACCGTTTGGTGTGCCTGGCAACAAGGCCAGCGGCAAACGCAATTCCTACACACTGATCCTGATCTCGCGCGTGGACAGCCCTTTCACCAAGCCGCAAGACCTGGTGGGAAAGAAGATTGCGCACTCCACCCCTACCTCGAACTCCGGCAACCTGGCGCCGCGCGCACTGTTCCCGGCCATCGGGCTGGTGCCAGACCAGAACTACGAGGTCGTGTTCTCCAACGGCCACGAGCGCTCGGTGACGGGTGTGATGCACGGTTTCTACCCCGCCGCTGCGGTGGCCAGCGATCTGTACCAGCGCATGGTGCTCAAGGGGGATGTGAAGGGCTCCAGCATCCGCACACTGTGGGAGAGCCCACCCTTCATGACGGAGACCTGGACCCTGGGCAAGGACGTATCGGCTGACCTGCAAAACCGCGTGAAGAAATGCTCTTACAGCTACAGCTTCTCGCCCAAACTGCGCCAGTTGCTGCCAGGCAACGACACCTTCTTGCCCATCCATTTCGAGCGGGACTTCGCCACTGTGATGGAGGTGTACAACAAGACCCAGGCGGCACTGGCCGCCAAACCTGCGGCCAAATAGGCCCGGGCAACCATGGCATCAGCCCCCGATGCGTGCAGATCGGGGTCTGGGGGTCTGGCCTTTGTGGGCACGGAAGCTGGGCTTTGCACCAACGGCCTGCGGATGCAGTCACGTTCGCCCGGCGCGCCGTTTGGTGAGATACAGGCCAGCACAAGCACAAGTGCAGATGCTACATATTTAATAGCTATAAGTGCTTATCCAGCAGGCGGAGGAAGCCATTTCAACTCAAAAATCAGCCTCTTAATTACGGCACCGTGGCCGCAGCCACCAGCCGCTGGGTGTAGGGATGTTGGGGCGCATCGAGTACGTCGGTGACGCTACCAGCTTCCAGCACCGCGCCATCCTTCATCACCAAGACATCATGGGCCATGGCGCGGATCACATCCACGTCGTGGGTGATGAGCAGGTAGCTCAGGCCCTTTTCTTTTTGCAGGCGCTGCAGCAGGCCCAGCACCTGCTGCTGGATGGTCACATCGAGGGCGCTGGTGGGCTCATCCAGCACCAGCACCTGGGGCTGCACGATGAGGGCGCGCGCAACGGCCAGGCGCTGGCGCTGGCCACCCGAGAACTCGTGCGGGTAACGCTCCAGCAGGCGCGGGTACTGCGCCTCGGACAGGCCCACTTCCTCCAGCACGGCTTCGACGCGGACACGCCGCTGGGCCACGGTCAGTGCGGGCTCGTGCACCTTCAGGCCCTCGCCCACAATCTCTTCCACCGTGAGCCGGGGCGACAGCGACGAGAACGGGTCTTGAAACACCACCTGCACCCTGCGCCGCAGTTGCTGGTTGGCCGGTGTGTTGCGCGTGGCGGGCTGTTGCCACGCCTGCCCCCCCACCTGCAACGTGCCGATGGAGGGCAGCAGGCCCAGAATGGCCTGCGCCAGCGTGGACTTGCCGGAGCCGGACTCGCCGACCACCCCCAGCGTCTGGCCCGGCAGCAGTTGCAGCGTGGCGCCTTGCACCGCCACAAACTCGCCCTTCTTGAACCAGCCCTTGATGCCGGGAAGGGGTGTGGGGTACACCACGCGCAAATCCTGTGTGTGCACCACCGGGGCTGTGCCCGCTGGGGGGTCGGCTTCGAGCACATCGCGGCGCGGCTGGCTGGCGATCAGGCGCCGGGTGTAGGCCTGCTCAGGCGCACCAAACACATCGGCCACGGGGCCTTGTTCCACCAGCACGCCCTGCTCCATCACGGCGACACGGTCGGCAAAGCGGCGCACCAGGTTCAGGTCGTGCGTGATCAGCAGCACGGCCATGCCGGTCTGGCGCTGCAGATCACTCAGCAGATCCAGGATCTGCCCGCGCAGGCTCACATCCAGCGCTGTGGTGGGCTCGTCGGCCAGAAGCAGCTTGGGCGCACTGGCCAGTGCCATGGCGATCATGGCGCGCTGGCGCTGGCCACCGCTGAGCTGGTGCGGAAAGCTGCCCGCGCGGCGCGCTGGCTCGGGAATGCCGGTCTGGGCCAGCAGATCAATGGCCGCCTGCGCACACTGGGCGCCGGTCAGGCCGCGCTTGAGTTGCAAGATCTCTGCAATCTGTGCGCCAATCGTCATCAGCGGGTTGAGGGCCGTCATCGGCTCCTGGAACACCATGGCGATGTCGTCGCCACGCACGCCGCGCATCTCGCGCTCTGTCAGTGCCAGCAGGTCACCCCGCCCTTGCAGATGGGCCTGACCAGTGATGGCAGCATCGCCCGCCAGGCGCAGCAGGCTGAGCGCGGTGATGGTCTTGCCCGAGCCGGACTCGCCGACCAGGGCGAGCTTTTCGCCGGCCTGGATATCAAAGCTCACGCCCCGCACCACCTCTTTGGTGCCAAAGCGGACGTGCAGGTCCTGCACCTGCAGCAATGGGGGATGGACTGGTGCGGTCACAGGTCGGCCTTCCGTGGGTCGAGCGCATCGCGCAGGGCATCGCCCATGAAAGTTAACAGCAACAAGGTCGTAACAAGCACCCCAAAGGTGGACAGCGAAATCCACCACGCATCAATGCTGTTCTTCCCCTGGCTCAACAACTCGCCCAAGCTGGGCGTGCCCGGCGGCACACCCAGGCCCAGAAAGTCGAGCGAGGTGAGCGCCAGGATGGCCGCACTCATGCGGAACGGCAAAAACGTGACCACGGGCGTGAGGCTGTTGGGCAAGATGTGGCGCCAGATGATCTGCATGTTGCCCACCCCGAGGGCACGTGCAGCCTTCACATAGTCCAGTTGGCGATTGCGCAGGAACTCGGCGCGCACATAGTCAGACAGTCCCATCCAGCCAAACAGGCTCAGCAAAATGAGCAGCAGCGCCACGCTGGGCGCAAACACCGCACTGAAGATGATGAGCAGATACAGCTCGGGCATGGAGCCCCAGATTTCGATGAAGCGCTGAAACACCAGGTCGGTCTTGCCACCAAAGAAGCCTTGGACGGCCCCTGTGATCACCCCCAGCAGCACGCCGGTGACGGTGAGCGCCAAGCCAAACAACACACTCACCCGAAAGCCATAGAGCAGTTGCGCCAGCAGGTCGCGCCCCCGGTCGTCCGTGCCCAGCCAGTTGTCGGGCGTAGGGGCCGACGGGTTGGGCGCCTTGGCAAAGTAGTTGAGCGTGTTGGGGCCATAGGGGTTCAAGGTGTACAGCGCCCAGTTGCTGCCGGTGCTCAGCCGCTCCTTGATGAAGGGGTCGAGGTAATCGGTGGGGGTCTCAAAATCGCCCCCAAAGGTCTTCTCGGGGTAATCCTTGAGCATGGGGAAGTAAGTCTGCCCCTCGTAGCGCACAACAAGTGGCTTGTCGTTGCTGACCAGTTCGGCCCCCAGACTGAGCAACACCAGGGCGCAAAAAATGAGCAGGCTCCAGTACCCCAGCCGGTTGCGCTTGAAGCGCAGCCAGGCCCGGCGGGAGGGGGAGAGTGAAATCGGGGCAGCAGCAGGACTCATCGGGGCCATCGGTGCGTTCGGGCTAGTCAAATTTCACGCGCGGGTCCACCCACACATAGCAGAGGTCGCTCACCAGCTTGGTCACCAGCCCGATCAGCGTGAACAAATACAGCGTGCCCAGCACCACAGGGTAGTCGCGGCGAATCACGCTCTCGTAGCTGAGCAGGCCCAGGCCGTCGAGCGAGAACAAGGTTTCGATCAGCAGCGAGCCTGCAAAGAACGCGCCGATGAACGCCGCCGGAAAACCGGTGACGATGGGAATGAGCGCGTTGCGGAACACATGCTTCCACAGCACCTGCCGCTCGGAGAGGCCCTTGGCGCGGGCCGTGAGCACATATTGCTTGCGGATCTCTTCGAGGAACGCGTTTTTGGTCAGCATGGCCGTGACGGCAAAACTGCCCAGCACCATGGCCGTGACGGGCAGCGTGATGTGCCACAGGTAGTCCACGATGCGCGCCCCCCAGGACAGCTGCTCCCAGTTGGCCGAGGTGAGCCCGCGCAGCGGAAACCATTGCAGCTGCCCGCCGAAGATCACCAGGAGCGCCACGCCGAGCACAAAGCCCGGGATGGCATAGCCCACCAGAATGAGCAGCGTGGTCACCAGATCGAAGCGTGACCCGGCGCGCACCGCCTTGGCAACGCCCAGCGGCACGGCCACCAGGTAGCTGATGAAAAATGTCCACAGGCCTAGGCTGATGGAGACGGGGAGTTTTTCTCGAACGAGATCCCACACCGCCTTTCGCTGGTAAAAACTCTGCCCCAGGTCAAACCGAGCAAACGAAGAAAGCATCTTCAAGAAACGCTCATGCGCGGGCTTGTCAAAGCCATAGAGCTCCTTGATCTCCTGGATCTGCTTTGGACTCAACCCTTGCCGACCGCGATAGTCCCCTCCAGCGCCAGCGCTGGGAGCAGCCCCCTCTCCGCCAGAAGAGCGCCCCTGCAATTGGGAAACCAGTTGCTCGACCGGACCGCCCGGCACGAACTGAATGACGACAAAAGTCAGCAGCAGCACCCCCAGCAGCGTGGGCACCATCAACAGTATGCGTTTGAGTATGTAGCTGAGCATGCAACTTGCGCCTAGCGGTTGGTCGGCGACGCCCACCACGTGGCGGCAGCCCAGGAATCTGGCTGGTAATACGGCGGAATCGTCGGTGGCAGCACAAAACCGGCGGGCCGATAGCCAACAAAAAACTCGTCGCTGTACCACTGCGCAATGGAGTAGTAGCCGTGCGATAGCACCCGATCCAGCGCTCGCATGGCGGCAGACATATCCGCTTTGGTCTTTGCAGAGAGCACCGAGCGAATCAGGCTGTCCACCGCCGGATCGGCGATGCCCCACATATTCGCAGACCCTGGCGTGGCAGCGGCCTTGGAGCCAAAGTATTCAAACAGATCGCTGCCAGGCGAGGTTCGCCCTGGAATGCGCAGGCTGCCCAGCTCGAATTCGAATTCATCCATCCGCTGCTGATAAAGGGCTCCATCCACGTTGCGTATCTTCAGGTTGATCCCCAGCTTCTTCAGAGCAATCTGCATGGGGCTGACCAGACGCACCGACGACGGCTGAGCATTCAGGTACTCGATCTCAAACGCCTCACCCTGGGCGTTTCTCAGGGCGCCATCGCGATAGACCCATCCAGCCTCAGCCAGCAACTGTTTCGCCTGCCGCAGGTTGTCCCGCAAGCTGGACGGCGGTAGCGTGCTGGGTGACCGCAACGCCGGACCAAAAACATCGGGGCTCAGCTTGTCGCGCAGTGGCTCAAGCAGAGCCATTTCTGCAGGCCCAGGCAACCCGGAAGCATGGAAGTCACTGTTTGGGAAGTACCCCTCCACCCGCTTGTACAAGCCGTAAAACATCTGACGATTGAGCCATTCAAAGTCCATCGTCATTGCAATGGCCTTGCGAACTCGAACATCCTTGAACTTGGGGTTGCGCAAGTTGAACGTGTAGCCCTGGAAATCACCAGGATTACGATGCTCAAAAACCTGCTTCTTGACCGCTCCAGAATCGAACGCCTTGCCTTTGTATTGGCGCGCCCAGTTTTTCGAAACAAACTCCCGCTTCAAGTCATATTCACCAGCTTTGAGCCCTTCAAACCGGCTGGTGTCATCAAGGTAGAGTTTGTAGGTGATGCGATCAAAGTTATACAGCCCCTTGCGCACCGGCAAGGCTGCCCCCCAGTAACTCGTGTCGCGCACATACGTGATATCACGCCCCAATTGCGCACTGGAAGGCCGGTAGGGCCCGGATGCAATCGGCAAGTCCGTGATAACTTCATCAAATGGTTTCCCTGCCCCCCATTTCCGGCTGAAGACCGGGACGCTTCCAGCCAGCAGCGGTAGCTCTCGGTTTGCACTTGCGAATTCGAACTGGACCAGACGCTCGCCCAGCACCCGGGCCGCCTTGATATCCGCAAAAATGGTCCGGAACTGGGGCGACGCCTGCTTGCTCATCAGCGTGTTGAACGAATGCACCACATCGGCGGCCACCACCGCGGACCCATCGCTGAATCGAGCTTCTTTGCGAAGTCGGAAGGTCGCCGACAAACCATCCGCAGACACCTCCACGTCTTCTGCGAGCAATCCATAACCCGTAGACGGCTCCTCCAGGTTACCAGCCAACAGTGACTCAAAAACCAGCTCCAGCATCCCTGCGGGCGGGGTTCCTTTCAGCGTGAACGGATTGAATTTATCGAAATTGGTGACCGCAATGGGCGGGACCAGACGGATCTCTCCGCCCTTCGGAGCGTTCGGGTTGACATAGTCAAAATGTGTAAAGCCCGGCGGGTACTTCACATCACCAAACTGTGCATAGGCATGTGCAGCCCAGGCAGTCGAGCCGAAAACCATGCCACACAAAGCACACAACAGCGCGCGGACCCAGCGAGAACAGACTGCAACAAGGCACATGCGACAATTCTGCACTACGTTCATAGGCCACCGCAGCGAGTAGCGCATAACCACATGCAGCGCGCACGCGGGGCGCCGCCCCACCAATTCCACAAGGAGAACAAACATGGGTTTTCTGACCGGCAAGAAGCTGCTCATCACCGGCGTGCTGTCCAACCGCTCCATCGCCTACGGCATCGCCAAGGCCTGCCACGAACAAGGCGCCGAGCTGGCTTTCAGCTATGTGGGCGAGCGCTTCAAGGACCGCATCACCGACTTTGCCGCCGAGTTCAACTCCAAGCTGGTTTTTGACTGCGACGTGGCCAGCGACGAGCAGATCGAGCGCATGTTTGCCGAGCTGTCGCAGACCTGGCCGAAGTTCGACGGCTTTGTGCACAGCATCGGCTTTGCCCCGCGCGAGGCGATCGCGGGCAACTTCCTTGACGGCCTGAGCCGCGAAGGCTTTCGCATTGCGCACGACATCAGCGCCTACAGCTTCCCGGCCATGGCCAAGGCCGCCCTGCCCTACCTCAACGACAAGTCGTCGCTGATCACCCTGAGCTACCTGGGCGCGCTGCGCTCCATCCCCAACTACAACACCATGGGCCTGGCCAAGGCCAGCCTGGAGGCATCGGTGCGCTACCTGGCAGAAGCCGTGGGCCGCACGGCAGACGGCCGCAGCATCCGCGCCAACGGCATCAGCGCGGGCCCTATCAAGACCCTGGCCGCCAGCGGCATCAAGGACTTTGGCAAGCTGCTCAGCCGCGTGGCCGACGCATCGCCTCTGCGCCGCAATGTGACGATTGAGGACGTGGGCAATGTGGCCGCCTTCCTGCTGTCGGACCTGGCCAGCGGCATGACGGCCGAGATCACCTATGTGGACGGCGGCTTCAGCCAGACGGCGGGCCTGTCGGCTGACCAGGTCTGAGCCCGCCACTCCTCAGATTACATCGAAAAACTAAAAGAAAATGGCTGTCACCGCGCATCCATCAAGCGCAAGCAGCTACATTTTCAATAGCAAACCAACACGCAGGCATTGCCTTGGCCTGGCGGTGTTGGGTCTGCTGCCCGCCGCCATGGCGGTGCATGCAGCCGATGCCCCCGCCCTGCTGCTGGCCAATGTGTACCGCCCCGGCATGCCGCTGGCTGACTACTGGGTGAGCGAAAAGTACGACGGCGTGCGTGGCTACTGGGACGGCCACACGCTGCGCACACGCGGCGGTGAAACGGTGACTGCGCCCGCGTGGTTCACCGCAGGCTGGCCCGCCACCCCCATGGATGGTGAGTTGTGGGCCGGGCGCGGACGTTTTGCGCACGCCCAGTCCACCACACGCCAGCAGCAGCCGGACGATGCAGCCTGGCGACAAATGCGCTTCATGGTGTTTGACCTGCCTGCCCAAGGCGGCCCGTTTGATGAACGCCTGCCCGCGCTGAACGCCCTGGTCGCCCAGATCCACCAGCCCTGGGTACAGGCGGTGCCGCAGCAGCGCGTGGCCACCGATGCCGCGTTGCAGGCTCTGCTGCAGCGCACGGTGCGCGCAGGCGGCGAGGGGCTGATGCTGCACAAAGGCAGCTCGCTGTACCGATCAGGCCGCAGCGACGACCTCATCAAGCACAAGACGCACGAAGACACCGAGGCCCTGGTGGTGGGCCACCTGCCGGGCAAAGGCAAACACGCCGGGCGGCTGGGCGCCCTGCTGGTCGAAATGCCCACCGGCCAACGCTTCAAGCTGGGTGCAGGCCTGACGGACGCCGACCGCGCCGATCCGCCGCCCATCGGCAGCTGGGTGACTTACCGCTTTCGCGGCACACACGACGGTGGCCTGCCGCGTTTCGCGAGTTTTGTGCGGGTGCGGCTGGACAGGCCTGTTACCACGCCCCCCGCAACAGCAACACGCTGAATTCACTATCAAAAAAATAGCTGCCAGCGCTTGATGGACGCGCGGAGGCAGCCTTTTTTACTCACAATTTCACGCTCCCCCGGCCCCGCGCGTTGCGAGGCCAGGGATGGGGATCAGGATTTTTTGGCGACGCAGTCAGCGTAGTAACGCACCTGGCCGCTCTCATCCTCTACCTCCACCAGGCCGTGGATATCGGTTTCGAAGCCCGGGCACAACTTGGCGAACTCGCGCGCGAACTTGAGGTAGTCCACGATCTTCTTGTTGAACACTTCGCCGGGGATGAGCAGCGGAATGCCTGGTGGGTACGGCGTGACCAGGCCCACGGTGATGCGGCCTTCCAGGTGGTCGATCTCCACGCGCTCGGTCGTGCGGTGCGCAATGTGCGCGTAGGCGTCCGAGGGCTTCATGGCGGGCGTCAGATCCGACAGGTACATCTCGGTCGTCAGGCGCGCGATGTCGTACTTGGCGTACATCTCGTGCACGTGCTGGCACAGGTCCTTGAGGCCCATGCGCTCGTAGCGCTTGTGCTGCTGGCAGAACTCCGGAAGGATGCGCCACATGGGCTGGTTCTTCTCGTAGTCGTCCTTGAACTGCTGCAGCGCCGTGAGCAGCGTGTTCCAGCGGCCCTTGGTGATGCCGATCGTGAACATGATGAAGAAGCTGTACAGGCCCGTCTTTTCGACCACCACGCCGTGCTCGGCCAGGTACTTGGTCACGATGCTGGCGGGAATGCCGGTCTTGTCGAACTTGCCGTCGAGGTTCAGGCCGGGCGTGACGATGGTGGACTTGATCGGGTCCAGCATGTTGAAGCCGTCGGCCAGCTGGCCAAAGCCGTGCCACTTGCTGCCGTTCTTCTTGCCCTTGCCGTCGCTGCGGATGATCCAGTCCTCGGCGCGGCCCAGGCCTTCGTCGACCAACTTGTCCGGGCCCCACACCTTGAACCACCAGTCGTTCTTGCCGAAGTCTTCCTCCACCTGGCGCATGGCGCGACGGAAGTCCAGGGCCTCAAGCAGGCTTTCTTCCACCAGTGCGGTGCCACCGGGCGGCTCCATCATGGCGGCGGCCACGTCGCAGCTGGCGATGATGCTGTACTGCGGCGACGTGGACGTGTGCATCAGGTAGGCCTCGTTGAAGAGGTGACGGTCCAGCTTGGCCGTTTGCGAGTCCTGCACCAGCACATGCGATGCCTGGCTGATGCCGGCCAGCAGCTTGTGGATGGACTGCGTGGCATACGTCACCGAATACTTGGGGCGCGTGCGCTTTTTGCCCATGGCGTGGTAGCTGCCGTAGAACGGGTGGAAGGCCGCGTGCGGCAGCCAGGCCTCGTCAAAGTGCAGGTTGTCCACGTAACCATCGAGCATGCCCTTGATGGTCTCAGTGTTGTAGAGCACGCCGTCGTAGGTGCTCTGTGTGAGCGTGAGCACGCGCGGCTTGACCTTTTTCGCATCCACGCCCTTGAGCAGCGGGTTGGCCTTGATCTTGGCCTGGATGGCCGCAGGCTCGAACTCGCTTTGCGGGATGGGCCCGATGATGCCGAAGTGGTTGCGCGTGGGCTTCATGAACACGGGGATGGCCCCGGTCATGATGATGCTGTGCAGGATGGACTTGTGGCAGTTGCGGTCCACCACCACCACATCGCCCGGGGCCACGGTGTGGTGCCACACCATCTTGTTCGAGGTGGACGTGCCGTTGGTCACAAAGAAGCAGTGGTCGGCATTGAAGATACGTGCGGCGTTGCGCTCCGATTCGCCGATGGCGCCGTTGTGGTCCAGCAGCTGGCCCAGCTCTTCCACCGCGTTGCACACGTCGGCGCGCAGCATGTTTTCGCCATAGAACTGGTGGTACATCTGGCCCACAGGGCTCTTCAAAAACGCCACGCCGCCCGAATGACCTGGGCAGTGCCAGCTGTACGAGCCGTCTTCGGCGTAGTCGAGCAGCGCCTTGAAGAACGGCGGCTGCACGCTCTCCAGGTAACTCTTGGCCTCGCGGATGATGTGGCGCGCCACAAATTCGGGGGTGTCCTCGAACATGTGGATGAAGCCGTGCAGCTCGCGCAGGATGTCGTTGGGCAGGTGGCGGCTGGTCTTGGTCTCGCCGTGCACGTAGATGGGCACATCTGCGTTCTTGCGACGCACCTCGCCGATGAAGTTGCGCAGGCTCAGAACAATGGGGTCCAGCCCCTCGCCCACGGTGAACTCTTCATCATCGATGGACAAGATGAACGCGCTGGCGCGGCTTTGCTGCTGCGCGAATTGGGACAAATCCCCATAGCTGGTGACCCCGACAACCTCAAACCCCTCGGCCTCGATGGCCTGCGCCAAGGCGCGGATACCCAGACCCGAAGTGTTCTCGGAACGATAGTCTTCATCGATGATGATGATGGGAAAGCGAAACTTCATACGCAGCCTCCGTGCAAACGTGCCCTGCCCGGCCAAAAAACGAAATAGGCGCGAAGTGTAAGGAATAACGTTGACGCGCCTTTGAACTGCCACCCTTTTGACCCAGAATGTGGTGCACTAAACACAACCGACCCAAGGAGGTTCAGCATGGAGGCATCCACCATCTGGTGGCTGGCAGCGGGGGCCGTGGTCGTGGCGGAGCTGCTTACCGGGACGTTTTATCTGCTCATGGTGGCGCTGGGGCTGGTGGCTGCAGCATTGGCCGCCCACATGGGCCTGCCCCCTGCGCTGCAGGTGGTGTCGGCGGCCATTGTGGGCGGAGGCGCTGTGGTGGCCTGCCACCAGATAAGAAAAAGGCGCCCCGGCGACCCATCTGCACGTGCAGACCGCAGCGTGAACATGGATGTGGGCGAGACCATTCACATCGAAAGCTGGAACCCCGACGGCACCACCACCGTGAAATACCGGGGCGCTCAGTGGACCGCCATTCACCGAGCTGGCGTCACGCCCTCTACCGGCATGCACCGTGTCGCAGAACTGGTGGGTAACCGCCTGCTGGTAGACCCGCTGTAAGCAGCCCTGATCCTCTGTCGATCACCCAAGAAAGGCCTCTCATGGAAATAGCCATCGTCATCCTGATCATTGCCGTGATCTTCATCGCCCGCTCGGTCAAGGTCGTGCCCCAACAAAACGCCTGGGTCAAGGAACGGCTGGGAAAATATGCCGGCACGCTCACTCCGGGGCTGAACTTTCTGATCCCATTTGTGGACAAGGTCGCCTACAAACACAGCCTCAAGGAAATCCCGCTCGACGTGCCCAGCCAGATCTGTATCACACGCGACAACACCCAACTTCAGGTGGACGGCATTCTGTACTTCCAGGTCACCGACCCCATGCGCGCCAGCTACGGCTCCAGCAACTACATCATGGCCGTCACGCAACTGGCCCAGACCTCGCTGCGCTCGGTCATCGGCAAGCTGGAGCTGGACAAGACCTTCGAGGAGCGCGACATCATCAACGCCCAGGTCGTGCAGGCCATCGACGAAGCTGCGCTGAACTGGGGCGTGAAGGTGCTGCGCTACGAAATCAAGGACCTGACTCCGCCGAAGGAAATCCTGCACGCCATGCAGGCCCAGATCACCGCTGAGCGTGAAAAGCGCGCCCTGATTGCCGCTTCCGAAGGCCGCCGCCAGGAACAGATCAACATTGCCACCGGCGAGCGCGAAGCCTTCATCGCCCGCTCCGAAGGCGAAAAACAGGCTGTCATCAACAAAGCCATCGGCGAGGCCGAATCCATCCGCGCCGTGGCCCAGGCCACCGCAGAGGCCATCGAACGCGTGGCCAGCGCCATCCGCCAGCCCGGCGGCGAACAAGCCGTGCAGCTCAAGGTCGCAGAAAAGGCGGTGGACGCCTACAGCCAGGTAGCGTCCGACGCCACCACCACGCTCATCGTGCCCAGCAACATGACCGAGGTGTCGGCCCTGATCGGCTCGGCCATGAAGATGGTGCAGGCGTCGCAGAAGGCTGGCTGAAAACGGGCCAGCACTTTTTTTGCCGTCAATCCCGCTACCGGCCCAGATCGGTGCAATCCTGTGGCTATAATCGAGGGCTTCGGAGAGGTGGATGAGCGGTTTAAGTCGCACGCCTGGAAAGCGTGTGTGGGCTAATCCCCACCGCGGGTTCGAATCCCGCCCTCTCCGCCATATGTAAACTTTCAGAGCACTTCCAGCGCTTTGAAAACACAAAAAAAATCCCCGCATGCCGGGGATTTTTCATTTCTGCGGCATACATCTCACCGCAGCCAAGCACCATCACACCGCCCATCCGTGCATCTGCGCATTCGCCAGCACGGACAAGCGGCACATGCC
>NZ_QAIH01000284.1:2965-10806 GCF_003060895.1 Acidovorax sp. HMWF029 | reverse complement strand
GGGCCACCCGAGCCGCACCTTCTTTCTTTTACTGCTTGCGCAGCAGCGTCTTCAGAACATTCTGCAAACGCCGGGCGCTGGAGGCATCGCTGGCGCTTGCAAGCACGCGGGCAGCATCCTGACCCCAGGTCTGGGCTGGGGACGGGTCGTTGCGGCGCGTCAGCAGTTGAAGTTGCAACATGCGCCGAGCAGCAATGTGCTCCGCAGGTGTGGGAGCCTCCGCCGCCATTTCCAGGCGCAGCAACGCCTCGGATGCATCGCCGTGGGGCGCAGCAGACAGTGCCTGAGCCCATGCGGCACGCACGGGCGCCGTCACGCGGCCACCCAGGTCTTGTGCGCTGGGGACCTGGGATGGATCGCGCTTGTCCCACGCGGCGAGCAACTGGGTCAGGATTTCACCATGGGCCTGGGCTGCCAGCTTCTTCAGTGCCAGCTGGGCGTGCTCCATGGCGTCGCGCTGTGCCCGGAAAGCCGCATCGCCCAGGCGGGGACCACGGTCTTCGTGAGCAGGACGCTCGCCCATGCGGCCGCCACGGTCATTGCGGTCACCAAAACGGCCTTCGGCGCGCGGGCCACGGCCCATGTCACGGTCGCCAGGACGGCCATCGCGGCGGTCACCCGGCCGCGCACCACGGCCAGGGGCGGCTGGTGCGTCTTTTTTCATGCCAGGTCGATCGTCGCCACGCACAGCGACCACGGGGCGGGCTGGCTTGGGAGGCGCAACAGGGGCGGCAACAGGTGCCGCAGCTTCGCCATCAGCGGCTGCCCCGCTCGCATCGGCATCCGCCACAGGGGCATCACCCCCACCAGCCTGCTCTGCAGGCGCCGCAGCGTTTTGTGCCGCCTCCGCCTTTTGCGCAGTAGCCACCGCTTCAGCCGCCTGGGCCTGGCCACGCAATGCAGCCTCGAGCGCCTGAACGGCAGCACGGATCTGCTGGGCATCGCCCGTGGCATTGGCGGCCTCCAGAGCCTTGGAGGCATCCAGCACAGCACGGTCGCGTGCGCTCAGTTCGGTGGCAGCCTTTTCGCGGTCGGCCGACTTGCGATTGAATGCTTCGTCAATGGGTTTGCGGAACGCGTCCCACAGCTTTTGTTCGTGCTTGCGATCCAGCGGCACGGACTGCGCCTCAGCTTGCCAGCGCTGCTGCAGGGCCTTGACGGCGTCGATGCGCAGCGTGGGTGCTGCACCCAGCGTCGTCGCTTCATCGATCATGGCGTGGCGGCGGGCCAGGCTGTCTTTTTGCGCGGCCTCCAGCGGCGCCGCAGCCAGGGCAATAGCCTGCTTCCACTGCGGCTGCAGTTCGGCAAACAACTTTTCTCCCACGTGGCCACCTTCGCGCCAGCGGTCACCAAACTGGTACAGAGCGCGGTTGATGCCCTTCCAGTCGGTCGATGCGGCATGTTCCTGCGCCCAGGCCTTCACCTCTTCAATCAGCGCCAGGCGCTGCGCCTTGTGCTCAGCAGCCTCGGTGCGGATCTTGTCCAGCCAGGCCTCGACGACCTTGTGCGCGGCGTTGCAGGCCTCGTCAAATTTCTTCCACAAGGCGTGGTTGGGGGCGCCGCCCTGGTCGGCCTGTTTCCACTGATCCCGCAAATTGCGCAGGGTCTCCTGCATCTTGCGGCCACCAAGGGCCTGCCCTTCGGGGCGATTGAGCAATGCCTCGGCCTTGGCGACGAGGTCTTCGCGTACCTGGTCGGCACTCCAGCGTTGCCAGCCTTCCAGCTCACCCGCAGCCACCAGTGCGGTGTGCACCTGCTGCTCCAGCACGTTGTCGATGTGTTTGCCATGCACCTTGAGCACGGCCCGCAGGGAGGCTGCAGCACCGGCGCTGGCCTTGCCATGGCCTTCGGCAGTTTCCTTCTCAAGCGTCGTCAGGGCTTCGCGCACCACCTGTACAGCCTTCTCCACCACTTCGGGGGCCACCTTGGGTTTGGCGGCACGCGCAGGCTTGGCTGCAGCCGCTGCAACAGCCGCTTCGGTAGGCAGACCTCTCGCTGCACGCAGCTCATCGGCCCACACAGGCACGGGTGGCAGAGGCGCTGAAGCGTCTTCGGCGGCAGCTGCAGCCTGAGCCACGGCGGGCTGGAATGCCTCCCACACCACCAGCAACTGGGTGCGGGAAGCATCCAGCAGAGGCGGGAAGCGGGCTTCCACGCTCACCCAGTTGGCGTCGCCCGTCAGCTCCTGGGCCTGCTCCTGCCAGCGCGCAACGTCGACGCGCAGCAACTCGAGTGCGGCATGGGCATCGCGCCAAGGCTTGGTTGAGAGCACTTCAATGCGTTGCGCGAGAAGCACAGCGGCTTCGCGCTGCACCTGCACGCGGTGCTGAAGGTCTTCGATGACCTTCACACGGTCGGCCATCTGCACCTTGAGCAACGACAGCGGTTCACGCGACAAGGGAGCACCGGCCTTGGCCGCATCGCGCTGCCAAGCCATGGCATCTGCAATATTGAGCTTGGGGGCGGCCAACAGCGCCTGGGCTTTGTCGGCCCATTCGGCTGCGATCGCTTCTTGCCCCTTGGCACGGCGGATTTCATCCAGGCGCTCGCGCACAGCACGAGCAGCCCCCTTGTCGCGTCCGCTCAGTTCCTTGAAGACTTCCTGCAGCTGCTCAGGCGCAGGCTGGGTGGCCAGCCATTCACGGATGCGGGAGGCGCGCTCGCCAGACGTGGCGGCAGAAAAAGCGCCACCGGTCAGCGCGTCGAGCGGATGCGGCTCTTGGGTTTTGGCCGGGGCCGGATTCACTTCAGGTGCGTCAGACATTTTGCTGCGGGAAAAAAATGGAAACATGGATCCAATGGATAACGAAGGCGCCCCCTGGCGCATTGCCAAAAGAGCACCAGCCACAGCAAACGCACTGCATGCGTGCCGGGGCAACAAAGGGGCTATTTTCACCGGGTTCTGAGCGGGTGCCTTTGCGTGCACCACACCAACCTTCAACAGGTGATCTGGCACGAGGCTTGGACAAGCAGCCAACAGGCTGCGCCCCCTCCATGGGAGCCACACCCCACTACGGGCGACAGTCGCCCCACCAGGGACAGCCCCCATTATCTATATATAGACGCCAATGCCCAATCGCCAAGGGATCCTCTGCAGGAATCGAGCGGCAAGTGGGCGCTGCGGATCGGAATGGGCTGCAAGGCGCAAATACTCGCAATAGCCTTGGCTATTGCGGATATTTGCAACGCCGCAGACCGCCCGAGACCGCAGATGCACACGGCGCGGTGATTTGTGCAGAGGATCCCAAGGGTGCAGCGCAAACAAGAAAGCCCGACGAACAGAGCCTCATGGCCTGCCCGCCGGGCTTGACGGCTGACACAACGGTCTTTGCCATCGGTCGCGATGCGGAGATGAAGGTCCGCATGGCGAGGAGGCAAGGGATTGCCTCCAGGGGGTTGCCTTGAAAGCGGCATCTGCTGCACCTTGGCACTGAATGCCCTCGGAGGGAGATTTCGCTTCGTCTGGCGATGCCTGAAAACTACAGGCGCCTCCACCTTACCAAAGCCGTCCTCCAAGCTCAAATCGGATTCTCAATGACAGCAAGAACACCGATTGAATTTGACATGAGGGTGTCACAACCACCACCCGCACCAGGCAACTTCTCACCCCCAAAAGCCCTCAGAAACTGTGATTTTTCACAGATTTTTTACAACCAAAACATCTAAAAAATTGAATTGTTAGTGTTGACTATGCATTTAGAGAGCTTCTAGAATCCGCCAGCCCCAAAAACGGGCTAGTAAAAACCCCAACCCGCTGCCGAACCCGGCTAAGTCAACCCAGGCAACAAGCACTCCACAGACGTGCAGCCCGGACTTGATGGCGTACCAATCCAGGCGACTTGCCGGGAAGGTTCAGTCATGACGACTGCTCCAAACTCCCGTTGCGCCTCAGAAAGGAAGAGCTATGACAGCGTCAGGAAAAATAGTCTCCGGCGTGCGAACCTTCGCGGCCGATGTGACCGAAGGTTTTCTTGAAATCACCCACAACAGCTTTGCCCTCATCGGCCTGGCCGTTGCCTTCATCATCATTGCCCTTACTGCCCGGCCCGACCTGCGCCAGGCTGGCGAAGAGCGCCTCATGGGCTGGCTGCAAGCCCGCCAGGTGGAAATGCTGGGCATGCCCATCGAGCCCGAAGCCAGCGAGCGCGCCACCGCAGCCAACCCCAAGGACCTGCCCAAGGAACAGGCCGCAGTGGCTTTCTGGCTCAGCAAGAAGTACCGCGTGGCGCCTGAGCCGCTCAGCGTGCTGGTGGCCGAGGCCTATGAGATCGGCACACGCGCCAAGATCGACCCCACGCTGATCCTGGCCATCATGGCCATCGAGTCGAGCTTCAACCCCTTTGCGGAAAGCGCCGTGGGCGCCCAGGGCCTCATGCAAGTCATGACCCGCGTGCACACCGACAAGTACCAGAGCTTTGGCGGCCACTTTGCGGCCTTCGACCCGGTGAGCAACCTGCGCGTAGGCGTCAAGGTACTGCAGGAATGTATTGCGCGCGCTGGCTCCGTCGAAGGCGGCCTGCGCTACTACGTGGGTGCCGCCAACATGCCCGACGATGGCGGCTACGCAGCCAAGGTGATGGCAGAGCATTTCCGCCTGCGCCAGGTCGCGAACGGCCGGGCCATTCCATTCACTCCCCCATCGCTGTCAACCCAGGCGCCAGCGCAAAGCATTCCTGCCGCAGCTCCCCCGGCTGCGCCCAGAGCGACCGCCGATAAGGTGGCCCTGCTGTCAGGCCTCTGAGGGATCTGCTGCCGCGTCGGCTACACTAGCGAAGTACGCGACTGGCGATAGGCGCGGCATCCCTCACACCGGGTGCTGCCGCTGACGTGGAAACCGGCAAGGGCCTGCCCCTTGTGAACCACTGGGAAGCGTGCCGCACGGGGTCCACCCGCTGCGTTCAGCCGTTCGCCTGGGCAGCCCTTGTTTCAAGGGACACAAGTTCTTAGGACTGCCAAACCATGTACGACCGCAATATTCTTGTCGAACAAACCGACCCCGAACTCTTTGCCGCCATCCAGGCCGAAAACGCCCGGCAAGAACACCACATTGAGCTGATCGCCAGCGAGAACTACGCCTCCCCCGCCGTGATGTGGGCGCAAGGCACCCAGCTCACCAATAAGTACGCCGAAGGCTACCCCGGCAAGCGCTACTACGGTGGCTGCGAGCATGTGGATGTGGCCGAGCAACTTGCCATCGACCGCGTCAAGAAGATCTTCGGCGCCGATGCCGCCAATGTGCAGCCGCATTGCGGCGCATCGGCCAACGAGGCCGTGTTCCTGGCCTTCTTGAAGCCCGGCGACACCATCATGGGCATGAGCCTGGCCGAAGGCGGCCACCTGACACACGGCATGCCACTGAACATGTCGGGCAAATGGTTCAACGTGGTCAGCTACGGCCTGGACAAGGACGAAGCCATTGACTACGACGCCATGGAAGCCAAGGCCCGCGAGCACAAGCCCAAGCTGATCGTGGCCGGTGCCTCTGCCTACAGCCTGCACATCGACTTCGCCCGCTTCGCCAAGGTCGCCAAGGAAATCGGCGCCATCTTCATGGTGGACATGGCCCACTACGCTGGCCTGATCGCCGCCGGTGTGTACCCCAACCCCGTGCCCCACGCCGACGTGGTCACCTCCACCACTCACAAGAGCCTGCGCGGCCCCCGTGGCGGCATCATCCTGATGAAGGCCGAGCACGAGAAGGCCATCAACAGCGCCATCTTCCCCGGCCTGCAAGGTGGCCCGCTGATGCACGTGATCGCGGCCAAGGCCGTGGCCTTCAAGGAAGCGATGCAGCCCGAGTTCAAGGCCTACCAAGAGCAAGTGGCCAAGAACGCCAAGGTGGTGGCCGAGACGCTGACGGCGCGCGGCCTGCGCATCGTGTCGGGTGGCACACAAAGCCACGTGATGCTGGTGGACCTGCGCGCCAAGGGCATCACCGGCAAGGAAGCCGAGGCCGTGCTGGGCGCCGCCCACATGACCATCAATAAGAACGCCATCCCCAACGACCCTGAAAAGCCAATGGTGACCAGCGGCGTTCGCATTGGCACCCCCGCCATGACCACACGTGGCTTCAAGGAAGAAGAAGCCCGCATCACGGCCAACCTGATCGCCGACGTGCTGGACAACCCCCGCGATGAAGCCAACATCGCCGCTGTGCGTGCCAAGGTCAATGCGCTGACCGCACGCTTCCCTGTCTACCGCTAAGGTTGGTACCCAGACGACGCCATGAAGTGCCCCTTCTGCAGCCACCTCGAAACGCAAGTCGTTGAAACACGGGTGTCTGAGGATGGGGTCTTCATCCGCCGCCGTCGCCAATGCGGAGCGTGCGACAAGCGCTTTACCACCTACGAGCGGCCGGAGGTGAGTTTCCCGGCCATCGTCAAGAAGGATGGCCGCCGCATTGAATACGACCGGGGCAAGCTGCTGGCCTCGTTCAACCTGGCGCTGCGCAAGCGCCCGGTGAGCACCGAGCAAATTGACAGTGCCATCGAACGCATCGAAGAAAAGTTGCTGAACCTGGGCCAGCGCGAAGTGCTTTCTGGCCGCATCGGCGAACTCGTGATGCGCGAACTCAAGAAGCTCGACAAGGTGGCCTACATCCGGTTCGCCAGTGTCTACCGCAGCTTTGAAGACATCGATGACTTCCGCGCCATGGTCGATGAAGTACGCAAGTAAATCAGTCACGGCCAGGCCAGGCGACGGAGCCACCTCCACCCGGCCCACTGGGCATAGATTTCAAGCTTTTTTGGGGCCCACCGCGCACCCACCATACCCTGATAGCTATCAATAGCATAGCAATCAAACAACGCCACTGTTGCCCAGCAGGTTCTTCCAGCAGCGCTGTCACCAAGGCTACAAGGCGCAGTGCCACAAAAACAATAGCATTCAATGCTTACTGGACGCGCGGAAACGGCATTTTTCGCCTGAATTTCTTGCGCATGCAAGAGGCCGCCCTTCACCCCGGTGCCCGACAATCCAGGCGGTGAAAACCCGTTACTTCCTGCAGCTGGTGCTGCTATCTGCCCTCTGGGGCGCCTCGTTTCTCTTTATCCGCATTGCCAGCCCCGTGCTGGGCCCCAACGTGATGGCGGCCCTGCGCATTGGGTTGGCCACGCTGACGCTGATCGGCATCATGCGGGTCGCCAACGAATCCTGGCCCTGGCGCCACTGGCGCGAGCTGTTCGGGCTGGGTACGCTCACCGTCGCCCTGCCCTTTTTGCTGTACGCCTGGGCGGCCTTGCATTTGCCTGCAGGCTACAGCTCGCTGCTCAACACCATGGCCGTGCCGTTTGGCGTGATCGCCGCCGCCTGGATGAAGGAAGACACGCTGAGCGCGCGCAAGTGGCTGGGGTGTGTCTGCGGCTTTGCAGGTGTGGCGCTCATCGTGCAGCTGGGCCCCGTGCAGCCCACGCCCGCCCTGTTGCTGGCGGCAGCGGCCTGCGTGACGGCATCGGCCTGCTATGGGATCTCGACCACCTGGATGAAACGTGCCACCCAGCGCATGTCCCCGCTGTCGATTGCGGCAGGCATTCATGCTGCTGCCCTTTTGCTGCTGCTGCCAGGCGCTGCGTGGAGCCTGCCTGAAGCGCGTTTCACGCCCGGGGCACTGGCCGCTGTGGCGGTGATGGGCATCGTGACCTCAGGCCTGGCCTACTGGCTCAACCTTCGGGTGCTCCAGCATGTCTCGCCCGTGGCGGCCATGAGCTCGGCTTTCATGATCCCGCTGTTTGGCGTGGCCTGGGGCCATGTTTTTCTTGGCGAGGCCCTGGGGCCGGGCATGCTCTGGGGCGGCGCGCTGGTGCTGGTGGCGACCGGGCTGGTCACCGGCTTCAACCCGCTGC
>NZ_QAIH01000284.1:1626-2947 GCF_003060895.1 Acidovorax sp. HMWF029 | reverse complement strand
GTGGCGGGCGGCGCCACCGGGCTTTGCTGGCGGAAGTAGGCCTCCAGCGCGTCCAGGTCCAGCGCGCCCACCTGCCGGTCCCGTCCCTGGGTCAGCACCGTGAAGTTGTCGCCGCCGCTGTCCAGAAAGCTGCTCATGACCACGCGCACCAGTTGGGCGTCGGCCAATGGCGTTCCGTTCAGCTCCATCTGGCTGATGCGCGCCCCGGCGGGCTGACTCAGGTCGTAGCGGTAACTGAAGCCGCTGGATACGGATAGCACCCGGGGCCGCAGCACCGTGTTGCCGCCGCTGGCGAACTGCTGCTCCAGCACCGCGCGGATCTGTGCGCCCCTGAAGGTCTTCACCACCAGCTGGTTGCCAAAGGGCTGCACCGCATAAAGCTGGCCATACCGCACCAGCCCCTGTTCGTCCGGCACCAGGTCGGCGCGCAGGCCGCCGGGGTTCATGAACGACAGCTGCGCACCGCCGTCTTCGGGGGAGCGCGTGGCCAGCAGTTGGGCGTCGGCCACCAGATTGCCCAGCGTGCTCTCCAGCGCCGCATTGGGCTGGCGCCGCATGGGGCCCCTGGCCTGCCCCACGGGCCGCTGGGCCAGGGGCACGGCGGCGGCACGGTAGGTGTCGATGATCTTCTGCACGCCCGGGTCTGCCGGGAAGGCAGGCACGGCGGTGGTGATGGGCACCAGGCCCTGGGCGCCGACAAAGGCCTCGCCCTGCACCACCACGTTGCGCGCCGTCTTGCGGATCACACGGCGGGTCTGCGTATCCACGCGCAGCTGAATGTCGGTGAGCAGCGTGCCGTACTGGCCTGCGCTGGTCAGCAAGAAGGGCTTGGCCGGATTCACGCGACTGTAGTCACACACGTAGGCCTGGTGCGTGTGGCCGGAGACCACCACATCGACGGCCGGGTCCAGGCGCTCCAGGATGGGCACGATGTCGCCCGACAGACCTGCGCAGCTGGTCTCCTGCACGCCCGCCGTGGTGCCCCCGCCTTCATGGATGGCAACCACAATCACATCGGCGCCCTGGGCCTTGAGCTGCGGGATCAGCGCGTTGGCCGTGGCCGCCTCGTCTTCAAACCGCAGCCCCGCCACGCCTGACGGGCTGACCATGGTGGGCGTGGCCTGCAGCGTGAGGCCAATAAAACCCATGGTGATGGTGACACCGCCTTCGGTGAACCGCTTGAGCCCGGTGGCGGGCAGCAGCGTGCTCCCATCCTCCCGCACGGTGTTGGCGGCCAGCAGGCCAAACTTCGCACCCTCAAAAGGCTTGCTGATGCGGCAAGGCTCGCGCGATGTGAATTTTGCGCAGCCGCCGTGCTGTA
>NZ_QAIH01000284.1:0-1598 GCF_003060895.1 Acidovorax sp. HMWF029 | reverse complement strand
GCATTGAAGTCAATCTGCATGCGGTTGACGGCCTCGATCGTGGGCTCGTCCAGAAACAACGACGACACCAGCGGAGATGCGCCCACCATGTCACCCGCCGACACCACCGCATGGTGCGGCGACTGGGCCTTGAGGGCCGTCATGGCGCTGGCGAAGTAGGCCATGCCCCCGGCAGGCGCCAGCACCGGGCCTGTGGGCCCTTGCACCCGGTGCGCCATGTGGGGCGGCTCCAGGTTGCCATGGAGGTCGTTGAAGCCGATGAGGGTGATGTCGACGTGGGGCGGCGCGCTGCCCACCGCGGGAGCGGTGGGCGCAATGCCGCTACAGCCACCCAGCCACAGCGGCACGGCCAAGGCGGCCAGCGCCCGGCGACGGAAGGCCCGGAACAAGCGGTTGCTCATACAGAGTGACCGCCCCATGGGCGGCACGGGTTGAATTTACAGAAACGAGGCCTGGATGGGCGGCACGGGCGGCACCACATCGCCACACTGGGCGCGGTGGCGCAAAGCGTGGTCCATGACCACCAGCGCCAGCAAAGCCTCGGCAATCGGCGCGGCGCGTATGCCCACGCACGGGTCGTGACGGCCCTTGGTGATGACCTCGGCGCTCTGGCCATGGATGTCAATGGACTCGCGCGGGCTGATGATGGAGCTGGTGGGCTTGATGGCAATGCTCACCTCCAGGTCCTGCCCGGTGCTGATGCCGCCCAGCACGCCGCCCGCGTTGTTGGTGCGAAAGCCCTGGGGCGTCATCGAATCGCCATGCATCGTGCCCCTGTGGGCCACGCTGGCAAAACCGGCTCCAATCTCCACGCCCTTCACCGCGTTGAGCCCCATCAGGGCGTGGGCGATGTCTGCGTCCAGCTTGTCATACAGCGGCTCGCCCAGGCCCACCGGCACGCCCGTGGCCTGCACACGGATGCGGGCGCCACACGAATCACCAGCCTTGCGCAAGGCGTCCATGTAGTCCTCGTACTGCTGCACGTCTGCCACCGGGGCAAAGAAGGGGTTGCTGCGCACGTGGTCCCAGCTCTCGAAAGGGATAGGCAGCTCGCCCAGCTGCGTCATGCAGGCGCGAAACTGCACGCCGTACTGCTGGGCCAGCCACTTCTTGGCAACGGCACCGGCGGCCACCGTGGGCGCAGTGAGGCGGGCCGACGAGCGGCCGCCACCACGCGGGTCGCGGATGCCGTACTTGTGCCAGTAGGTGTAGTCGGCGTGGCCGGGGCGGAAGCTCTCGGCAATATTGCTGTAGTCCTTGCTGCGCTGGTCGGTGTTGCGGATCAGCAGGGCGATGGGCGTACCCGTGGTCTTGCCCTCGTACACGCCAGAGAGGATCTCCACCGCATCGGGCTCGTTGCGCTGGGTCACATGGCGGCTGGTGCCGGGGCGGCGGCGATCGAGATCGGCCTGTATGTCCGCCTCGGTCAGCGGCATGCCGGGCGGGCAGCCGTCGATCACGCAGCCAATGGCCGGGCCGTGGGATTCACCGAAGTTGGTGACTGCAAATAAGGTACCGATGGTGTTGCCGCTCATGGGCGAGATTATCCCAGACCCACCGCCCCCAAAAAGGCCGTGGGTACGCCCACGGCATGCCAT
>NZ_QAIH01000283.1 GCF_003060895.1 Acidovorax sp. HMWF029 | reverse complement strand
TGAGAGGGGTGGCGGGGGATGCAGTCATTGGGGTGGCATCATATCGGCCATGCCCTTGACCTTAAAGACAGCCGCACTGCGCGTGGAAGCGCTGATGACCGAGCTGTCGCACTTCCCGTGGAAAACCACGGCCCAGACGCTGCGCGAGCGCTTTCGTGAGGACCACCTGGGGCTCACGGCCAGCAGCCTGACCTTCACCACCATCCTCGCGCTGGTGCCGTTTTTTACCGTGGCGCTGGCGGTGTTCACTGCCTTCCCCATCTTTGGCAAGCTGCAGGATGCGCTGCAGGGCTGGCTGGTGAGCAGCCTGGTGCCCGACAGCATCTCGCGCCAGGTCATTGGCTACCTCACGCAGTTTGCGGCCAAGGCCAGCAGTCTGGGGGTGGCGGGGTTCAGCATCCTGCTGGCTACAGCGCTGGCGCTGATATTGACCATCGACCGCACGCTCAACGACATCTGGCGCGTGCAGCGCCTGCGCCCGCTGGGGCAGCGGGTGCTGATCTACTGGGCCGCCATCACGCTCGGCCCGCTGCTGATGGGGGCTAGCCTGGCGCTCACGTCGTACGTCGTGTCTGCCTCGGGTGGTCTGGTCAAGCGCCTGCCCGATGGGGTGCAGTTGCTGTTCGATTCGATCCAGTTTGTGGTGCTGGCAGGTGGCATGGCCTCGCTGTACCACTATGTGCCCAACACGCCGGTGAAATGGCGCCACGCCTGGACGGGCGGACTTTTTGTGGCCGTGTGCATCGAGCTGGCCAAGAAGGTGCTTGCGGTGTACTTGAGCAAGGTGCCCACCTATTCATTGGTTTATGGCGCGTTTGCCACGTTGCCCATCTTGCTGGTGTGGATCTATGTGGCCTGGGTCATCGTGCTGCTGGGGGCGGTGGTCACCGCCTACCTGCCCAGCCTGCTGGCGGGCGTGGCACGGCGCGGCACGGTGGCGGGCTGGACGTTTCAGCTCGCCATCGAGGTGCTGCAGGAGTTGCACCGTACGCGCAGCCAGCCCCTGAAGGGCCTGCGCCCCAGCCAGCTCGCGCAGCAGCTGCGTGTGGATGTGCTGCAGCTTGAACCCGTGCTCGAAGCCCTCACAGCCCTGGACTGGGCGGGCGAGGTGGCCGATACAGCGGCGAGTGCTTCAGTCGTGCCCGAGCTGCGCTATGTGCTGCTGGTCGACCCCATCCACACCCCCCTTGCACCCCTGGTGGAGAAGCTGCTGCTGGAGCGTGCGCAAAGCCTGGAGCCGCTGTGGCAGCGCTCGGGTCTGGAGACCCTGCAAATGGCGGATGTGCTGGAAGGCGCCGCACCGGCCAGGTGAGCTGTTGCTTTGCTATTTGCTATAAATAATATAGCTATAAGTGCATGATGGACGCGCGGAGGCGGCCATTTTTTCTTGATTTTTCCGATCAGAACCGCACCTTGCCCGTCCAGATGTCCTTGTACATCACCCAGTCGCCCATGAAGCTGTAGAGCGGGCGCTTGAAGCTGGCGGGCTTGTTCTTCTCGAAGCCGAAGTGCCCCACCCAGGCAAAGCCGTAGCCGCAGAGCAGACCATATAGCAGGTACTGCGGCTTGCCAGTGGCCACCAGCATGGCCAGGCAGACGAGGGTGAGCGTGGAGCCCACGAAGTGCAGGCGCCTGCAGATGTGATTGCTGTGCTCGCCCAGATAGAAGGGGTAGAACTGCGCGAAGCTCTTGAAGCTGCGCGGGTCGGTGGCGGTGTGGGGGGCGCTGATGTCCATCGTTGTCTCCTCTGTTGTTGTTCAGGAGCCTGCCCGTATCCCGCATGCCCGCTGTAAGCAACGGGGAAAAAAGAAAAGGGAGAAAAGGGCGGCTCCTGGCGCTTTATACGCCCAAGCCCGCAGCGATGGGGTAGCGGATTTGACAGGGCGCGGGTGCAGTGTTTTAATAAATCGACTGGTTGATCTATTAATAGTTGCACAAGGTTTTTTGACATGCGTACCGTGAACCCCGAGCGCCATCATGCGCGGCGCCAGCAGATCCTGGAGGCGGCCGTGGCCTGCTTCATGCGCAAAGGCTTTCATGCCACCCGCACGGCCGAGATCTGCACCGAAGCGGGCATGAGCCCCGGCAACCTGTTCCACTACTTCCCCACCAAAGAGGCCATCATCGCGGCCATCGTGGAAGAGGACCAGCGCGAAACTGCCGAGCGTTTTGCCGCTGCGGCGGGCGCCCGCAACCTCTATGACGCCTTGATCGCCATCGTGGAAGAAAGCCTCGCCCTGCTGGCTGACCCGGTGTACACGCGTATCGGCCTGGAGGTGCTGGCCGAGGCCGTGCGTAACCCCGATGTGTTTGCCAGCGTGGCTCGGAGCGAGGCGGGCCGCAAGGCCCAGCTGGTGCGCCTGCTCGATACGGCGGTGGAACGCCAGCAGGCGCGGCTGACCATGTCACCTGCGCAGGCGGCGGACTGGATCCTGCTGCTGCTGGATGGCGCCTTTGGCCGGGCCATGGTGGAAGAGCGTTTTGACGCCCAGGCTTATCGTTCGCTGGTGCTGGGGGCCTTGGCCGCAGTGGTGGTGCCGGTGGGGGAGTGCACATG
>NZ_QAIH01000282.1:7376-9536 GCF_003060895.1 Acidovorax sp. HMWF029 | reverse complement strand
GGGGTGGGGAGGTTGAGGGGGTGGCTGAAGGGGTGATTTGAGGTTTTTGAGCCTTTTTGGCCGCAGGCGCTAGTGGGATATGCGGTGGTCGCTATTGATTTTGTAGTGTTTTGGTGCGGCGTGCTGATTGGGCCGCATGCTGGTGTTGAGGGCGGAGGCCGGGAGTCGCCCGGCATGCGAGTCCCTTTCTTTCGCGTCGCCGAAAGAAAGGAACCAAAGAAAGGGCGACCCCACTGTCTGCGTCCCCTGCGCTTCGCTACGGGGCAACCTGCGGTGCTCGGGTTTGGCGGGGTCTCGCTCAACTCGCGCCGCTGCGCGTCGCTCAAACACACGCGAGCCCTGATCCGCCAAACCCTGCGCTCCTCGGCGCATCCACAGGGGCACAGGGGACAGAACATCCACATGGGCCATCGCTGCGCTCGGTCCCGGATCGCAGGCGCGGCCGAGCGCAGCAATGGCCCGAATGGTTGTGCGGCTGTTGGATGTTCGGCTGTCCCACCCCTGCTGGCTGCGCCTGCGGCGGGGCGGTTGCGGGGTGGCACGCGCGTCGGAGCGCGCGTGCTTCGTGCTCTGACTCGCCGTGGATGTCTGAACGAAGCTGCAACGCAGCGCAGTGAGTTCCACGGCGCACCCCGCAGCCGCCCCGCCGCAGGTTTGCCCCTTCGCAACGCGAAGGGGTCGCAGACTGGGGGTCGCCTTTTCTTTGGTAACTTTCTTTTGGCGAAGCAAAAGAAAGTTACTCGCTCGCCGGGCGACTCCCGGCCTCCGCACTCAAGCCAGGCATGCGGCCCAATCAGCACAACAACCAGACACTACAAAATCAATAGCTACCTAGGCATGTTTCACTAGCGCAAGCAGCCCAACCCGCTCAAAAACTACTGCGGCGCAGCCGCCACCTTCACCACAGGCTGATCCCCCCACCCGCCTCCGAGCGCCCGAATCAACCCCACCGTCGCCACATACTGCGCCGTCCGCACCTGCAACGCCTGCCGCCGGTTGCGCAGCTCGCTGCGCCGCGCGTCCAGCAACTCCAGCTGACTCACCAAGCCATTGCGATACCGCACATCCGACAACTGCGTGGCCCGCCGCGCAGCCGTCACCGCCCGCCCCTGCGCTTCGGCCTGGCCGGAGAGCAGACGCAGCGAGGTCAGTTGATCCTCCACGTCACGAAACGCGTTCAGCACCTGTCCTCGGTGGTCCGCCAACGCAGCCTCCAGGCGGGCCTTCGCACCCTCGATCTGCGCATCGCGCTGGCCGCCGTCAAAGATCGGCAGCGACAGCAGTGCGCTCACGCCCCAGGCACGGGCCGACCACTTGAACAGATCACCCAGCTCGGGCGACGCATGCCCCGCATTGCCCGTGAGCGTGACCGCAGGGAACCACGCCTTCTGCGCCACACCCACACGGGCTTGCGCGGCCAGCACGGCGGTTTGTGCGGCCGATACATCGGGCCGGCGCGCCAGCACCGTGCCGGGCACGCCAGGCGGGATCACCGGCAACGCAGCATCGCCGGCAGGGGGCGGCAGCACAAAGCCGCTGGCCACCTCGCCCGCCAGCACGGCCAGGGCGTTGATCAGCAGGGCTTGCTGGCGCTGCAAGGCCAGGGCATCAGACTCGGTGGCCGCCACTTCGGTCTGCACACGGGCCACGTCCAGCTCGGCCACGTCGCCAGCCTGCAGGCGACGCTGCGTCAGGCGCAGGGTGTCCTGGTACGCGGCCAGGCTCTCTTGCACCAGCAACTGCTCGGCCTGCACGGCACGCAGTTGCAGATAGGTTTGCGCCACATCGGCCTGCACCATCAGGCACGTGCTTTGCAGCAAGGCTTCGCGTGCATCGGCGTCCAGGCGTGCGGCGTCGCTGGTTCGCGAGAGGCGGCCGAACAGGTCCAGCTCGTAGGAGGCATTGAGCCCCGCTGTGCCCAGCGTGGCGGGGGCTGCGCTGCCCGTGGTGGCAGCGCCTGCCTGGCGCGTCACGCCCGCTGAGGCGCCCACTTGCACCGAGCGCGCGGCGTCGGCAGAGCGCAGCAGCGTGCGCGCTTCGGCCAGCCGCGCGGCGGCCTGCTGGATGCTGGTGTTGGCCTGGCCCGCGCGCTGCACCAGGTCGGCCAGCACCGGGTCTTGAAAGCCCAGCCACCACTCGCCGCGTGGCTGTGCCTCGGCA
>NZ_QAIH01000282.1:0-7352 GCF_003060895.1 Acidovorax sp. HMWF029 | reverse complement strand
CGCCCGCATGCGGGGCGGGGGCCACGGGCTGGGTCATGCAACCGGCCAGCACCAGGGCGGCGGCCAGGGGCGCTAGCAGGCTGCGCTTGCGCACGGCAAGGGCACTGTCGGTGGAGTTCTTCTTCAATAGCAAATCGGTCATGGTTGATCTCCTGCCCCAGCCGATGCTCCCGCTGCAACCGGCAGCGTGGACTTCGTGGAGCGAGCATTCAGGGCCACAAAGGTGGTTGTGGTCGTGAGCATCATTCGTGCTCCTTGCGGGGCGCAGCCAGCACCGGCTGGCCCATGCCACCCCCGTGGGGCGCCTGCGAGATAGGCGCCACGTGCGCGCCATGCTCCACCAGAGGGCGGTTGCCCGCCAGCTTGCGCAGCAGCACGTAGAACACGGGCGTGAGGAACAGGCCAAAGGCCGTCACCCCGATCATCCCGGCAAACACCGCCACGCCCATGGCACTGCGCATCTCGGCGCCCGCGCCGGTGGACAGCACCAGGGGCAGCACACCCATCACAAAGGCCAGCGAGGTCATCAGGATGGGGCGCAGCCGCAGGCGGCTGGCCTCGATGGCGGCCTGCACAGGGGTGCGGCCAGCAAACTCCAGTTCGCGCGCAAACTCCACGATCAGGATCGCGTTCTTGGCCGACAGCCCCACCAGCACGATGAGCCCGATCTGCGTGAACACGTTGTTGTCGCCCTTGGTGAGCCACACGCCGGTCATGGCGGCCAGGATGCCCATGGGCACAATCAGGATGATGGCGATGGGCAGCGTGAGGCTTTCGTACTGCGCGGCCAGCACCAGGAACACCAGCAGGATGGCCAGCGGAAACACCAGCACAGCCGAATTGCCCGCCAATATTTCCTGGTACGTCAGCTCGGTCCACTCGAAGGTGATGCCCTGGGGCAGCGTCTCCTTGGCGATGCGCTCGATGGCCGCCTGCGCCTGGCCGGAGGAATAACCGGGCGCAGGGCCGCCATTCACGTCCGCCGCGAGGTAGCCGTTGTAGCGCATGGCGCGCTCGGGGCCGAAGCTAGGCTCCATCTTCATCAGGGCCGACAGCGGCACCATCTCACCCGTTGTGGAGCGCACCTTGAGCAGGCCCACGTCTTCCGCCCGCGCCCGGTAGGCCGCATCGGCCTGCACGCGCACGCTGTAGGTGCGGCCGAACTGGTTGAAGTCGTTGGCGTAGAGGCTGCCCAGGTAGATCTGCAGCGTGTCGAAGATGTCCGTCACCGGCACACCCAACTGGCGCGCCTTGGTGCGGTCGATGTTGGCGTACAGCTGCGGCACGTTGACCTGCCAGCTGGTGAACAACCCCGCCAGCTCGGGCGTCTGGTAGGCCTTGCCCATGAAGGCCTTCACGGCGTTGTCCATGGCTTCGTAGCCCAGCGATGCGCGGTCTTCGATCTGCAGCTTGAAGCCGCCCGTGGTGCCCAGGCCCGCCACGGGGGGCGGCGGGAACATGGCGATGAACGCGTCCTGGATGCTGCCGAACGCCTGGTTCAGCTGGCCCGCCACAGCCCCACCGCTCTGGTCGGCGCGCGTGCGCTCGGCAAAGGGCTTGAGCGTGGCGAACACGATGCCGGAGTTGGAGCTGTTGGTGAAGCCGTTGATCGACAGGCCGGGGAAGGCAATCGCGTCTTCGACGTTCGGGTTCTCCTTCATGATCTCGCCCATGCGGCGGATCACGTTCTCGGTGCGGTCCAGCGTGGCGCCGTCGGGCAACTGCGCAAAGCCGATCAGGTACTGCTTGTCCTGCGCGGGCACGAAGCCGCCGGGCACGATCTTGAACAAGCCCACCGTGGCACCCACCAGCGCGAGGTAGATCACGAACATCAGCGCCTTGCGGCCGATGACGCGCTTGACGCCGCCACTGTAGGCCTCGGAGCCGCGGTGGAACAAACGGTTGAAGCCGCGAAAAAAGCCACCAAACACCTTGTCCATGCCGCGCGTGAGTGCGTCCTTGGGCTCGTTGTGGCCCTTGAGCAGCAGCGCCGACAGCGCGGGCGACAGGGTCAGCGAGTTGATCGCCGAGATCACCGTGGAGATCGCAATCGTGACCGCGAACTGCTTGTAGAACTGCCCCGTGAGCCCGCTGATGAACGCCAGCGGCACGAACACCGCCACCAGCACCAGCGCAATCGCGATGATGGGGCCGGACACCTCGCGCATGGCGCGGTAGGTGGCCTCGCGCGGGGTCAGGCCCGCCTCGATGTTGCGCTCGACGTTCTCTACCACCACAATGGCGTCGTCCACCACAATGCCGATGGCCAGCACCAGCCCGAACAGGCTCAGCGCGTTGATCGAAAAGCCCAGCAGGTGCAGCACGGCAAACGTGCCCACCACCGACACCGGCACAGCCAGCAGCGGGATGATGGACGCACGCCAGGTTTGCAGGAAAAGGATCACCACCAAGACCACCAGCGCAACGGCTTCGAGCAGCGTGTGGATCACCGATTGGATCGAGGCACGCACGAATTGTGTGGGATCGTACGCAATGCGGTACTCCACGCCTTCGGGCATGTTCTTCTGGATCTCGTCCATGGTCTTGCGCACATTGGCCGAGATGTCAAGCGCGTTGGAGCCCGGTGCCTGGAACACGCCCATGCCCACGGCCGGGTCGTTGTTGAGCAGCGAGCGCAGCGAGTAGTCGGCCGCGCCCAGCTCCAGGCGGGCAATGTCGCGCAGGCGAGTGACCGCACCATCAGCACCGGTCTTGACGATGATGTCGCCGAACTCTTCTTCGGTCTGCAGGCGGCCCTGTGCGTTGATGGACAGCTGCAAGTCCACGCCGGGCAGGCCGGGCGATGCGCCCACCACACCCGCAGCGGCCTGCACGTTCTGGCCACGGATGGCGGCCACCACGTCGCTGGCCGAGAGGCCACGCTGCGCGACCTTTTGCGGGTCGAGCCACACACGCATGGAGTAGTCGCCACCGCCAAAGATTTGCACCTGGCCCACGCCGCCAATGCGGGCGAGGCGGTCCTTCACGTTGAGCACGGCGTAGTTGCGCAGGTAGTCGATGTCGTAGCGGTTGTTGGGCGAGACCAGGTGGACCACCATGGTCAGGTCTGGCGCGCTCTTGACGGTGGTGACGCCCAGGCGGCGCACTTCCTCGGGCAGGCGCGGCTCGGCCTGCGAGACGCGGTTCTGCACCAGCTGCTGGGCCTTGTCGGGGTCGGTGCCCAGAGCAAAGGTCACCGTCAGCGTCATCACGCCGTCGGTGGTGGCCTGGCTGCCCATGTAGAGCATGCCTTCCACGCCGTTGATGGATTCCTCCAGCGGCGTGGCCACAGTCTCGGCGATCACCTTGGGGTTGGCGCCCGGGTACTGGGCGCGCACCACCACGGAGGGCGGCGCGACTTCAGGGTATTCGGAGATGGGCAGACCGCGCAATGCGATGAGCCCCCCGAGGAAGATGAGCACCGACAGCACCCCGGCAAAGATGGGGCGGTCGATGAAAAATCGGGAGAGGTTCATAGATTCAAATTCCGTGAGTCACTCTCGCTCAAGCAGCGGGCGACTTGCTGTTGTTCTTGGCTTCCTTGGGGTCGCTCACCAACTCGGCCTTCGCGGTCATGGGCACGGGCTGGGGGGCCACCACGGCACCGGGACGCACGCGCTGCAGGCCGTTGACGACGATGTTCTCGCCCGCCTTGAGGCCCGAGGTGACCACGCGCAGACCGTCAATCGGCGCGCCCAGGGTGACCTCGCGGTACTCAGCCTTGTTGCCCTCGCCCACCACCATCACGAACTTCTTGTTCTGGTCGGTGCCCACGGCACGCTCGTTGATGAGCAGCGCCTGCGTATTGCGGGCCTGCCCCATGCGGATGCGGGCAAACTGGCCAGGCATGAGAGCACCGTCTTCGTTGTCGAACACGGCGCGCACGCGCACCGTGCCGCTCCGGGCGTCCACTTGGTTGTCGATGAGCTGCAACTTGCCCACATGCGGCGTGCTGCCCGCAGTGCCGGTGCCCATCTGCACGGGAATACGTTCGATGAGCTGGCGCGCGCTGTGGCCACGCTGGCCGCTTTGCAGGTCAGCCAGCGCCTTCACCACGATCTGCTCGTCGGTATCAAAGCTCGCGTAGATGGGGCTCACCGACACCAGCGTGGTCAGCACGGGGGCACCCGCACCAGCCGCCACCAGGTTGCCCACGGTGACTTCGATGCGGCCCACACGGCCTGCCACCGGGGCGCGCACCTGGGTGTAGCCCAGGTTCAGCTTGGCGGTCTGCAGAGCGGCCTGGGCGGCGCGCAGGTTGGCATCGGCCTCGCGCTGGGCGTTCAGGCGCTCGTCATGCTCGCGCTGGGCAATGGCTTTTTCTTCCAGCAGGCGTGTGGCGCGCTCGAGTTCGCTGCGTGTGTACGACAGGCGGGCCTGCGCGGCGACCACCTGGGCCTCGGCGCGGTCCACTTCGGCGGCGTAGGGGGCGGGGTCTACCGTCACTAACAAATCGCCTTGCTTGACCAGCGAACCTTCGCGGAAATGCACGGCCTGCACGGCACCGGACACACGGGGGCGCACATCGACGCGCTGCACGGCTTCAAGTCGGCCGGAAAACTCGTCCCAAAGGGCGATGTCTTTTTGCAGCACGGCAGCCACCGACACCGGCATGGCGGGCGGCGCAGCAGGGGCGTTATCCGCCTGCGCCACGGGAGCCTGAAACACCAAAACAGCAGCCGCCACAGTGGCCGTCACGGCCGTGGCAAGGGTGGCCAGACCCAGGGGACGGCGCTGGGAGAACCTTGAGAGGGATGGGAAGTTCATGGTCACTTTCGATCAGTAGGGGTGCCCTTGTGGAGCACGCTTTGAAGCTTGTCCGCAGTGCGCTGGCGCCTGCGGGCTGTGCTCGGCAGGTGTCAATGCAAAGGGAGCGGAATGAAGTCTCGGCAATGACAAGGTGGAAAGGTCAATACCCCGGCGACAAACACCAGGGCGGCCTGCTTGCCACGGTCAAAAGTCGGTGCGGTCGACTGCGCTGTGACGCTGGCCGCAAACCAACGGGATCAGGGATGCATGCATGGTGTGTTCTTTCCTCCGTGTCGTTTGAATGGGTGGCGTGACCTCTGGAACGTGCAGGCAGGACAACGCCGGGCAAGCGTTTACCCTCCGGCACGCCGGGCCGGAAATCAAGGTGCAAAACGGGAATGGGGCTCGCGCCGAGCCCGCGTTTTTCTGCCTCCGCCACAGCGGAGGTCAGCAGCTTTCAGGGGTATGAGAGGGTGTCAGGGGCAGTCAGGAAGGCACCGGACATCGCGTGGCAGCGAAGAACTGACGGAACTGCTCCTGCGCACCTGCCGCACAAGGGCAGTCACGCGAACCCGTCTGCAGCAGGGCATCGGGCCACTGCGGGTTCTTGGAGAACACATGGCGGGTGACAGGCAGGCCTGCCGCCTCCAGTCGGGCCGCGTAGGCCAGCGCCTCGTCATGCATGGGGTCGGTGTCGCCCACCAGGATCAGCGTGGGAGGCAGCCCTGCCAGGCGTTGTGCACCAGCAGGCACGGCATAGGGATGCTCGGCATCGCGCGGGCAACGCAGAAAGTTGCGCCAGCCTTCGGTCCACTTGCAGCCCGTGGAATTACCCGTCGCCTCGCGCAGCGATGCAGTCCCAACACAAGGGTCCAGCATGGGCGACAGCAGAATCTGCCCCGCCAGCGGGGGGTGAGACTGGTCGCGTGCCATCAGTGCCACAGCAGCCGCCAGGTTGCCGCCAGCCTCTTCGCCTGCCAGGTACACGGCAGCCCCCTGCCCACCGAGTTTGGTGCGGTGCTTGTGCACCCACTTGAGCACGCCGTAACCCGTGTCCACCGGCTGCGGAAAGGGCGTAAGCGGATACGCTACCGACACCACCACGGCCCCTGCACTCTCGAGCAGCGAGGCGACCGTACAACCATTGTCCAGGTCACCCGACATGAAGGCCCCGCCGTGGAAGTGGACGACCACCGGTGATGCCTGACCGGTCTTCTTGCGGCCATACATGCGCACCGCCACGTCCTGCCCCTGGGCCACCTCAATGGTGGAATCGGCGCACACAGACGAAGCCGCCCCGGACGCCTTGGCGGGCGCCGCAGCAGGCTGCGATGGCGAAGATGACGAAGACGGGTGGTCGGGCTGCATGGCAGGTACCCAGTAGGTGGGTGGATAGATGAAAGGTCGGTTGACGATGGATGAAATGTAGTGGCTTGGGCCTTTCTGATAAACAGGTCAAACACCACCGCACTGTTTCCAAAAGCTCAACAATCAAACTGCGGTGCCCGTGTGAGAATTCTTCAGCACCCAATCTGGGTGCTGAAGACTCAAGGAGAAGCCATGGACCAGATTCAGGCCATGCGCATATTCGTGCGGGTGGTGGAGGCCGGCACGTTTACCCGGGCAGCGGATTCGCTCTCGCTGCCCAAAGCCACGGTGACCAAGCATGTGCAGGCGCTGGAGGAGCGCCTGCGCGTGAAGCTGCTCAACCGCACCACACGCCGCGTGACGGTAACGCCCGACGGCGCGGCCTACTACGACCGCACAGTGCGGCTGCTGACCGACCTGGATGACATCGAGGCCAGCATGACCAACGCGCGCGCCAACCCGCGCGGGCGCCTGCGCATCGATGTCGGAACGTCGGTGGCGCAGCTGCTCATCATTCCCAACCTGGCGGAGTTCCATGCGCGGTACCCGGACATCCAGGTGGATCTGGGGGTGAGCGACCGCATCGTGGACCTGATCGGAGACAACGTGGATTGCGTGATTCGCGGTGGCGAGCTGAGCGACCAGTCTCTGGTGGCACGGCGGGTGGGCAACCTGGAGTTCATCACAGTGGCATCGCCCGAGTATCTGGCGCGCAAGGGCACACCCACCCATCCGCTGGAGATCGAGGAAAAGCACACCAGCGTGATCTATTTTTCTCCGCAAAGCGGCCGGCACTACCCGCTGGAGTTTCGAAAAGACTCCGAATCCATCGATATCACAGGCCCCTACCAGCTGAGCGTGAATGAGAGCAATGCCTACGTAACCTCCATCGTGGCAGGCCTGGGCATTGGCCAGATCACGAGCTACCAGGCGGAGCGGCTCCTGCACAACGGCATGCTGGTACAGCTGCTGACCGATTGGACCCAGCCACCGCTGCCGGTGTATGTGGTGTATCCGCCCAACCGCCACCTGAGTGCAAAGGTCCGCGCGTTTGTGGACTGGACGGCCGAACTGTTCCAGCGCGAGAACCATCTGCAGCGCACAGCCTGACTCGCCCCGAGCTGATCCACGTTGACGCTGCTTGGATTCATGCCCGTCGCAAACGACGGGGCTGCCCTCAGTCTGTATGCTTGGCGCCATGAGCACCCCAGAGACCCCACCACCCGCCCCACCAG
>NZ_QAIH01000281.1 GCF_003060895.1 Acidovorax sp. HMWF029 | reverse complement strand
GCATCGCCCCCTCCCGCCCCGGCGGCGGGTTCGACCTGACCTGCGGCCTGGCCACGCAGGCGGTGCAGGCCATACGCCCCGCACGCCCACCGCTGCTCACCCGCTACCTGCCTGGGGGCATCGGCGCTGTGGCGTTTGACCAAGTGGCCACCGGGCGGCTGGGCGGGCCGGGAACGCTGGTGGCGTTCTCCAGCGGCTCGCTGCTCAACATTGCGCAGGGCCGCTTCGGCCCTCACCCGGTGAGCGCGGTGCGCTGGATCGCCACACTGGGCACCGACTATGGGGTGGTGGCCGTACACCGCGACGCGCCCCACCAGCGCCTGCAAGACGTGGTGGACGCACTGCGCAAAGACCCCGCCCGCGTGGTGTTTGGCGCCGGTGGCACCCTGGGCAGCCAGGACTGGATGAAGGCCGCACTGCTAACCCGCGCCGCCGGGCAAGACCCCAAGCGCATGCGTTTTGTCTCGTTCGAGGGCGGCGGCGAAGCGCTCAAGGCGCTGCGCGGCGGCCACATCGGCGTCTTCACCGGCGACGCAGCCGAGGCCCGGCAGGCCGTGGAAAAAGGAGCCCCGCTGCGCTTTCTGGCCGTGTTATCGCAAGCCCGCCTGCCTGGCGCCCTGGCCGACCTGCCCACGGCGCGCGAACAAGGTGTGGATCTGGTCTGGCCCACAGTGCGCGGCCTGTACATGGCCGCCAGCGCCCCCGATGCCGCCGTGCGCGCTTGGGTGGCTGCATTTGCCGAGGCATTGGCCGCACCTGGCTATGCCGCGCTGTGCAGCCAGCACGGCCTGTACCCGTTTGCGCGCACCGGCGCGGCGCTGGAGGAGTTTGTGCAACGCAGCCTGGCCGACTACCGGCAGCTAGCGCAGGAGCTGGGTCTGCGGTCCTGGGTGCGCTGAGGCGGGCCACTGCAACGCCTGCGCCGTGGCCTCAGCGCCCCCCTATTCCCCGTTCACTTCTCCAGCCACCACTGAATCACCACCTTGGCCAGGAACCCCAGAAACCCCACGCCCAGGCCCAAAAAGAGCACAAAAGTGCCAAAGCGCCCGGCCTTGGACTCCCACGCCAGCTGCCCGATGATGAACAGCATGTAAGCGATGAACGCCCCCACCCCGTAGGTGAGGAAGAAGCCCGAGATCTGCGCCTCGGTGAAGCCAAAAATCACGATGCCCCTCCAGGCTCACGTTCGGGTGCAGCGGTTGCGGCAGGTGCCACCGGGTCGCGCTCGGGCAGGCTGGAGGCATCCACCAGATCGCGGTACGCGTGCCAGCTGGCATGGCCCAGCATGGGCATCACGGCGATCAGGCACAGCAGCAGCGAGCCCAGGCCCAGCAAGGTAAAGCCCAGGATCAGTGCCGCCCAGAACGCCATCGGCAGCGGGTTGACCACCACGGCCTGCCAGCTGGTCAGCACGGCCTGCAGTAGCGTGGCGCGGCGGTCCAGCAGCAGGGGCATGGCCACCACACTGGATGCAAAAATGGGCGCGGCCATCAGGCTGCCCAGGGCCAGCCAGATTTCGAACAACCAGCCGTCCCGGGCCAGCACCACATGGCGCACAAAATCGACGGGGGTCTGGATGGGCACCGGCGCCAGCAGCGTGATGAGCGCCGCCGAAGTCATCACCCACCCGGTGGCCGCCAGCGCCAGCAAAGCGCCGAACTGCACCATGCACCAGTAGTCGTTGCCCCATTTGTTCACATGGCTGTTCTGCCAGTTGAACCAGGTCTTGAGCACCACGCCCAGGTTGGCGCTTTCGCGGCGCTCCAGCGCGCGGCTCAGGGCATACAGGCTGGTGGCCAGCACCGGCGCCACCACCAGAAACCCCGACAGCGCCCCCGCCAGCAGCCAGAAGCGGTTGTGCCCCACGGCAAGGATGGCAGCGCCAAACAGCGTGAGTGCCAGGCCGTGCGCAAAACTGATCCAGCCCGCACGCGCCATGTCGCGCCAGGCGAGAACGAGCCAGGTCATGGGCTGCATCAGGCCGATGGTGCGGATGGCTGGCAACGGGGGAGGATTGCGGGGCATGGTGGTAGGGGTCGCTCAGCGACGGTGGAGTGTGACGTTATCGGGCAGCGGCATCAACCGCCACGCGCCCAAACCTTGACTTGAGGCAAGAAACAATGCGGGGCCTGTCCACGCGCAACCCCGTGGCGGATTGCCGCACAAGGCCGTGACACTGGCGCGCCCCAAGCCAGGGACGCCGAGCAAGGGCCGCCCCGCAGCGAAGGTGTCTCCCCCCGGAGAAGGCGCCGAAGGCGACACAGGGGGCATCCATGTCAAGCCAGCAACCGGCACAGTGCGGTGAGGCTATCCACCGTGGCATGCGGCTGCACGTCGTCATGCGGCCAGGGGTGGTTGGCGCTGTTGACCCACACAGCCTGCATGCCTGCATTCAGCGCACCCTGCGCATCCAGGGTGGCGTCGTCGCCCACATGCAGCACCTCGTGGGGCAACACGTCGGCCGCACTTGCAGCCGCATGGAAGATGCGAACGTCGGGCTTGGCCACGCCAAACTCCGACGCGCTGATGCTGTGGCGAAAGTAGTGACCGATGCCGATGCGGTGCACATCGGCATTGCCGTTGGACACGGCCACCACCGGGTAGCGCGCAGACAAGAACGCCAGCGTGTCGTGCGCGTCTTCAAACAACTCCACGCGCATGCGCTCGGCAAAAAACAGGTCAAACGCCGGTTCGGCCAGCGCGGGCTCGTCACCCGCCTGGGTCAGCGCCAGGCGGATGGACTCGCGCCGCAGCGCGCTCAGGTCATGGAGCAGGTCGGGCCGCAGCGCCACCATCTGATTGCGGATGGCACGCAAAGATTCGGTGCTGGAGAACAAGGTTGCTGTGGCGGGCGCATGGTGCGTGAGCCAGTCCAGCAGCACGCGTTCAGCCCGCGTGATGGTGGGCCAGATGGGCCAGAGCGTGTCGTCCAGGTCGATGGAGATGGCGCGGATGCGGGCGGTGTCCAGCTGCGGGACAGATGCCAGCGCAGGCGCGGTGGGTTGAGGCTGGGGGGCGGTCATGGTGCGGCAAGAATACCCGACGGTAACCAGCGGATGTGCCGCAGATCCCGCATGCCCGCCAAGGCCCGGCCCATTTGCCACAATCAGGCCATGCGCTCACCCTTTTCCCCCGAACCCCCTTACACCCACGGCCAGGCCGACCGCACCGCAGTGCTGCTGTGCAACCTGGGCACGCCTGATGAACCCACGGCCCCAGCCGTGCGCCGGTATCTGGCCCAGTTCCTGGGCGACCACCGCGTGGTGGAGATCCCCCGGCTGCTGTGGATGCCCATCCTGCACGGCATCATCCTGCGGGTGCGGCCCGCCAAATCGGCCGCCAAATACGCCAGCATCTGGACGCCCGAGGGCTCCCCCCTGGCCCACTGGACGGCCAAGCAGGCCACGCTGCTGCGCGGCTGGCTGGGCGAGGCTGGCCACAACGTGCTGTTGCGCCATGCGATGCGCTACGGCAACCCGTCCATCGCCAGCCAGCTCGATGCGCTCAAGGCCGAAGGCGCCACGCGCATCCTCATCCTGCCCCTGTACCCGCAGTACTCGGCCACCACCACCGCCAGCGTGTTTGATGCCGTCTACACCTGGGCCGCCGCCACGCGCAACGTGCCCGAGCTGCGGTTTGTGAACCACTACCACGACGACCCCGGCTACATCGACGCCCTGGCCCGCACCATCGAGTCGCACTGGAAGACCCACGGCCAGCCCGACCAGCTGGTGATGAGCTTTCACGGCGTGCCCGAGCGCACGCTGCACCTGGGCGACCCCTACCACTGCGAATCGCGCAAGACCGGCCGCCTGCTGGCCGAGCGCCTGGGCCTGCGCGAGGACCGCTATCGCATCACCTTCCAGTCGCGCTTTGGCAAGGCCAAGTGGCTGGAGCCCTACACCCAGCCCACCATCGAGGCACTGGGCAAGGCCGGTACGCGGCGGGTGGACGTGGTGTGCCCCGGCTTCACCAGCGACTGCCTGGAAACGCTGGAAGAAATCAACATGGAAGTGCGCGAGGCCTTTTTGCACGCGGGCGGGCAAGAGTTTCACTACATCCCCTGCCTGAACGACAACAGCCACTGGATCACCGCCCTCAGCCGCGTGGCGCAGCAGCACCTGGCAGGCTGGCCCACCGAGGCCCCCACCGCTGCCGCACTGGCCGATGCGCGCAGCCATGCGTTGGCCGGTGGCGCACCCAAGGGTGTGTGCCCCGTGGCGCACTGATCGCCAATTGCTACTATTTTGATAGCTTTAAAAGCTTACCTATCGCGCGCAGACGGCCTTTTTTATCCAAAACATTGTCCCTCTCAAACCAGGACACCACCCCGCCCGCCCACAGCGGCTTTCCAGTCTTACCCCCTCTCCCCTCGCGGGAGAGGGTTGGGGAGAGGGGGCTGCACCCGCACCGCGCCCCTATCACCCCATGTCACCC
>NZ_QAIH01000280.1:3571-13168 GCF_003060895.1 Acidovorax sp. HMWF029 | reverse complement strand
CTCCAGCACCCCCAGCCCCCCCTCTCCCGCCAACCCACGCCAGCCCGCATGGGCGGCAGCCACCACCTGGCCATTGCGATGCGCAAACAACACCGGCAGGCAGTCGGCCACCATGATGGTGCAGACGGCCCCCGGGGCCGTGGCCACGCAGGCATCCGCCTCGGTGCCATCCGGTGTGGTGGCATCCAGGTGCACCACACCGTCGCCGTGCACCTGGTTCAGGAACACGGCCCGGGCTGTTGGCGTGCGCGTCTGCACAACCGCTTGCAGTGCCTGCCGGTTGGCCTGCACCACAGCCGGGTCGTCGCCCACATGGGTGCCCAGGTTCAGGCTGTCGTAGGGCGGCTGGCTGCTGCCCCCCGTGCGCGTAGTGCACAGCGCCCACACGCCTGGCGGCGCGGGCCAATCGGGCACCAGCCAGTCGGCGCCCGCAGTAACAGACGCAGACAAAGGGGCGACCATCAGGCCTCGAAGTCCGGGCAGGCCGAGGGCTGCGCCTGCTGGAACGCGGGCAGCGCCATGCAGGCCCCAAACGCTCCCATCGTCAGGGGCAAGCCGTCCATGTTCACGTTGAAGCGCTGGCCATTGAATATCTGCGGCACCAGGCAGCAATCGGCCAGGGTGGGCGTATCGCCCCAGCACAGCACCGACGGGGCCAGGCCCTGGGCGGCGCGCTCCTGCGCCAGCAGCGCAAGCTGTCGCTCAAAGGCTTCGAGGCCGCTGCGCACCCAGTGGCGGTACCAGGCGTTCTTGGCGTCTTCGTCCACCTTCAGTTCACGCGTCAGGTGCTTGAGCACGCGCAGGTTGTTGAGCGGGTGGATCTCGCAGGCCACCATCTGCGCCAGAGCCCGCACGCGAGCGCGGGCCAGCGGGGTGGCGGGCAGCAAGGCGGGCGTGGGGTGGGTCTCGTCCAGGTACTCGATGATGGCCATCGACTGCGAAAGCGCCGTGCCCCCATCCGTCACCAACGTGGGCACCAGCGCATCGCCGATGCGGCTGGCGTACTCCGGCGCCTTGTGCTCACCTTTGACGAGGTGCACGGGCAGATAGTCATAGGCCAGGCCCTTGATCTGCAGTGCGATGCGCACACGGAACGAGGCAGAGGAGCGGAAGTAGTTGTAAAGCTGCATGGGAAAACCCGTCGATGAATCGATGAACCGGCGCAGGGGCCGGGGAATGTTGCTGCGGCGCCCCTGCGGCCAAAGGCGCAGGTCAGGCGCCTGAAGTGCCCGCCGGGTCCTGGTGGTTGTAGACGACCTTGGACAGGATGGACATCAGATCGGCGCGCTCCTGCGTGTTGAGCGGGGCCATCAGGCGCTCCTGCACGCGCTGGGCGGCATCGCGCATCTGAAGCGCGGCCACCTCGCCTTCGGGGGTGATCCACAAGAGCTTGCGGCGGCGGTCGCGGGTGTCGGGCTCGCGGCGGATCCAGCCGCGCTTTTCCAGCCGCCCGATGACCGAGCCCGAAGTCGCCGCATCAAACGCCACACGCGCAGCCAGAGTGACCTGGTCTTCGCCCGGCTGGGCCAGCAGCTCGTGCAGGATGGCGAACTGCACCGGCGTTACATCGAACCCGGCGGTTTCTTCCATGAAAAGTGCCACGGTCCGCTGGTGGGCGCGGCGCACCAAGTGGCCTGGCGTGTTGTGGAAATCGAAGCTCTTTGCCATGGGCGCGAGTGTAGCGCCCCACAGCAGACGGCCCAGAGCCATGGCACACTGCCACGGGGTGCGCACCACCCCACCCAGCCAATACCCCACGGCTTGCGCGCAAACCAGTGAGAGCGACATGCTGCACCGCTGGTTGGCGCAAGCCCCACCCCATGAAAGACCGACAGACATGAGCTACGTGTTTACCCCCGCCCCCGTGGTCAGCGTGCCCGTGGTGGGCAGCGGCAATCGCTTCCCGGTGCACCGCATCTACTGCGTGGGCCGCAACTATGAAGAACATGCCAAGGAAATGGGCTTCACCGGCAGGGAACCTCCCTTCTTCTTCATGAAGCCCGCCGACGCCATCGTGGTGGTCAACACCGGCGAAACCGGTCAGTTGCCCTACCCCAGCCTCACCGCCAACCTGCACCACGAGATTGAGCTGGTGGTGGCCATCGGCAAGGGCGGCAAGAACATCGCTGCCGCCGATGCTCTCTCGCACATCTATGGCTACGCTGTGGGCCTGGACATGACGCGCCGCGACCTGCAAAACGACATGAAGAAGCAAGGCCGCCCCTGGTGCATCGGAAAAGGCTTTGACGCCAGTGCACCCATCGGCCCCATCACTCCCGCAGCACAGGCAGGCGACGTGGCCAACGCAGCCATCTGGTTGCAGGTCAACGGTGCCGACCGCCAGCGCAGCACGGTCACGCAGCTGATCTGGAACATCGCCGAAACCATCGAACACCTCTCGGCTGCATGGGAGCTGCAGCCCGGCGACCTGATCTACACCGGCACCCCCGAAGGCGTGGGCGCCGTGGTACGTGGCGATGTGCTGGAAGGTGGCGTGGACGGCCTGGGAACCCTGCGGCTGAGTGTGGTGTAAGCCTGCCTGGAACTTACCTGGAGCCTGCCTGCGGCCCCCTGGGCATTATCCGGGCTCCATCCACTCATTTTTTGATAGCTATCAGCGCTTACCTAGCGGGCGCAGAGGCCATTTTTAGATCAAAATCCCGCATGACTTTTCGCAGCCCCATCAAACACTGCCGCGCGTGCGGCACCGCCGTGGTCTACCGGCTGCCGGACGACGGCGACACCAAACAGCGCGCGGTGTGCCCCGCCTGCAACACGGTGCACTACGAAAACCCTCTGAACGTGGTGGGCACCGTGCCCGCGCTGCCCGATGGGCGCGTCCTGCTGTGCAAGCGCAACATTGAACCCCGCTGGGGCAAGTGGACGTTGCCCGCAGGCTTCATGGAGCTGGACGAAACAACGGCCCAGGGCGCCGCGCGCGAGACCGATGAAGAAGCGGGCGCCCAGATCGAAATCGGCCCCCTGTTCAGCCTGCTCAATGTGCGCCGCGTGGGCCAGGTGCACCTGTTCTACCGCGCAACACTGCTCAGCGACCAGTTCAACCCGGGGTATGAAACCATCGAGGCGCGGCTGTTTGCAGAAGACGAAGTGCCGTGGGACGAGATTGCCTTTCGCACCGTGAAGGAAACGCTGGAGGCCTACTTTGCAGACCGCAAGGCGGGCGCCTTTGGCCTGCATGTGATCGATATCGAGTAGCAGCTCCGCATCACGCGGCGGATCCCTAGGGATCCTCTCTCTGCACAAATCATCGCGCCGTGTGCATCTGCGGTCTCGGTCGGTCTGCGGCGTTGCAAATACTCGCAATAGCTACGCCTATTGCTGCGTTTTGCGCCTTGCAGCCCCTCCCGATCCGCTGCGCACACTGACCGCTCGATTCGTGCCGAGCATCCCTAGCCGCCTACCCGCTCCTCGGCAGGCACAGGGTGGGGCACATTGCCAGGAACACCTGGCGACCCTCCAGGCACAGACGGCTGGTTTGGATCGCTGCGAAACAGCCCCCGCAGCCAGTCTCGCATGGTGTCCAGCGAGCTGTCGGGCGGCGGCGCCGGGCGGGTGTCGAACTCATCCACAAAGCGGTCATTTCCGTCGATCACCTTACTGCGGATGGCCTGCTGCATGAAATCGCCCACCATGGGCAGCGCGCTGCGGGCGCCCTGCCCCCAGTAGTCGCTACGCAGCGTGATGCGGCCGTCGTTGAAGCCTGCCCAGGCGCCCACCACCACGCGCGGGTTCATCAGGATGAACCAGCCGTCGGTGTTGTCCTGGGTGGTGCCCGTCTTGCCTGCCACATCGGCCTGGATGCCGTAGCGGCTGCGGATGGCGGTGGCCGTGCCATGGTCGATGGCGCCGCGCATGGTGTTGCGCAGGATCTGCGCGGCGCGAGCGTCGAACACCGCCTCGGGAGCCGGCGGGGCGAAGGTCTCCAGCACCTTGCCGTGGCGGTCTTCGATGCGGGTGATGAGCACAGGCTCCACATACCGCCCTAGATTGGCGATGGAGCTGTAGGCCGACACCATTTCCTTGAGCGTGACCGGGCTGGTGCCCAGTGCGAGCGAGGGCACCTCTTCAAGCTTGGACTGGCGCACGCCCAGAGCCCGCGCCACCTCGGCCACACGGGCCGGACCCACCTGGTGCATGACCTGGGCAGTGATGGTGTTCTTGGACCGCGCCAGGCCCTCGGCCAGCGTCATGGGCTCGTCGCTGGGCGGGCCGCCATCGGTGGGACGCCACACGCGGCCGCCGCCCAGGGGGATCTCCACCGCCGAGTCCATGAGTGTGTCGTCGGGCGATGCGCCTTGCGCAAACGCCGCGCCATACACAAAGGGCTTGAAGGTGGAACCCGGCTGGCGCCGCGCGGCCTGCACATGGTCAAACGGGTCCTGCGCAAAGTCGCGGCTGCCGACCCAAGCCAGCACATGGCCGGTGACTGGGTCCTGCGCGAGGAACCCGGCCTGCACCCGCGTCTTCTCGGCACGCAGCTTTTGCAGAAAGGCGGCGTCCTCCAGCAGCGCCTTGAGCGCATCCTCGGGGGCCTCGCCCTTGTCCACCGCCGCGCGGTAGTCAGCGCTTTCACGCACCAGCGTCTGCACCAGTTCGCTGTTTGGCCCCCAGCCGTTGCGCTGGGACCACGCGGTATCGGCCACCCCCTGCAGCTGGCGCCCCTGGCGCGCCACGGCCTGGTTGGCGATGGCCTGCAAGCGCGAGTCGATGGTGGTGCGGATCACCAGGCCATCGGCATACAGGCTGTAGCCATGGCTGTCTGCCCACTCGATAAGCTGCCTGCGCAGCTGCATCGCAAAGTGCGGCGCCGGGCCCATCACTTCCGTCTGACGCTCGAAGTTCACGCGCAGCGGGCGCTTTTGCAGGGCTTCCAGCTGCTTGGCGTCGAGCTTGCCGCGCTTGACCATCTGCGACAGGACGGTATTGCGCCGTGCCTGCGCACGCTCGGGGTTGAGCACGGGGTTGTAGTAGGCCGTGCCCTTGAGCATGCCGATCAGCGTGGCGCTCTCCAGCACGTTGAGCTTGTCGGCCGACTTGTCGAAATACGTGCGCGCGGCCATCTCGATGCCGTAGGCGTTGTACAGAAACGGCACGGTGTTGAGGTAGGTCTCCAGGATCTCGTCCTTGGTGTACGAGGCCTCGATCTTCAGGGCCGTGATCGCCTCCTTGAGCTTGCGCGTGAGCGCCTGCGGGAACACGCGCGAGCGGCCAATCTCATCCGGGAACAGGTTGCGCGCCAGCTGCTGCGTGATGGTGGAGCCGCCCTGCGGATCACCCCGCAGCGTGTGCACCACCGACGATGCCGTACGGCGCCAGTCCAGGCCGAAGTGGTCGTAAAAGCGGTGGTCCTCGGTGGCGATGAGGGCATTCACCACATTGGGCGAAATCTCGTTGAGTTCCACCCACTCGCGGTTGGCCCAGCGGTATTCGGCCAACAGCTTTCCGTCCACCGACATGAGCTGCGCGGGCAGCTCGCTCTTGGCCTTGCGGATATCGCTGATGGAAGGTGTGAACGGAATCAGCACCAGCGCGTAGGCCAGCACGGCGGCAGGCAGGGCCAAGGTGCCCCACAGCAGCGCGCGGCGCAGCGAGCGGGGCATCCAGGCGAACAGGCCCGCCAGCCAGCGGAACAGGGCCGCAGCGCGGGCCTGGAGAGAAAGCAGCAAGGTGCGCATCAAAAACCCAGAGAAAAGGGGCCAGCGCCTCAGGCGCCAGCGCCCGCCAGCAAGGCCAGCATGCCCGCTTCATCCAGCACCGGCACACCCAGCTCTTCAGCCTTGGCCAGCTTGCTGCCCGCCTCGGCACCCGCCACCACGTAGCTGGTCTTCTTGCTGACCGAACCGGCCACCTTGGCGCCAGCGGCCTCCAGCATGTCCTTGGCCGCATCGCGGCTCAGGGTGGGCAAGGTGCCGGTCAGCACCACGGTCTTGCCCGCCAGGATCTGCGGGGCACGCTCGGCCACCGGGCCCTCGGGCCAGGTCACGCCGCAGGCGCGCAGTTGCTCGACCACTTCGCGGTTGTGCGGCTGCTGAAAGAAGGTGTGCAGGCTCTGCGCCACCACGGGGCCCACGTCGTTCACCTCCAGCAACTGCTCCACGCTGGCATCCATGATGGCGTCCAGCGTGCCAAAGTGCCGCGCCAGGTCCTTGGCCGTGGCCTCGCCCACGTGGCGCAGCCCCAGGCCGAACAGGAAGCGCGGCAAGGTGGTCTGCTTGGATTTTTCGAGTGCAGCCAGCACGTTCTGGGCCGATTTCTCGGCCATGCGCTCCAGCGCGATGAGCGAGGTCAGGCCCAGCCGGTACAGGTCGGGCAACGTGCGGATCACGTTGGCATCCACCAGCTGGTCCACCAGCTTGTCGCCCAGGCCCTCGATGTCCATGGCGCGGCGCGCGGCAAAGTGCAGGATGGCTTCCTTGCGCTGCGCGGCGCAGAACAGACCGCCCGTGCAGCGGTGGTTGGCTTCGCCCTTTTCGCGCACCACATCGCTGCCGCACACAGGGCAGGCCGTGGGCATGCGGAAATTCTTCACATACCCCGTCCGCTGTCCGGGGATGACGCCCACCACCTCAGGAATCACATCGCCCGCACGGCGCACGACGACGGTGTCGCCCGCGCGCACGCCCTTCTTGCGGATCTCGAACAGGTTGTGCAGCGTGGCATTGGTGACGGTGACGCCGCCCACAAACACCGGTGCCAGGCGCGCCACGGGCGTGATCTTGCCGGTACGCCCCACCTGCACGTCGATGCCTTCGACCTTGGTGGCCATCTCCTGCGCGGGGTACTTGTGCGCCACGGCCCAGCGCGGCTCGCGGGTCTTGAATCCCAGGTCGCGCTGCAGCTGCAGGGAATTGACCTTGTAGACCACACCGTCGATGTCGTACGGCAGCGCATCGCGGCTGGCGCCCACCTGCTGGTGAAATGCCACCAATTCAGTAGCACCTACCGCAATCTGCACCTGCGCTGCGACCGGAAAACCCCAGGACTTCAGCGTCTGCAGCATCTCGTAGTGCGTGCGGAACACCGGCCCGCCCTCGGCAGGCGGCGTGATCGCACCCAGGCCGTAGGCAAAAAAGCTCAAAGGCCGCTGGGCGGTGATGTTGGAGTCGAGCTGGCGCACGGCGCCTGCGGCTGCGTTGCGCGGGTTCACAAAGGTCTTGCCGCCCTGCTCCCGTTGGCGTTCGTTCAGCGCGTCAAAGTCGGCACGGCGCATGTAGACCTCGCCACGCACCTCCAGCAGCGGCGGCACGCCTTCCGGCAAGGTCAGCGGAATCTGCCGGATGGTGCGGATGTTGTGCGTCACATCCTCGCCCACCTCGCCATCGCCGCGCGTGGCGGCCTGCACCAGGCGGCCGTTTTCATAGCGCAGGCTCATGGCCAGGCCGTCAAACTTGGGCTCGGCCACGTATTCGATGGCAGGGTCGGCGTCGGTCAGACCCAGCTCGCGCCGTACGCGGGCATCAAACGCCTGGGCGCCCGTCGCTTCGGTGTCGGTCTCGGTGTGGATGCTGAGCATGGGCACCGCGTGGCGCACGGGGGCCAGGCCGTCCATCACCGCACCAATCACGCGCTGCGTGGGCGAGTCGGGGGTGACGAGGTCTGGGTGCGCGGCTTCGAGCGACTGCAGCTCGCGGAACACGCGGTCGTACTCGGCGTCGGGCACGGTGGGCTCGTCCAGCACGTAGTACTGGTGGGCCCAGCGGTTGAGCTGGTCGCGCAGCGCTTCAATTTTGATAGCTGGTTGCGCTTGATCTACGGGCGCCAGGGCCGAAAAAAGATCAGATTGTTCAGTCATGGCGGACCGCCCTGGGGTTCTTCTGGACGAAGCCCAATTCCTGGTTGCCAACAAAGCCGGCAGATTCATAGAGTCGGTGCGCTTGCTTGCGCAGAGCACCCGAGAGAAGAAATACCTTGCAGCAATTCATTGTCCAAGCTGCATCCAGAGCGAACTCCAGAGCAGCAAGTGCCAGCCCCCGGCGACGAAAGCGCTCGCCCGTAATCACGTGCTCAATGACGCCGATGGGCATTCCTGCACTCGCGAAATTGGGGATCGAAGCCAGCATGCAGGTGGCACCGACTTCGCCTTCGCAAAGCGCAACGACGAGGCGCGCCTGCGGAGACTGCAACACGACCCGAAAATGCGCCAAGGATGCATCACTGTCCACCTCGGGGTCCTGAGGCCGCAGTTCTCTGTACAGAGCTTTGACGGCGCCGTGGTCGGCTTCGGTTGCCAGACGGACCTGCATTGCACTCATGCGCTGCACTAGCTGAACAACCGCCGCGCGAGCACCGACCCCGCCGACAGATCGCGTCCATCGAGCTGGTCATACAGCAGCTCCAGATCGCCCGCGATCGGGTCCATGGCCATCGCGGGCAGCGGGGTGCCGTTCTGGTCGCACAGTACGCCGTCCATGGCCTGGCACAGGGCGGCGGCCACGTCGCGCAGGCGGGCAAAGGGCTGCTCGGTGCGGTGGACTTGGGCCACGTCCAGGCTCAGCGTGATGTCGCGAATCGCGGACTGGTCGGGGTCGTCGGCCAGTGCGGCCTGGGTGTCGTAGCCCAGCGTGAGCAGAGGCGGCAGGCCGGGAGTGCTGGCGGGCAGCACCAGGCGGCCTGGCATGGCGCCGGGCACGAAGCCCAGACGGGCGGCATTCTGCTGCACATAGCCGGGGCTCCAGGCGGCCTGGCGGGCGCGCAGCATGAACATGAGCTGGGCATCGTGGTCGCTGGCGAACTGGTCCAGCTCGCGGGCGCGGGCCACTTCCTGCAGCATGTCCGGGAAGTCGGGGGCGGCGTTGATGGCGTCGGCAAAGGCCTGGGCCTTGACGACGAATTCGGAATACTCGATCTCGTTGAGCGCGCCCATGCGGTTGGCCAGCTGCACACCTGCCTGGAACGACTGGTAGCGCTGGCCAGGGGCCGGGGTTTCCCACTGCTGGCTGGCTTCGTTCAGGCCCTCAATGGCAAAGGGCTTGCTGCCAGCGCGGCGCGTGGGCGGCAATGCGGCCAGGGCTGCGTCGCCCGACACCACGTGCTCGGGCTGCAGCGCAGCGATAACGTCGATGAGCGGGTCCAGACCGGGGCGGCGCTCCGAGGCAAACGACGGCACGGGCAGCTGCAGTGCATCGCCCTCGTCCACGGTGTGGGTGGAGGGGTCGGGCCCCCGGTCCAGCCCATGGAATTCGCCGCTGGGCGCCACTGCAGACGCATCAAAGCCGGGTTCCTGGCGCAGTGCCGGTTCTGCCGCGTGTTCACTGTCCTGCGGCAAGGCGCGCTTGGGCGCGTTGCGGCGCGAGGTCCAGGTGTTGTAGGCCACGATCAGGGCCAGCACCAGGCCACCGATGATGGCCAGACTCAGTTGCAATGTGCTCATAGAAAGAATTTTCGGCTAACCGTTGCATTGCCCACGCCCATGACGCATCGGACTGGCACGGCCCGTGCGAGGGACGCCGAGCAAGGGCCGCCCCGCAGCGAGGGCGTCGTCCCCATGAGGGGGAAGGCGCGAAGCGACTCAGGGGGCAAGCTCATACATCCACCATCGACAAAGCGGACTCCATGTCCACCGCCACGATGCGCGAC
>NZ_QAIH01000280.1:0-3561 GCF_003060895.1 Acidovorax sp. HMWF029 | reverse complement strand
CCCTGCTCCTGCATGGTCACGCCGATCAGTTGCTCGGCCATTTCCATCGCGATCTTGTTGTGGCTGATGAACAAAAACTGCGTGCCCTTGCTCATGCTGGACACCAGCTTGGCATAACGTTCGGTGTTGGCGTCGTCCAGCGGCGCGTCCACCTCGTCCAGCAGGCAGAACGGCGCGGGGTTGAGCTGGAAGATGGCAAACACCAGTGCGATGGCCGTGAGGGCCTTTTCGCCGCCCGACAGCAGGTGAATGGTCTGGTTCTTCTTGCCGGGCGGCTGCGCCATCACCTGCACGCCGGAGTCGAGGATTTCGTCGCCGGTGATGATGAGCTTGGCCTGGCCGCCGCCGAACAGCTCGGGGAACATGCGGCCAAAGTGCGCGTTCACGGTGTCGAAGGTGCCCGAGAGCAGCTGGCGCGTTTCGCCGTCGATCTTGCGGATCGCGTCTTCCAGCGTGTTCATGGCCTCGGTCAGGTCGGCGGTCTGGGCATCCAGAAACACCTTGCGTTCGCTGGCGAGCTTGAGTTCATCCAGCGCGGCCAGGTTGACAGCGCCCAGCGCCGCAATCTCGCGGTGCAGGCGGTCGATTTCGCTTTGCAGGCCGCCCATGCGCACATTGCCCTCGGTGATGGACTGGGCCACAGCCTCCAGGTCGGCCTGGGCGTCGGCCAGCAAGGTGGTGTACTGCTCCAGGCCCAGGCGCGCGGCCTGTTCCTTGAGCTGGAATTCGGTGATGCGCTGGCGCAGCGGGTCGAGGGCGCGCTCCAGCTGCATGCGGCGTTCGTCGCTGGCGCGCAGCTTGGTGGTCAGGTCGTCGTACTCGCTGCGCTGGGCGCCGAGGGCCTTTTCGCGCTCCATCTTCAATTCGAGCGCGGCTTGCAGGCCGCCCTGCGCGGCGGCGTCGGACAGCCGGGCAAGCTCATCGCGCGCGCGCTGCTCCTCGTCGGCCAGGGCCTTGGCCTGCTGGGTGGCGGTTTCGATGGACCGGTTGAGTTCGCCCCGGCGCGCTTCCAGGCTGCGCTGCGAGAACGTGGCCTCTTGCGCTTGGCGCTCTAGCGTGCGCTGCTGTTCGCGGCAGGCGGTGAGCCTGCGCTCCGCCTCAATGACCTTGTCGCCCAGCTGGGCCTCGCGCTCCTGGCTGTCGGCCAGTTGCATGTCCAGCTCTTCAAAGCGGGCTTCGGCGGCCACGCGGCGTTCTTGCAGGTCGGCCAGCTGGGCTTCGACCTCGGCCAGGTCGCCGTCGATTTGCTGGCTGCGGGCGCGGGTCTGCTCGGCCAGCTGGGTCAGGCGCAGGGTCTCGACCTGCAGCTCGTGGGCACGGCTTTGTGTTTCGGTGGCTTCGCGGCGGGCAGACACCAGGCGCTGTGAGGCGTCGGCATAGGCCGCTTCGGCGCGGACCAGGGCGGCGCGTGATTCTTCGGCGATGAGCGCCTGCGCGCGCAGCTCTTTTTCGAGGTGCTCGATCTCCTGCGCCCGGGCCAGCATGCCGGACTGCTCGGAGTCCTGCGCGTAAAAGCTCACACTGTGGGCGCTGACGGCATGGCCCGTGGGCACAAACACCACTTCGCCGGGCTGCAGCGTGCTGCGGCGGCTCAGGGCGTCGTCCAGCGTGGGGGCGGTGTAGCAGCCCTGCAGCCAGTCCACCAACACGGCGCGCAGGCCCGCATCATGAAGGCGCAGCAGGTCCGACAGGCGGGCGTGCGGTGACGATGTTTCAGGGTGGCCCGCAGCGGGGACGCTGTAGAACGCCAGGCGGGCGGGTGGCGCATCGTTGCCGCCAGAGCCCAGAAAGCCCCGCACCATGTCCAGGCGTCCTACTTCCAGCGCTGCCAGGCGCTCGCGCAGCGCGGCTTCGAGTGCGTTTTCCCAGCCCGGTTCGATGTGGATGCGGCTCCACAGGCCTTGCAGGCCGTCCAGGCCGTGCTTGGCCAGCCAGGGGCGCAGCTTGCCGTCGGTCTTGACCTTTTCCTGCAGGGCCTTGAGCGCCTCCATACGGGCCGACAGCTCGGCCTGGCGGGCGCTTTCGCTGTTGACGGCCTGCTGGCGAGCGCGGCGGTCGTCGTCGAGCTGGGGCACAGACTCCTGCAGCTCGTGCAGGCGGGCTGCGGTGGTTTCGGCGATCTCCTGCGCTTCTTCGAGTTGCTCGCGCAGGTTGGTCAGACGGGCTTCGTCGGGCGCGGCCAGTGCGTTGCGGTCGGTTCGCAGGCGCTCGAAGCGGGCGTCGAGCTGGCGGCTTTGTTCGTCAAAGCTGCGCTGCTCGGCGGCCAGCACGCCAATCTGCTGCTGCACCTGCACCACGCTGCTGCGTTGCTCGGCCGTGCGGCTTTGGACCTGGCGCAGGGCTTCTTCCAGGTCGGGCAACTGCATGGCCTGCTCTTCGACCTGGGCGGCCAGCAACTCGGCGCGCTCTTCGGCGTCCACACCGGCACCGGCCAGGTTTTCCAGCTCCACATCGGCGTCTTCCTTGCGGGCCTGCCACTGGGCGATCTGCTCGGCCAGTTGCACCAGCCGCTGCTCCACGCGCTGACGGCCTTCGACCACGTAGCGGATCTCGGCTTCGAGCTTGCCGACTTCGGCCGTGGCTTCGTAGAGCTTGCCCTGGGCCTGGTTGACCTGGTCGCCCGCAGCGTAGTGCGCCTGGCGGATGGTTTCGAGGTCGGACTCGACCGCGCGCAGGTCGGCCATGCGCGATTCCAGGTCGTTCACGGCCTGCAAGCCATCGAGGCGCACCTTGTTCTGCTGCTCTTCGGCCTCGGCCCGCTTCAGGAACCACAGCTGGTGCTGTTTGAGCGTAGCGTCGGAGTTGAGCGCGTTGTACTTGGCGGCCACTTCGGCCTGCTTTTCGAGCTTTTCGAGGTTGGCGTTCAGCTCGCGCAGGATGTCCTCAACCCGCGTGAGGTTCTCGCGCGTGTCGTGCAGGCGGTTTTCGGTCTCGCGGCGGCGCTCCTTGTATTTGGAAACGCCAGCGGCCTCTTCGAGGAACAGGCGCAGTTCCTCGGGGCGGCTTTCGATGATGCGGCTGATGGTGCCCTGGCCGATGATGGCGTAGGCGCGGGGCCCCAGGCCCGTGCCCAAAAACACGTCCTGCACATCGCGGCGCCGCACAGGCTGGTTGTTCAGAAAGTAGCTGCTGGTGCCGTCGCGCGTGAGCACGCGGCGCACGGCCACCTCGCCGTACTGCCCCCACTGGCCGCCTGCGCGGTGGTCGGAGTTGTCGAACACCAGCTCCACGCTGGCGCGGCTGGCCTGCTTGCGGGTGGTGGTGCCGCTGAAGATCACGTCCTGCATGCTCTCGCCACGCAGCTCGCTGGCCTTGCTCTCGCCCAGCACCCAGCGCACCGCGTCCATGATGTTGGACTTGCCGCAACCGTTCGGCCCCACCACGCCGACCAGTTGCCCGGGCAGCATGAAATTGGTGGGTTCAGCGAACGACTTGAAGCCGGAGAGCTTGATGGAGGTAAGACGCACGGATCAGGGGGCGGGCAAAAAATGGGGGAAGCGGGGACCGGAAGGGGCGCCGGACGGGCGTTCCGGGCGGGAACACGCTGGCTGCAGCCACGGC
>NZ_QAIH01000279.1 GCF_003060895.1 Acidovorax sp. HMWF029 | reverse complement strand
CTCCCCACCCTCCTCGGGCCTTCGCCATTCCACAGCGCGGATCCAGCCTGGCGGGCAAGGCCTACTGGGCCATGGTTCAGCGGGTGGCGCTGACGGCGGCTGTGATTGATGCGGGCTACATCGTGATGTTCTGGGTGCTGGGCTCGTGGCCGCTCACCCTGGTCAACGCGGTCAGCATTCTGATGTACCTGGGCGCCCACCAGCTGATAGCGCGGCGGCACAACACCGCCGGGCTGCTGCTGATCTGGGTGGAGGTGATCGGGCACTCTGCGCTGGGCTCGTTGCTGATCGGGTGGAACAGCGGCTTTCACTACTACCTGCTGATGTTCATCCCCGCCATCGTGGTCGCCAACACGCGCGGCACGGCCGCCCCCATGGTGCTGGCGCTGCTGGGCTACTACCTGGGCCTGCAGGCGCTGTGCGACCACCTGGGGCCGCTCACACCCCTGCCCGATCTGTCGGTGAAGATTGTGAACTGGGTCCACATCTGCCTGGTGTTTGCCATGTCTGCCGTGCTGTCAGCCTACTACCGGCGAACGGTGCTGGCGACCGAGGGTCGGCTGCGCAAACAGGCCACACGAGACCCACTGACCGGCCTGGCCAACCGCAGCCACTTCCACGCCCAGGCCACGCAAGCCCTGGCGCGCAGCCAACGCGACGGCACACCGGTGGCGCTCATGCTGTGCGACGTGGATCATTTCAAACACATCAACGATCAGCACGGCCACGCCGTGGGCGACGAGGTCTTGGTGGCCATCGCCAGAACGCTGGCGGAAAACCTGCGCGAAGGGGATGTGCTGGCCCGCTGGGGCGGTGAGGAGTTTCTGGCGCTCATGCCCGCGAGCCCCCAGGATGCCGCCTGCGCCACGGCTGAGCGTATTCGCGCACTGGCGGCCCTGGCGCCGCTGCAGGCGGGCAACACGTCAATTGCCCTGACCCTGTCGTTCGGTGTGGCCCTGGTGCTCAGCGCCGACGACCTGCAGCCCGCCATTGCGCGCGCCGACAAGGCGCTCTACGAAAGCAAGAACCTGGGACGCAACCGCGTTAGCAGAGGCTGAGAAGCTGCGAGCGGGCCGGCAGGCAGTGCAGGCCGCGCGCGGTGGGCAACCGAGCCTGCAAGGCGTGTGCGCGAAAATTCCGGCCCAAAAAGGCCCGCAGCGCTTTATCAGAAAGCGCTACTAGCTATATAAATAGCAGCGAACTATCCCCTGCCCCGAGCGGCCTCATAGAGGCCTTGCACCTTGGGCACGTTCAGCTCCAGCTCCTTGATGCGCGCAGGCCCCGAAGGGTGGGTGGACAAGAACGCCAGCCCGCCTTGCTTGTTGCCGCTGGCATTGCCCATCTTTTGCCACAGGCTCACGGCGGCCGAGGGTTGGTACCCCGCGCGGGCGGCCAGCTCCAGGCCCACCAGGTCGGCATCCGTCTCGTCCGAGCGGCTGAACTGCAGCGTAAGGAGCTGCCCGCCCAACCCCGCCGCCGCCTGCCCCAGGTCGCCCAGGCCCAGCAGCTGCGAGCCCAGGCGCAGCGCCATGTTGGTGCCCTGCGTCTTGGCGATGCGCTCGCGCGCGTGCTCGCGCAGCGCGTGGGCCATTTCGTGGCCCATGATCATGGCGGCCTCGTCATCGGTGAGCTTGAGCTGGTCGAGGATGCCGGTGTAGAAAGCGATCTTGCCGCCAGGCATGCAGAAGGCATTGATCTGCTGGCTGCCAATGAGATTGACCTCCCAGCGCCACTGCCGAGCACGGTCGTTCCACGGCGCGGTGAACGGAATGAGCCGCCTAGCGATCGCGTGCAGGCGCTGCAGCTGCGGGTGGTTGTCGGGCGCCAGCGCGCGCTTGGCGCGGGCTTGTTCCAGCATCTGGCGGTACTGCTGGGCAGCAGAGTTTTCCAGCGTCTCGGCGGGCACCAGCTTGCGCAGGCTGGATGACGAG
>NZ_QAIH01000278.1:8812-11449 GCF_003060895.1 Acidovorax sp. HMWF029 | reverse complement strand
CCCCTGGATGACCACCCACCCGTTGACCGCCCATGAACATCCTCATCGTTGACGACGAAGCCCTGGCCCGAAGCCGCCTGCGCACCTTGCTGTCCGACTGTGCAGACACGCCGCGCCTCACCGTGGTCGAGGCTGCCAACGCAGGAGAGGCGCTGGCGCAGCTTGGCGTCACGGGCGGTCGCGCGTTCGACCTCGTGCTGCTGGATATTCACATGCCAGGGCAGGATGGCCTGTCGCTGGCCCATGCACTGCAAACTCTGCCCCACCCCCCGGCGGTGGTGTTCGTCACGGCCCATGCCGACCACGCGGTGAGCGCGTTTGAACTGGACGCGGTGGACTACCTCACCAAACCCGTGCGCCGCGAGCGCCTGCAGCAGGCGCTGGCCAAAGCGCAGCGCAATGCCCGCCCCCCGGCACCCACCACCGCACCCAGTGTGCCCGAGGGCGAAACCCTGCTGATCCAGGACCGGGGCCGCACCGAGCGCCTGCCCCTGGCCGAGGTGCTCTACTTCAAGGCCGAGCAGAAGTACGTGACGGTGCGCACCCCCACCCGCAGCTACATCATGGACGGCTCGCTCAGCGAGATCGAAGCCAAGTTCGCCCCGCGTTTCATGCGCATCCACCGCAACGCCCTGGTGGCCCGCCGCGCGGTACGGGCGCTGGAGAAGCACTACGACCCCGAAGAGGGCGAAGGCTGGGCCGTGCGCCTGCAGGGGTCCACCGAACTGCTAGCGGTATCACGCAGGCAGGTGGCGGCTGTGCGCGAAGAGTTGGCGCGGTAAATTGGAGACTTTTTAGCCCTCTGCGCGCGACCATCAACAGAAGCATGCTATAAATAATATAGCAATCAACCCAGTCTTGCTGGGGCGGTCGCTCGGGGCCTCCCCATCTGAAAAAGGCGGCACCCTGCCCGGCTGGCACCCACCGGTGCCCACCCGTGGCATCAATGCGCGTGTGCCGCGCCGCTCACCAGCGTGACGATCACCATGCCCGCAATTAGCCAGGCAATCTGCGCAATGGTCTCGCGCGCCGTGAGGCGCTTTTGCAGTTGGGGGATCAGGTCGGCCAGCGCCACATACACAAAGCTGCTCGACGCCACGGCCAGGAAGTAGGGCAAGAATTCCTGCAAATTCCCCACCAGGAAGTAGCCAACCACCCCGCCCAGCGCCGTCACAGCACCGGCCAACGACACCTTGACCAGCGCCATGCGCCGGTTGGGGCTGGTCTGGCGCAGCACCACCAGGTCGCCCATATGGTGCGGCACCTCGTGCGCCAGCACCGACACGGCGGCGATCACCCCCAGGCGGATGTCGGCCAGAAAGGCCGAGGCGATCAGGATGCCGTCACCAAAACAATGCACGCTGTCGCCGGTCAACACAGCCCAGCCGCCCGCGCGCGGGCCATGGTGGTGTGCATGACCATGGTCGTGGTGGGCATGGTCATGCGCGCCATGGCCATGCGGGGCGGGAGCAGGGTGGCTGTGCTCATGCCCGTGGTGCCACAGCTCGGCCTTGTCAAGCAGGAAGAAGAACACCACGCCCACGAGCAGGGTGGCAAACAGGTCGTGCGCGCCAGCCTGGCTCTCGAACGCCTCGGGCAGCAGGTGCATGAAGGCCGTGGCCAGCAGGGCTCCCGCTGCCAGACTGAGCAGGTGCTGCGGGCCCACGCTGTCGGCCCGCCCGCCCAGGCCCAACCGCATGAGCAGTGCGGCCAGCCACACGCTGCCAATGCCTGCGGCCAGTGTGGCCAAAATAATTGCTATCAAAGTCATAGCTGTTTGCGCTTTATAGACAGGCGGCAAGGCCTATTTTCTTTCAGAAACCACACCCAAATCGCGATAAAAAAGCCGCCCTCGACAGGGGCGGCTGCAATCGGCCAACCGACTCAGGGCCGAATACGGTCACACGGGTGGGGTCAAACCACGCCCTGTGCCTTGAACCAGGCCAGCGCACGCTTCCAGCCATCCTCGGCCGCCTCCTTGCGATAGCTCGCCCGGTAGTCGGCATGGAAGGCGTGGGGCGCATCGGGGTACACCACAAATTCCGATGCCTTGGCCTGCGGCGAGCCGCTGACCAAGGCAGCCTTCATCTTATCAACCGTGTCAAGGGGTATGCCGGTGTCTTTTTCGCCATACAGGCCCAACACGGGTGCCTTGAGGATGGGGGCAATGTCCACAGGATGCTTGGGCGTGTATTCGCTCGCCTGGCCCACCAGACGGCCATACCATGCCACACCTGCCTTGACGGGGCCATGCGCGGCATACAGCCATGTGATCCGCCCTCCCCAGCAAAAGCCGGTGATGCCCACACGCGCTGCGTCGCCACCGTTGGCTGCAGCCCACTGCACAGCGCCGTCCAGGTCGGCCATCACCTGGGCGTCAGGCACCTTGGAGACCACCTCAGCCATGAGCTTGGCGATTTCGGTGTACTGGGAAGGGTCGCCTTGGCGCGCGTACAACTGGGGAGCAATGGCGAGATAACCCGCCTTGGCGAAGCGGCGGCACGTGTCGGCAATGTATTCGTGCACGCCAAAAATCTCCTGGATCACCAGCACCACAGGCAGACCCGTCTTGCCGGCCGGTGCCGCGCGGTAGGCAGGCACTTTGAAGCCATTGACGGTGAAGCTCACCTCGCCTGC
>NZ_QAIH01000278.1:0-8776 GCF_003060895.1 Acidovorax sp. HMWF029 | reverse complement strand
GCCCAGCACCGCCTGCAGCGCGGTGCGGCGGGTGGCGCCCGCATCGGTGGTGTGGCCCGGCAGCAGGGCATGGGCATCGGTGTGGAGGTCGTCATTGAGCATGGGGGCTTCTCCGAAAAAAGGGAAAAAGGGACGAGCCCCGCAGTCTAGGGCTTGCTGCGGGGTTTTGCAGGCCCATGGCTGCAGCCCCTGGGCCTGCGCCCTGGCAGCGTCAATGCGCCTGCTGGGGTTTACCGCAGGGCGGCATTTTCGGGTATGGAAATTGGGACGGCACTGCTAGACTTTCCACGAACCGCCCGGCGCTTGCCGTGCGCGCCCCCGCCAACCGACTCCGTGCCCGCCAAGTAAACCAGCCCCCAGCCCCTGCGACTGCCCCACTGCATGCCACGCACCACGCCCCCTACCCTGCCGCGCGGACACCTGCTGGCGTTGCTGGTGGCGGGGTTTTGTGGTGCTGGCGGCTTGGCAATGCTGACCTGGGCACTGGCCAGCCGGTCCATGGATCTGGCGACCCGCATTGCATCCACGTTCGCAGGGGCCGGGTTGGTGGCCAGCGCCGTGCTGTCATGGTGGCTGGTGCGGCAGGTGTTGGCGCTGCGCGCCAAGGCCAGCGAGGCCCAGGCTGCGGCCCAGCGTGCCACCACCCAGCTGTCGGCCACACTCGACATCCTGCCGGACGGACTGGCCATCTATGACGCCGATGACCGCCTGGTGCTGTGCAACGCCCAGTACCGCGAGGTGAACAAGGGCACCTCGATGGCCGTCGAATACGGCACACTGTTCGAGGAGGTGCTGCGCCGCGCGGCGCGCTCAGGTCACATTGTTGACGCACAGCCTGATGTAGACACCTGGCTGGCCCACCGCATGGCCCGCCACCGCGCACCTGATCTGCCAGAAGTGCAGGAGGTCGAGGGCGACCGCTGGATGCGGATCAGCGAACGTCTCACCGAAGAGGGTGGCGTGGTGGTGCTGCGCGCCGACATCACCGACGTCGTGCACAAGGAGCGCGCCCTCAAGCAGGCGCTGCACAATGCCGAGCGCGCCGAACGCAGCCTGCGCGAGGCCGTCAACGCCATGCCCGCCGGACTCGAAATCTATGACGAAAACGACCGCCTGGTGCTGTGCAACGATCAGATGGCACGCCTGCGCCCGCACCTGCCGGTGGCCGACTCACTGGGCAAGACCTACGAAGAACTGCTGCGCGCAGGCCTGCGCCACGGCATTCCCCAAGAGGCCCGTGGCCAGGAAGAGCTGTGGCTGGCGCACGAAATGGCACTTCGCGGCCACCGACCTGGCCCAGAGGTACGCCACTACCCGGACGGCGCCTGGATGCATATGCACGAAAGCCGCACGCCGTCGGGCATGACGGTGGTCGTGCGCCTGGACATCAGCGACCTGATCGAGCAGCGCCACAAGGTAGATGCCGCCCGTCAAGAGAACCTGCGCATCAGGCAACTGCTTGAGCGAGCGGTCGAGGCCCTGCCCGTCAGCATCGAGATTTTTGATGAGCAGGACCGCCTGGTGCTTTTCAACCAGCAGCTCACGCGCATGTACCCGTACATGAACTACTCAGAGCACCTGGGCAAGGGCTTTGCCGACATCCTGCGCTACTCGGTCGAACGGGGCCTGATCCCCTCGGCCCAAGGCCGCGAGGAGGCCTGGATCGCCGAGCGCCTGTCCGAACACGGCAGCCGCACATCTACCCTGGTGCAACGCCTGACCGACGGGCGCTGGATCAACATCTATGAAACCCGCACCCCCGAGAACTACGTGGTGACGGTGCGCCTGGACATCACCGATCTGATCGAGCAACGCCAGGCCCTGGAAAGCGCCCAGGAGGCCGCACAGCAGGCGCGCCAGCAGCTGCAGGACGCCGTGGAATCACTGCCCGAAGGGTTTGCCCTTTTTGACGCCGACGACAAACTGGTGGTTTGCAACGCGCAGTACCGCAGGCTCTACCCCATCGCGGCACCCGTGATCGTGCCGGGCAACACATTCGAGCAGATTGCACGCTATGGCGCCGAGCGGGGCCAGTACCTGGACGCGGTGGGCAACGAAGAGAGCTGGGTTGCGCAGCGCGTGGCTGACCACCGCGCGGCCAACCAGGCTGTTCTGCAACGCCTGCCCGACGGTCGCTGGCTGCAGGCCGACGAGCGGCGCACGCCGCAGGGCGGCATTGCCGGTGTACGCACCGATGTGACCCAGCTGGTGCGCAAGGAGCAGGAGCTGGCGTCCGCCAATGCCAAACTGGCACTGTTGTCCACCACCGATGGCGTGACCGGAATCAGCAACCGGCGCCGCTTTGACGAACGGTTGGCCGCCGAGTGGATGCGCTGTTGCCGCCACCACCTGCCGCTCGCCGTTGTCATGTTCGACATCGACCACTTCAAGCTCTACAACGACCACTATGGCCACCTGGCTGGCGACGAATGCCTGCGCCGCGTGGCACAGCTCATGCAGGGCAACATCCGCCGTGCAGACGAGATCGCCGCACGATATGGCGGCGAAGAGTTTGTGCTGCTGCTGCCCGACGCCACCGTGGCCGACGCAGTGACGGCAGCCCGGCGCTGCATGGACAGCCTGCGCGAGGCCGCCCTGGCACATCCCAGCTCGCCCACGGCGTCCATCGTCACGCTCAGCGCGGGCGTGGCCAGCATGGTGCCGCGCCCCGAAGCCCAGTCAGACAGCCTGGTGCAGGCCGCCGACGCGGCCCTGTACCGCGCCAAAAATAGCGGTCGCAACCGCCTGGAAGTGTTTGAGCAGGCGCCCTCCTGATGCAGGTGCACCGAGCGATCCGGGCGCGCCAGACTGACGTGGCCCACCGCCTGTAGCGGCCCTGCCCCAGCCACCGCGCTCCTGACTAATTCCCCTCCACCATCGCCAGACTGCCAGGCACCACATCACGGTAGGCATGGCGCGACAGCGCAGCGGCCAGCACCTGTGATGGGTTGACCAGCGTGAGCTCCGGCAGCCCGGCATGCACCGACAAAGCCAACGGGATCTCGGTGCAGCCCATGATGAGAATGGACACCCCGTGGCGTTGATGCAGCGCCAGGGCCACCGCTTCGAACCGCTGGCGCGCCAGCGCAAAGTCGCCCGCCTTCACCCCGTCGTAGATGCCCTGCATCAGCAGCTTGCGCTCGCTGGCATCGGGCACAAAACAATCAATACCGCAGCGCTCCAGCTCGCCCTGGTACAGCCCGGCTTCGTACGCTCCCTGGGTGGCAAGCAGCCCCACACCTCGCACCTGCTGGCGGGCCAGCCCGGCCACCACCTCTTGCACCCCATGGAGCACCTCCATCTGCGGAAACCGCTGCTGCAACAGGCCGTGCCAGGCGTGCGCCGTGTTGCATGCGATGGCAACCACCCGCGCGCCCAATGCGGCAAGGCGACCGGTGGCCTGCAACATGGAGTCGGCGGGCTGGTGCGCGCCAGGCCGGGTGTCGTGCAGAGCCGCCGTGCGGTCCGGGATGGGGACCTGCGCCAGCCAATGCTCGGGGTAAGCCTGGTCGTGCACAGGAATGCCCAACGCGCCCATATGGTCCGTGCAGGCCTGTACGAACAGGCGAACAAAATCGGCTCCAGCAGCAGGGCCCATGCCGCCCAGAATCCCCACTACCTGCGGGGCCCGGCGGCCGCTCGCGCTGGTGGCCAAGGGGGTAAAAGGGGCACTGGGGGTCATGAGCCTTGCACTCACAGTGCGGGCTTGTCGCTCTGCGCCACCAGGTTCTCGCGCAGCTCACGGCCCATGGGCAGGTTCAGGTTCTGGTTGCGTGGGGGCACGGGCGACATGAACCACTTGCTGTAAAGCTTTTCGAACTCGCCCGACTTCATCATCCCGCCGATCACACCATTGACCAGCGCCTGAAACTGAGGGTCGTCCTTGCGCAGCATGCAGGCATAGGGCTCCACCTGCAGCGAATCGCCCACCACCTCCCAATCGCCCGGGTTACGCTGATTGCCCAGCAAGCCAAACAACAGGATGTCGTCCATTGCAAACGCCTCCGCCCGGCCGCTGTCCACCAGCAGCACGGCGTCGTCATGGTCCTTGCCCAGCACGATGTCCAGGCCCAGGTTGTGGTCGCGGCTGAATTTGCGGATCACCTGGGCATTGGTGGTGCCCGAAGTGCTGGCCACTTTCTTCCTGGCCAGATCGGCGTAGTTCTTCACGCCCGAGGTCTTCTTGGTCAGCAGGCGCGTGCCGGTATAGAAGTGATTGATGGCGAACTGCACATCCTTGGACCGCGCCGTGTTGTTGGTGGTGGAGCCGCACTCCAGGTCGATGGTGCCGTTGGTCAGAAGCGGAATGCGGTTCTGCGAGGTCACCGCCTGCAGTTCCACCTTGATGGCGGGGTTATTCAGGCGCTTCTTTACCGCATCCACCACCGCGTTGGAAATATCCACCGAGAACCCCACAGGCATGCCCGGGCCCGCCAGGTAACTGAAGGGAACCGACGACTCGCGGTACGCCAGAGTGATCTTGCCCGTGTCGGCAATCTTCTTGAGGGTGTCGGCACTGACCACGGTGCAGGCCAGCAGGCCGACCGCCACAAGGGCAGCAGAAGTGACGGCGGAGAGCTTCATGGGAATCCCTTTGCAAAAGCAGGTAAACGGGTGAATGAAAAAGCAGAACGCAGGGGCACTGTAAAAACTCGCGGCGCCGTAGAACAATTCATTCGCGGGGGTGCGGCATGATGAAAAGTTATGGCCTTTTTGCGGTGCACAACACTGCACCAAATTGCTTCAGCACGCACCATTTGCGCCATGCCCCATGCAAAGGGCAGGCCCGGGACGAGTGGGGCTAAGGCACATAACTTACCGGCATAGGCAGGCATGGCATTGGCATTGTTCAAAGTGCGGCCAGCGCCCTACATTGGCCTGCAATCAGTCACCCCCACTCCCCACAAGATGCAGGTATGTGTATTGGGCGCAGGCATTGTTGGCCTGGCCACAGCGTATGAGCTCCAGCAGCGCGGTCTGCAGGTCACCATCATCGACCAGGCACAGCCTGGCACTGGAGCCAGCGGAGGCAACGGCGCCCAGCTCAGCTACAGCTATGTGCAACCCCTGGCCGATGCCAGCATCTGGCGACAGCTGCCCCGCCTGCTGCTGTCGCCCAGTTCCCCGCTCAAACTGCGTCCGCAATGGGACATGCACCAGTGGCACTGGGGCCTTGCGTTTCTGCGCGCCTGCAACCGACACACGTCCGAACGCAGCACCGAACGCCTGCTGGCCCTGGCCGCGCTGAGCCGCCACCGGCTTGAAGCCATGCTGCAGTCCGAATCCATCGACTGCGACTTCTCCCGCACCGGAAAGCTGGTGCTGTACGACACGCCCAAGGGCCTGGCCGCCGCCCAGCGGCAGATGGAACTGCAGCGGGCCTGGGGCAGCCAGCAGCAGGCGGTGTCGGCCGCACGCTGTGCCGAGATTGAACCCGCGCTGCAGCACTACCAGCAACATATTGCGGGCGCCATCTACACGCCCAGCGAATGCGCGGCCGACTGCCTCAAGGTTTGCCAAGGCCTGCAAGCCGTGCTCGCCGCACGCGGCGTGCGCTTTCTTCTGGGCACCCAGGTGCAGGGCTTTGTACGCCAGGGCCAGCGCATTGCTGCCGTGCAGACCAACGCCGGTACGATCGATGCCGAGCAGTTTGTGCTGGCCCTGGGCAGCCACAGCCACCTGGTGGCACGCACGCTGGGGCTTCGCCTGCCGGTCTATCCGCTCAAGGGCTACAGCATCACGCTCGATACCGCAGAAGCCTCGTCCGCCCACGGCGCGGTGCCCCGCGTCAACGTGACCGACGCCGCCCGCAAGGTGGTTTTTGCGCGCATCGGCCAGCGCCTGCGCGTGGCTGGCATGGCCGAACTGGTAGGGCACGATGCGCGCATCCCGCCTGCACGCATCGAGAGCCTGTGCCACGCCACACGCACGCTGTTCCCGGGCTGCTGCCAATTTGAAGAACTGCGCCCCTGGACAGGCATGCGCCCCGCCACGCCCACCGGCCTGCCGATGGTGGGCACGCATGCCAGTGGCCCCGACAACCTGCTGCTCAATACCGGCCATGGTTCACTGGGCTTCACACTGGCGTTTGGCACGGCGGCGCAAGTCGCAGAGCTTCTGGCCCCTGCCTGAGCCCCCCAGGCACCGCCCCCGTACGCTACTCCACGTCGGGCAAATCCACCGAGGCCATGGTCTCGCCTACTGCCTGGCGCATGCACTGCGTCATGGCGCTGGCCAGCAGCGAACTGGGCCGATTGACGGTGCGCAATGACTTGATCGGCACCGCAATGTGGGGCGCCAGCGCCAGCACATCCACCTTGCCGCGGTCGGCCGATGCAGCCGTGCAGGTGTCCACCACCGCCACCGCATGGCCGTGGTGCGCCAATGCCAGCGCGGCGTGGTAGGTCTGCACCGTGATCGCCGTCTGCAGGCCCACCCCGGCCTCGCGGCAGGCGTGGTTGACCACCGTGCCAATGGGATCACGCACATCCAGCCGCACCACGGGCGTGTCGACCAGGTCGGCCAGATGCACCACGCCCGCATCCACCAGCGCAGCCCCCAGCATGCCCTTGGGCGCCACACACACCATGCGCCCATCGGCCAAGTGCTCCTGCGTGAGCGCAGGGTGGGCGATGGCGCTAAACACAAAGCCCACATCCGCCTCCTGCAACACCAGGGCCGACACGATCTGCGGAGAATGGAGCGCGTCAATGGTCACCTTCACATCCGGGTGCTTTTTGCGAAAGAACCGCAGCGCACGCGGCAGCACCTCGTAGCTCAGTGCCAGCACGCTCAGGATGTGCAGCTCGCCCTCGCGCTGATCGCCCTTGAGGCTCTTGGCAAGTCGCTGTACATCGTCCAGCTGGGTGAACAGGCGCTCGATGTGCGGGTACAAGGTCTGCGCCTCGGTAGTGGGCACCAGCTTGCCTTTAAGGCGGTGAAACAGCGGAAAGCCCAGCTGCAGTTCAGCATGTGCCAGGATGCGGCTGACCGCAGGCTGCGTGACATTGATGAGGCGAGCCGCCGCACTCACGCTGCCGGTGAGCATGACGGCGTTGAAAACTTCTATGTGGCGAAGGCGCATGGGTTGAGAACCTGTTCAATGTCTTTTAGAGGTCGCACCAGTGTCCCTCTGGGGTGGGATGCCAAGCGGGCCTTGGACAGACTCCAAAGATGCAAGGAACAGACCAGATGCGCAATCCTTGCATCCACCCATTAAGAGACCGCGCGCTCAGGCCGCGCCTGCAAGCAACGCAGATGGCTACAGCGACATCGACGGCCGCGCCGCCATCGCCGCGCGCCAGCGCAGCAGGTGCGGGTGTTGCTCGCCCGGCTTGTGCTTGACCACACGGGCAAAGTCCACCGCCACCACCGCTGTGATGTCGGCCACGCTGAAGCGGTCGGTGGCAATGAAGTCGCGGTGCGCCAGATGTTCGTTGAGCAGTTGGAAGAACTGCCCCACGCGCACCAGCCCGCGCTCGGCCAGGGCCGGGATTTGCGGGTAGTCCACCGCGCCGGGCAGCGCCCGGTTGGCCATGGCGGGCGCGCTGTTGCGCAGCGCCTCGGCAATGGCCTGCAGACCCTCAAACTCCATGCGCCAGTTCCAGCTCGCAATCTCGGCCTTTTCTGCGGGCGTTTCGCCCAGCAGTGCAGGCTGCGGGTAGCGCGCCTCCACATACGCGGTGATGGCCGCGTTGTCGGTCAGCAGCAAACCGTCTTCGGTGCGCAGCGCGGGCACGGTGCATTGCGGGTTGATCTGGCGGTAGGCCTCGCCCAGTTGCTCGCCATTGCGCAGGTCCACCTGCACGGTGTCGTGGGCCACACCCTTTTCTGCCAGCAGGATACGCGCACGGCGCGGGCTGGGCGCCGTGGCGCAGTCATACAAAGTAATCATGGTGACGCCTTGCAAAAAAACACTCAGTGTGCGGGGGAAGAAGCTGCTGCCGCCGCCTCGATCTTGTCCTGCGTCTTGGTGTCAAAGTCGCTCGCGTCATGCCGCTCGCGCAACTGGCTGGCCAGATCGCCCTGCACCCGGTTCACCTTGCGCCCCCGCTGCACTGCCGGGCGCTTGGCAATCTGCTCGGCCCAGCGCACCACATGCGTGTATTCGTGCACCTGCAAAAACTCGCCCGCGTTGTAGGCCTGCCCTTTCACCAACAAGCCATACCAGGGCCAGATCGCGATGTCCGCCACCGTGTACTCATCGCCCGCCACGTATTCGGTCACGGCCAGGCGCTGGTTCAGCACATCGAGCTGGCGCTTGGCCTCCATCGCATAGCGGTCAATCGCGTACTCGATCATGACCGGCGCGTAGGCATAAAAATGCCCAAACCCGCCGCCCACAAACGGCGCACTGCCCATCTGCCAAAACAGCCAAGACAGGCACTCGGCCCGCGCCGCGCCATCCTTGGGCAAAAAGGCGCTGCCGAACTTCTCGGCCAGGTACATCAGGATGGCGCCAGACTCGAACACCCGCACCGGGTTGGCGGGGTCGGTGCGGTCCAGCAGCGCCGGGATCTTTGAATTGGGGTTCACAGACACAAACCCGCTGCCAAACTGCGCCCCCTCGTTGATGCGAATCAGCCACGCGTCGTACTCCGCCCCGCTGTGGCCCAGCGCCAGCAGCTCTTCCAGCATCACCGTCACCTTCACACCATTGGGCGTACCCAGCGAATACAGCTGCAGCGGGTGCTTGCCTACAGGCAGCTCTTTATCGTGCGTGGCGCCTGCAATGGGCCGATTGATGCTGGCGAACTGGCCGCCGTTTTCCTTGTTC
>NZ_QAIH01000029.1 GCF_003060895.1 Acidovorax sp. HMWF029 | reverse complement strand
CTCATAGGCCATGGGCGGGTGGGTGGGCATCGCGCTCGCGCCGCTGCGGTCGTCGCCCCACTGACTGCCCAGTGCGTCCAACCGCTCCAAGGCCTGGCGGTGCCGCTGGTGCAGCGCCAGCAGCGTGCGGGCCACCGCAGGCATGCCTGCGGCCAGCTCGCGGATTTCGGCCAGCGACACGGCATCACCCGCGCCCTCGCCGCCCACACCCGCCGGCAGATCGGCCAGCACCTCGCGCAGGCCGGTGATCAGGCGCGCCTCGTCGTCGTCCGAAAACCGCTGCACATCCACACCGAACACGGCGTTGATCTTGAGCAGGACAGGCACGGTGAGCGGGCGCTGGTTCTGCTCCAGCTGGTTCAGGTAGCTGGCCGACAGGTCCAGCGCGCGCGCCAACGCCACCTGGGTCATGCCGCGCTCTTCGCGCAGGCGGCGCAGGCGCACGCCCATGAAGGTTTTTTTCATTCAATCTTTCGCGGTGGCAACAGAGAGCGACCCAACAATCATTCGCAAAATTTGCAAACTGATGGATTTGCATTCGCAATCATTCGCCAATTCAGACCTTACAGAGGGGTGCCATTGTGCGTAAATTGCGAAGCATGACAACCCCCACCGGCACCGTCGAGCTGACGGAGATCGTCTTCCCCGCAGAGGCCAACCACTACGGCACGCTGTTTGGCGGCAACGCCTTACGCCTGATGGCCAAAGCGGCGTTTCTGGCGGCACGCGATGCCGCAGCGCGCGACGTGGTGATGGCGGGCGTGACCGATGCGCGTTTTCTGGCCCCCGTGCCCGTGGGCCACGTGCTCACGCTGCGCGCCTGGGTCAGCCGCATCGGGCGCAGCTCGCTCACCGTGTGCGTGACGGGTCTGGCCGCCACGCTGGGTTCGCCACCTGAAGAGGTGCTGAAGGGGATTTTTGAAATGGTGGCGGTGGATGCCAAAGGCCGTCCCGTTGCCATCGCCAACGCATACGTAAACCAGGAGACCGCATGACCACCACTACCGTTGAAACCTCGGGCTTCAAGCCCAAGAAGTCCGTCGCACTCTCGGGCGTGACGGCGGGCAACACCGCCCTGTGCACCGTGGGCCGCACGGGCAATGACCTGCACTACCGGGGCTACGACATCCTGGACATTGCGGAGGTCTGCGAGTTCGAAGAAATCGCCCACCTGCTGGTGCACGGCAAGCTGCCTACGCGCGCCGAACTGCGCGCCTACAAGGCCAAGCTCAAGGCCTTGCGTGGACTACCGCTGTCGGTCAAGCAGGCGCTGGAGCAACTGCCCGCCGCCAGCCACCCCATGGACGTAATGCGCACGGGCGTCTCGGCCCTGGGATGCGCGCTGCCCGAAAAAGACGACCACAACCTGCCAGGCGCTCGCGACATTGCCGACAGGCTCATGGCGTCGCTTGGCTCCATGCTGCTGTACTGGTACCACTGGGCCAGTTCGGGCCGCCGTATCGAGGTGGAGACGGATGACGACTCCATCGGCGCGCACTTTTTGCACCTGCTGCATGGTGCCAGACCCAGCGCAGCCTGGGAGCGTGCCATGCACACCTCGCTGAACCTGTATGCCGAGCACGAGTTCAATGCCAGCACCTTCACCGCCCGCGTGGTGGCGGGCACGGGCAGCGACATGTATTCGGCCATCACCGGCGCCATTGGTGCGCTGCGCGGCCCCAAGCATGGCGGCGCGAACGAGGTGGCCTTCGAGATCCAGAAGCGCTACGACAGCCCCGATGAGGCTGAGGCCGACATCCGCCGTCGCGTGGAGGCCAAGGAGGTCGTGATCGGCTTCGGCCACCCGGTCTACACGGTGAGCGACCCGCGCAACGTCGTCATCAAAGGCGTGGCACGCAGCCTCTCGCAAGACGCTGGAAGCACCAAGATGTTCGATATTGCCGAACGGCTGGAGACCGTGATGTGGGAGGTGAAAAAGATGTTCCCCAACCTCGACTGGTTCAGCGCCGTGAGCTACCACATGATGGGCGTGCCCACCGCCATGTTCACGCCGCTGTTCGTCATTGCGCGCACCAGTGGCTGGGCGGCGCACATCATCGAGCAGCGCATCGACAACAAGATCATCCGGCCCAGTGCGAACTACACGGGGCCGGAAGACCGGGTGTTTGTGCCCCTCGAACAGCGCGCTTGAATTTCCCCTACCCCCTTCTTC
>NZ_QAIH01000277.1 GCF_003060895.1 Acidovorax sp. HMWF029 | reverse complement strand
CCCACCGCCACCAACCCCTGACCGCGTTCCCCTTCACGGAGCTTGCCCGCTATGTCCTTCACCGCCCCGCCCCCTCAGACGTTTCGCACTGCCTGGAAAGGCTGGTGGCTGCTCACCGTGGCCGCAATCCACACGGTGTTTGCCGCCGTCGTGTTCCTGCCTCAGCTGGAAGAGATCGTGCGGCGCGGGGTGATCGACTCCGTGGGCACCGACCCCATGGTGGGTGCCGTGGCCTGGTTCGTGCTGTTTGGCGCTGTGCTCGCCCTGCTGGGCTGGGCCGTGCTGCTGGTCGAACGCCACATGGCGCCCACGCCCGGGGCGCTGCGCCCGCTGGGCCTGGGGGTGCTGGCCCTGGCGCTGCTGGGCATTGCGCTCATGCCCGCCTCGGGTTTCTGGCTGGTGCTGCCACCGGCGCTGGCACTGTGCTGGGGCCCTGGCCGCCGGTCCACAAAGGCCTGATCCACAGTGGCCCCCGGGAGGAGAAAAACATGAATACATCGCTGGTCCTTGCCGCCCTGGGCCTGGCCCTGGTGGGCGCCATCCACTCCGTGCTCGGAGAAATCCTGGTGTTCCGCTCGCTGCGCCTGCGCGGCGTGGTGCCCACGGGCGGCCAGCCCGTGCTGCGCGAGGGGCATGTGCGCATCCTCTGGGGCAGCTGGCACCTGGTGACGGTGCTGGGCTGGGCTTTCAGCGCGCTGCTGTGGCGCCTTGGCACAGTGCCTGTGGACGCCAACCTGGGCGCCTGGGTGGCCGATGTGGCGGCGGGAGCCACACTGGCCTGCGGGCTGCTGGTATTTTTCGCCACCGAGGGGCGCCACCCCGCCTGGGTGGCGCTGATGCTGTTGGCCGTGGTGATCTGGTGGCGCTGAGCCCCACCGCGACCGTGACAAAAGTCACACCCCTCCCGCGTTCATCCGCCCCAGGAAACACAACTTCACAACACTTCGCAATTCGACTACACCGGCTTGACGCAGAGCCCGCAGCATGAAGGCTCCGGTTCCGACAGGAATCATTTTGAGGAGTTCACCATGGCCCGCAATGCACTCGCCGCTGTATCCATCGCCCTGCTGACGCTGGCTGCCGCCACGGCGGCGCACGCGCAGCACACCAGCGCCACCGTTGTCATCGGCACGGACGCGCCCCGCTACCACGGCCCTGCGCCGGTGGTGGTGCAGTACCAGGCGCCCCCGCCCCCCCGCTACGA
>NZ_QAIH01000276.1 GCF_003060895.1 Acidovorax sp. HMWF029 | reverse complement strand
CTCCTGCGTAGGCCTCCAACCCGATCGCCACCACCGTGGCCACGTCACGCCCCACCTCTTCACGGAACTCGGCCTCCGCCTGGGCCACCGCATCACGGAATGCCTGCAGCCAGGCCAACCCCACAGGCGTGAAGCACACGCGGCGCGCACGCGCGTCCAGAGGGTCGGCCTCGCGCGTGACAAGGCCCCAGGCCTCGCACTGGTCCACCAGATTGGCCATGGCCTGCTTGGTCATGCCGGCGCGCTGGGCCAGGTCGGTCAATCGGTCGCCCGAGAGCGCAAGGTGACGCGTGATGTGCACGTGGGCCGCCGTCACCTGGTCGCGTGCGGCCAGGTTGGACAGAGCCAGCGGCACCTCCACGTTGTGCGCCATGAGCTGCAGCACCCGCGCGTCAAAACGGCGCATGGCGTGGCCAAGCAGGCGTCCCAGGTGGGTCTGGCGCCAGCCGTCTTCGACAAGAGAGGGAAGGGGTGAATATGGCATGGTCAAATTGTCAGGCAAACTGACCAAATTATCCTTGAACAACAAAAGATGGCTCGCATAAACTACTGTTCAAGCATCCAGCCTGTAATTAATTGCAGAGCAATACAAACACCCAACCCGTTGTTTCTCAAGGAGTTTTCTCATGGACGTCGCAGTCAAAGGCACCAACCCCGCATTGCCCGTGAACACCGAAAAAGCCAAGGCACTGGCCGCCGCGCTCGCCCAGATCGAGAAGCAGTTCGGCAAAGGGACCATCATGCGCCTGGGTGAAGGTGAGGTGATCGAGGACATCCAGGTCGTTTCCACCGGCTCGCTGGGCCTGGACATTGCCCTGGGCGTGGGCGGCCTGCCCCGGGGCCGCGTGGTGGAAATTTATGGCCCTGAATCGTCGGGCAAGACCACACTCACGCTGCAGGTGGTGGCCGAGATGCAAAAGCAGGGCGGCACCTGCGCCTTCGTCGATGCGGAACACGCCCTTGATGTGCAATACGCCCAGAAGCTCGGCGTGCAACTGTCCGACCTGCTGATCAGCCAGCCCGACACGGGCGAACAAGCGCTCGAAATCGTGGACAGTCTGGTGCGCTCGGGCGCCGTGGACCTGATCATCGTGGACTCGGTCGCCGCCCTCACGCCCAAGGCCGAAATCGAAGGCGAGATGGGAGACGCCCTGCCCGGCCTGCAGGCCCGCCTGATGAGCCAGGCGCTGCGCAAGCTCACCGCCACGATCAAGAAGACCAACTGCATGGTCATCTTCATCAACCAGATCCGCATGAAGATCGGCGTGATGTTCGGCTCGCCCGAAACCACCACGGGCGGCAATGCGCTCAAGTTCTACGCCTCGGTGCGCCTCGATATCCGCCGCACCGGCACCATCAAGAAGGGCGACGAAGCCATCGGCAACGAAACCAAGGTCAAGGTGGTCAAGAACAAGGTGAGCCCGCCCTTCAAGACGGCCGAATTCGACATCCTGTTCGGCGAGGGCATCAGCCGTGAGGGTGAGATCATCGACATGGGCGTGACGGCCAAGATCGTCGAGAAGTCGGGCGCCTGGTATGCCTACAACGGCGAGAAGATCGGCCAGGGCCGAGACAACGCCCGCGAATTTTTGCGTGAGAACCCGGACCTGGCTCGTGAAATCGAGAACAAGGTGCGTGAGGGCTTGGGCATTGCGCTGCTGCCCGCCGCCTTGGCGCAGGCCAGTGCCGACGGCGACGAGGCGTAAGCCAAACACAGCTGCCATGCCGCCAGAACCAAGCCCGCAAGGGTTTGGCGGCAGGCAGACTTCCAAAACCCAAGCCAAACAAGGCTTCACCGCGCGATAGCAAAGCTTTTCTTGCTATCAATTTTTAATACCCTAGTCACCATGGGCTTCACCACGCTGTCGCTCAAGGGGCGCGCACTGCGGCTGCTGAGCCAGCGCGAACACTCGCGCGCTGAGCTGCTGCGCAAGCTGGCCCCGCATGTTGAGGAGGGCGATGACCTCAACGCCCTGCTCGACGATCTGCAGGCACGCGATTTCATCAGCGAGGCGCGGGTGGTGGAGTCGGTGCTGAACCGGCGCGCAGGCCGCCTGGGCGCAGCGCGCATCCGGCAGGAGCTGCAGTCCAAAGGCCTGGGTGCAGACGCGGTGCAGCAGGCCGTGGCCCAGTTGCAGGGCAGCGAACTGGAGCGTGCCCGCGAAGTGTGGCGCCGCAAGTTTGGCGAGCCCGCCGCAGACCCGCAAACCCGTGCCAAGCACATGCGCTTTTTGCTGACGCGGGGGTTCTCAGGGGATGTTGTGCGGCGCGCAGTGCTGGGCGCCGACGGGTCTGACGAGGGCTGAACGCACCGCCAACAGCGGGGCATGACCCCAATTTCTGGTGCGCCCTAGTGCGCCCAAGTGCGCTCTAGGGCGGTTACACGCCCAGCATCAACTGCAGGTTCTGCACTGCCGCGCCGCTGGCGCCCTTGCCCAGGTTGTCCAGGCGCGCAATGACCACGGCCTGCCGGTATTGCTCGTTGGCAAACACGCGCAGCTCCAGCTTGTTGGTGTCGGTCAGCGTGTCGGCGGCCAGCTTCAAGTCATCGGTGGGGGGCAGCACGCTGACCCACTGTTCGGACGTGTTGGTGCGGCTGTAGTGGCTGGCCAGTGCGTCGTGCAGATCGCTGGCCTTGGGCGCGCCCGGCAGCAGGTCCAGGTGCAGCGGCAACTGCACCAGCATGCCCTGGCGGAAGTTGCCCACTGCGGGGATAAACACCGGGCGGCGTGTGAGGCCGGTGTAGCGCAGGATCTCAGGGATGTGCTTGTGCGACAGGCCCAGCGCGTAAGCCTCATACGGCGCGGCGGTGCCTGCCTCGTAGGCCTCGATCATGGTGCGGCCGCCACCCGAATAGCCCGAGACCGAGGGCAGGCTCAGTGGATAGTCCGCAGGGATCAGCCCCGCATCAACCAGCGGGCGCAGGATGGCAATCGCGCCCGTGGCGTAGCAGCCGGGGTTGGACACACGGGCGGCATCGCGCACCGCCTGCGCTTGCGATGCGGCGAGTTCTGGAAACCCGTACACCCAGCCGTCGGCCGTGCGGTGGGCGGTGCTTGCGTCGATCACCTTGACCTTGCGGCCCGAGCTGCGCTCGATCTCCTCCACCATGGCCACGGTGTCGCGCGCTGCATCGTCGTGCAGGCACAGCACCACCAGGTCCACGCCCGCAATCAGGTCGCGCTTGGCACTGGGGTCCTTGCGCAGTTCGGGCGCGATGCTGACCAGCTCGACCTGCGGCATGGCCTGCAAACGCTCGCGGATCTGCAGGCCCGTGGTACCGGCTTCGCCATCAATAAAGACTTTGGACATGGGGTATTCCTTCGTGTGCAACAACGGGCTGCGGCCCGACGGTAAGGGGATGTACGTACTAGGCACATGGGATGGTGCGTTGCAGCATGATACAGTCGCGGGTTGCCATGTCCCAAGCCCGCGGCCAGACAACTGTTCATGGTAAACGGGTAACTACCACCCTTCCCTGAGAGAGACCTCATGAAGATTCACGAATACCAAGGCAAGGAAATCTTGCGCAATTTTGGTGTGCCCGTTCCGCGTGGCATTCCCGCATTCACGGTGCAAGAAGCCGTGGAAGCAGCACAAAAACTCGGCGGCCCCGTGTGGGTGGTCAAGGCCCAGATCCACGCCGGTGGCCGTGGCAAGGGCGGCGGCGTGAAGGTTGCAAAGACCATTGACGACGTGAAAGCACGCGCCAGCGAGATCCTGGGCATGCAGCTGGTCACGCACCAGACGGGCCCTGAAGGCCAGAAAGTCCGTCGCCTGTACATCGAAGACGGCGCTGACATCAAGAACGAACTGTATGTGTCGCTGGTCACCGACCGCGCTACGCAGAAGGTCGCCCTTATCGCATCGAGCGAAGGCGGCATGGACATCGAGGAAGTGGCCCACTCCACCCCCGAGAAGATCATCACCGAGATGATCGACCCCATCGCTGGCATCACCGAAGCACAGTCCCGCAAGGTGGCCGCTGCCATCGGCCTGACCGGCGCGTCCATCGACCAGGCCGTAGACATCTTCGCCAAGATCTACAAGTGCTACATGGAAACCGATGCGTCGCTGGTGGAAATCAACCCGCTGAACTGCGACTCCAAGGGCAACCTGATGGCCCTGGACGCGAAGTTCAACTTTGACGCCAATGCCCTGTTCCGCCACCCCGAAATCGTGGCTTTCCGCGATCTGGACGAAGAAGATCCAGCCGAAGTGGAAGCCTCCAAGTTCGACCTGGCCTACATCAGCCTGGACGGCAACATCGGCTGCCTGGTGAACGGCGCTGGCTTGGCCATGGCCACCATGGACACCATCAAGCTGTTCGGCGGCGAGCCTGCCAACTTCCTGGACGTGGGCGGCGGTGCCACCCCCGAGAAGGTGACCGAAGCCTTCAAGATCATGCTCAAGAACCCCAAGGTCGAGGGCATTCTGGTCAACATCTTCGGCGGCATCATGAAGTGCGACACCATCGCCACCGGCGTGATCACCGCTTGCAAGGCTGTGAACCTGAACGTGCCGCTGGTTGTGCGCATGAAGGGCACGAACGAAGAGCTGGGCAAGAAGATGCTGGCCGAGTCCGGCCTGCCCATCATTGCCGCAGACACCATGGCCGAAGCTGCGACCAAGATCGTTGCTGCCGTCAAGTAAGCCCGGAGAACACACATGTCGATCTACATCAACAAAGACACCAAGGTCATCACCCAGGGCATCACGGGCAAGACGGGCCAGTTCCACACCGAAAAGTGCCAGGAATACGCGAACGGCAAGAATGCCTTCGTGGCCGGCGTGAACCCCAAGAAGGCTGGCGAGTCCATCTTCAACATCCCGATCTACGCCTCCGTGAAGGAAGCCGCTCACCAGACGGGCGCTACCGTGTCGGTGATCTATGTGCCTCCAGCTGGTGCTGCTGCCGCGATCTGGGAAGCCGTTGAGGCCGACCTGGACCTGGCCATCTGCATCACAGAAGGCATCCCAGTGCGTGACATGCTGGAAGTGCGCAACAAGATGAAGGCCAAGGAAGCTGCGGGCGGCAAGAAGACCCTGCTGCTGGGCCCCAACTGCCCCGGCCTGATCACGCCTGACGAAATCAAGATCGGCATCATGCCCGGCCACATCCACCGCAAGGGCCGCATCGGCGTGGTGTCCCGCTCGGGCACGCTGACGTACGAAGCCGTGGCCATGCTGACCGAAGTCGGTCTGGGCCAGTCGAGTGCCGTGGGCATTGGTGGCGACCCCATCAATGGCTTGAAGCACATCGACGTGATGAAGGCGTTCAATGACGATCCAGACACCGACGCCGTGATCATGATCGGCGAAATCGGCGGTCCTGACGAAGCCGAAGCCGCCCAATGGTGCAAGGCCAACATGAAGAAGCCCGTGGTGGGCTTCATCGCTGGCGTGACGGCCCCTCCCGGCAAGCGCATGGGCCACGCGGGAGCCCTGATCTCTGGCGGTGCCGACACGGCCGATGCCAAGCTGGCCATCATGGAAGAGTCCGGTTTCGTGATCACACGCAACCCGTCGGAACTGGGCAAGCTGCTCAAGGCCCAACTGAAGTAAGTCGCGCGTCGCCCAAGGCCACTGCTATGCCCCCAGCATGGCAGCCCCCGAGGGGCGAAAACGTAGCGGCTCAAGGCGCCCGAAACCCAGGTTTCGGGCGCTTTTTTTCGCTCTGTGTGCCCGTCTCTGGCCATTTTTCCAGAGACCTGCTCGCCACCGAAAAGTACGCTTTGCATGGATGCCATGCTTGGCGGTACGTACCGCTACGCCGCGAACATGCCCCAATGTGACAAAAATGGCACCCTCATCCAACATCCAACCCAGCCCCCGACAAGAAGGGCACGGGAAGTAAGCCCGCCGCGGTATTTGGTGCAAAAACATGCAGGAATCACCATCCCAGGGCCTGGGCGCAGTTATTGCTTGAACTGCTGCTCAATACCTGAGTGGAACAACAGCAAGTGGGCAGAAAATCCTCGGCACGGCGACTGAATGTGTGGCGTACCGATGGCTTCTGGAGCGCATTGGCGGGGCTGGCAGTAGTGACCCTGTGCGTGATCACGGGCCTTGCCCAGCGACTGGACGTTGCGCTGTATGACGCGGCCATCCGCACCACCACTCCCGCCCCCCTGCCGGAAATTGCCATCGTCAACATCGACGACGCAAGCCTGGCCGCACTGGGCCCCTGGCCCTGGTCCCGCGACATCCACGCGCGGCTGATCGATCAGCTCGCAGCCAGCGGTGCCAAGACCATCGTCCACACCGCCCACTTCACAGAACCCCAGAGTGACCGGGGCCTGGGCCATGTGCGCAAGATCCGGGAATTGCTTGCCGCTTCCGGCGACAACGGCCCGCTGGCCACCGAACTCAGCCGCATCGCTACCGACGCCGACCAGACGCTCGACACGGATGCCCGTCTGGCCAGCGCAATCCAGCGTGCGGGCAATGTGCTGCTGGCATCGCGTTACGCCCCTACAGGCACGCCCGCAGCGCTTCCGTCCTACGTGCGCCGAAGCACGCTGCCCGACCCCGGCTCCTTTGCCAAGCCCGCCCAGTCGGCACAGCACCCGATTGGAATCCTGGGAGCTGCCGCCGCCGCCGTGGGCCATCTGTACCCAGATGTAGACAATGACGGCCAGACCCGCCGGGTGCCCCTGCTTTTGCGCTACGACAACACCGGGATTCCTTCGCTGGCCCTTCTGGCAGCCCAACACAGCCTTCATCTGAGTTCGAGCGACTTGCACATCCAAGACGCCCCCCCCGGGCTGCGCCTGGGGGGACTTCACATTGCGACAGATGCCACTGCCGTGATGCGCCCCCGCGTGCAAACGACGCCGGGCGACAGCCCAGCATTCCCCACGCACTCCTTCACCAACGTGCTCGACGGCAAAACGCCCGCCAGCAGCTTCCAGGGAAAGATTGTGCTGGTGGGCAGCACCGCTGCGGCGCTGGCGCAGCAAGGTGGGCAAGGGCCGCTGTACCCCGTTGATACTCTGGCGCGTACCGTGTCGTCCATCCGGCTGGGCCTTGGCGCGCAGGTGCCCGCCTGGGGCCCATGGGCATCCGGGCTGGCGGCGGCAGGCGCACTCTTGTATGTGGCATTGCTTGCCCACCGGACGCAGGCGTCTGTCGTACTGGGTGTTGGCGCGGCGCTTGCCCTAACGCACGCAGCAGTCGGCTGGGGGCTGCTGCACTACGCTGGCCTATGGATTGCGCTAGCGCTGCCCACCATCGCGCTCGCTGCGGGCATAGCAGCGAACTTGCTGCTCGGATGGAAAAACGGTCGGCAACACCCGGCATCGGCCGAAGCAGCGGAGGCTGACCGAATGATGGGATTGGCCCTGCACGGGCAGGGACAGCTTGACATGGCATTTGAGCGCCTGCGCAAAGTCCCCGTCAGCGACGCCTTGCTGGAAAACCTCTACCACCTGGCCGAAGACTTTGAACGCAAACGCAACTTCGCCAAGGCCAAGGCGGTCTACGAACACATCCTCAGGCACAACCGGCAATACAAAGACACGCGCAGCCGCTACAAGCGGGCACGCGCCAAGGCTGACAGCAGCGGCCCCAACAGCCAGCCTGCGCTCACCCCTCCCCAAGGCGCCTCAGCCAGCCCACGACTCCCCGGTGACGCCACACTGGGCATGCCCATGCTGGGGCGCTACCAAATCGACCGGGAAATCGGCAAAGGAGCCATGGGCGTCGTCTATCTGGGGCGGGACCCTAAAATCGGGCGTGTCGTAGCCATCAAAACCCTGGCCCTGTGCCAGGAGTTCGAGGGCGATGCGCTGATCGATGCACGGGCCAGGTTCTTCCGGGAGGCCGAAACTGCCGGGCGCCTGCAACACCCCCACATCGTGACCATCTTCGATGCAGGCGAAGAGCATGATTTGGCCTATATCGCCATGGAGTTCCTGAAAGGCCGAGACCTGGCCCACGCCTGTGAGAAGGAACATCTGCTGCCAGTACATACTGTGCTTTCAATTGCCGCATGTGTGGCCGATGCGCTGGACTACGCCCATGCCCACAACGTGGTGCACCGCGACATCAAGCCCGCCAACATCATGTTTGACAGCACCACCCACGCGGTGAAGGTGACGGACTTTGGCATTGCGCGCATTACCGACTCCAGCAAGACACGCACAGGACTGGTGCTCGGCACCCCCAGCTTCATGTCGCCAGAGCAGCTCGCCGGGAAAAAGGTGGACGGCAGGTCGGACCTGTACTCGCTGGGCATCTCGCTGTTCCAGCTGCTGACCGGCACCCTTCCTCTGCGGGGCGCCTCAATGACAGAGCTGATGCACAAGATCGCCAGTGTAGATGCGCCCGATATCCGCGAGTTGCGCCCCGACCTCTCCACGGCCGTCGCACGGGTGGTGGCACTGGCGCTGCAAAAGCGCCCCGAGGCCCGCTACCAAACAGGCCGCCAGTTTGCCGCCGATCTGCGGCAAGCTGCCGCAGGAACAGCGGACGTCGGGAGCATGCCAGCGCCCGAAACAGTGGTCTATGATGCGGACCGCGATGCAACAGGGCACGAGATGACGGATTTTCAGGAAACCGTGATGGACCCCCCCGCCGTGCGGGGAGCGTCAGCCCCGCCCGTTTCAGGCGCCCCATGACGCTCGCCCATACACCCATGACCTACGAATTTTTCGCTCGGACCGACAAGGGCCGGGTGCGCGCCAACAATGAAGATGCGGTGGCGGTCGATCGCGAAGCGCAGGTCGCCATACTTGCGGACGGCATGGGCGGCTACAACGCCGGAGAAGTCGCCAGTGGCATGGCCACTACCTTCATCCGCACCGAAATGGCCCGCTGGCTGGCCCAGGCGGGCACAACGCCCCAATCCACCGATGTGCGGCGCGCGTTGGAAATCTGCGTTGAGAATGCCAACCACGCCATCCTAGGCGCTTCGCTGTCGAACCCCCAATATGCAGGCATGGGAACCACCCTGGTCGTCGCCGTCTTTCATGGCAGTCGGCTCATCCTCGGGCATATCGGTGATTCGCGCTGCTACCGGCTGCGGGATGGTGCGCTGCAGCAAATCACGCGAGACCACTCGTGGCTTCAAGAGCAGATAGACGCTGGCCTGCTCACGGCCCAGCAGGCCGCACTGTCGTCCAACCGTAATCTGGTGACCCGCGCCTTGGGGGTGGAGCCCAACGTCATGATGGAAGTCAACGAGTTCCAAGTGGCAGCCAATGATCTCTTCCTCCTGTGCTCGGATGGCCTCACGGACATGGTGTCCGAACCCGACCTTGCGGAAATGATGCGCGCGCCACTTGCGCTGGAAGAAAAAGCCACACTGCTCATCGACACCGCCAACGCGAACGGCGGGCGTGATAACGTGAGCGTGCTGCTGGTGCAGGCCGCCGCGGGAGGCAAGAAGCGCGGCCTTATGTCCCGATTGCTAGGGGCCGCCTGACCGGCCCAAACCACAACAATTCATCACATCAGGAGTGGATCATGCCGAGAATGATCGTTTCAATCGACGGGGTCGTCATCAAGGAAGTGCAGCTGACCAAAGAGCGGACTACGCTCGGCCGACGCCCATACAACGACATCGTGATCGACAACCTTGCCGTGAGCGGGGAGCATGCCGTGATCCACATGGCAGAGCACGAGGTCGAGATCGAAGACCTGGGCAGCACCAACGGCACCTATGTGAATGCCAAAGCGGTCAAACGCCAGGATTTGCGCAATGGCGACACGATTGAAGTGGGCAAGTACAAGATTCGCTTTCTGCAGGAAGCCGAAGGCCAGAACTTCGAAAAGACCATGATCTTCAAGCCAGGCATGGTTCCCCCCGTGGGCTCAGC
>NZ_QAIH01000275.1:35543-35754 GCF_003060895.1 Acidovorax sp. HMWF029 | reverse complement strand
TGCCCCATCCACGCCGGGGCATGGTCTGGGTGCCCGGCCACTGGGAGTGGCGCGGCCACCGCCATGTCTGGCTACAAGGCCACTGGGTGAAGGCCCGTCCCGGCTACCACTACCGCGAGCCACGCTGGGTGGAACATGGCGGCCGCTGGGACATGCAGCCCGGCCGCTGGGACCGCGACGGTGACGGTGTGCCCAACCGGCACGATCGGGA
>NZ_QAIH01000275.1:30808-35533 GCF_003060895.1 Acidovorax sp. HMWF029 | reverse complement strand
GGCCTGGGCCGGGCGCGGCGCTGGCCGGGTGGTGCTCAGTCGAGCACCAGCTCCGCCCGGCCCAGGCCCGGGAAATCTGCCACCACCCGGGTGCCCGGCGCCACCAGCACGGTGCCGGTGCAAGAGCCCGTGGTCACCCACTGGCCCGCGCGCAGGCCACCCAGGCTGTGTGCGCCTTCGTTGGCCAGCCAGGCCAGCAGCCGCAGCGGGTCGCCCGCCGGGTTGCCCCAGGTGGCGTGCTGCACAGCCACCGCCCCGTTCACCGACAACGTCACGGCTTGCGACAGCGGCTGCACGGCGGCCACATCACGAACCCCGAATCCCACGATCAGCGCGCCATGGCAGGCCTGATCGGCCAGGCGGCTCCACTCGCCCTGCAGCCCCCAGGCTGCAAAGCGCGTGTCGCACACCTCGATGGCGGCACGCACCGATACCATGGCGGCCAGCACCTCGGCCGCGCTGTAGGGCGTCTCACGCGGGGGCAGGTCGGTGCCCAGTTCGTACACCAGCTCCGCCTCCACCCCCAGCACCGCAAACCCGGCGGTGGGCAGGTGCACTGCGGCCTGCCCGGCGTGCGGGGCCTGCGCCACCCACACCGAATCGCGGGTGAGCGCCGCGCGCGCGGGCAGTGCATCGGGCGCGGCCGAGCCCACCTTCCAGCCCGCGACTTCGCCGCGCTCGCGCACCACGGCGTCCTGCACGGCATAGGCCTGGGCGGCGTCCTGTGGGCGCAGCGCGGCGGGCAGGTCGAACGGGCGGGGCGTGCGCCCCTGGCGGGCCATGGTGAGCACGGCGGCACTGGTCTGCGGATCGAAGGCGGTATCGGGCATGGGGTGGTTTCAGGGTCAGGGATGTTGGCAAATTATGGCCACCGGCCGCAGAGGCCCACGGCGCCAGCATCAGCAACGATTGCGGCCCATTAGCGCGCAGGAGTCGGTTTCAGCGCACCGGGCGCTCCTAGAATGGCCCCCGCAGGAGAGCACGGTGGCACCGCCCGCCGTGCACCGAAGGCGCAAACTCCCATACACGCTCAGGTTCCGTACTGCACCATTTTTCAAAGCCGTCTGGAGAGCCGCCACCACCTGCCCGCAGCGTGGTGGCGCACCGAAGGAGCAAGCCGCAGCCCGGGTGGGATAGCGGTGAATCTCTCAGGTACCAAGGACAGGGGGAGCGGCAGCCTGGTGGACATGCGCCAGCTGCTTGCTATTGATTTAGTAGCTGCTACCGCATACCCATCAGGCGCGAACCCCTAAAAAGGCTTCAAAAATGCGCGTGATCGTTCTGGGCGCCGGCTTGCTCGGCGTGACTTCGGCTTATTTCCTTTCGCAACGCGGCCACGAGGTGACCGTCATCGACCGCCAGGGCACGCCCGGCGCCGAGACCAGCTTTGCCAACGGCGGCCAGATCTCGGTGAGCCACGCCGAGCCCTGGGCCAACCCGAGCGCCCCGCTCAAGGTGCTGCAGTGGCTGGGCAAGGAGGACGCGCCTCTGCTCTTTCGCCTGCGCGCCGACATGCGGCAGTGGCTGTGGGGCCTTTCCTTCTTGCGCAACTGCACGCCCGCGCGCACGCGCCACAACATCGAGCAGATCGTGCGCCTGGGCACGTACAGCCGCGACACGCTGCAGCAGCTGCGCGCGGCCACCGGCATCCAGTACGACCAGCGCGCGCAGGGCATCCTGCACTTCTATACCAACCAAAAGGAATTCGACGGCGCACTGGCCCCGGCCGAGCAGATGCGCCAACTCGGCTGCGAGCGCCAGGTGATCAGCGCCGACGAGGCCGTGCGCATCGAGCCTGCGCTGGCCCACATCCGCCCGCAGCTGGCCGGTGCCACCTACACGGCCGAGGACGAATCCGGCGACGCCAACCAGTTCACGCGCGAGCTGGCCAAACTGTGCGAGGCGGCGGGCGTGCAGTTCCGCATGGGCCACCACATCACCGCGCTGCGCGAGGCCGGTGGCCGCATCGACCATGTGGAAGTGACCAATGCCGAAGGCCGCTTCGAGCGCGTGCGGGGCGACGCGTTTGTGCTGGCCATGGGTTCCTTCAGCCCGCTGCTGGCGCAGCCGCTGGGCATCGCGCTACCGATCTACCCGGCCAAGGGCTACTCGGTGACCATGCCGGTGAAAGACGCGTCCAAGGCGCACCAGGTGAGCCTGACGGACGACGAGTTCAAGCTCGTGTTCTCGCGCTACACCAGCGAGCGGGGCGACCGCCTGCGCATTGCGGGCACGGCGGAGTTGAACGGCTATGACCGCCACCTGAACCAGGTGCGCAGCGAGGCCATCGTGCGGCGCGTGGAGCAGCTCTTTCCCGGCGCGGGCGACACCACCCAGGCGCAGTTCTGGAGCGGCCTGCGCCCCGCCACGCCCAGCAACGTGCCACTGATCGGCAAGACGAAAGTGGGCAACCTGTTCCTCAACACCGGCCACGGCACGCTGGGCTGGACACATGCCTGCGGCTCGGGCAAGGCGCTGGCCGACATCGTGAGTGGCCGGGTGCCCGAGGTGGACTTTGCGTTCCAGGGCTTGCAGGGGCGCGCAGCCGGGGCGGCGCTGGTGCCGTCGCGCACGGTGGCCTGAGGCCGTGCGCGGTTGCAGCAAGGCCCCGCTGCAACCGAGGCGCAAGCCTGCACCTACTTGGCCGCGCCCGTGGCGTGCGCCACAAACTGCGCCACGGCTTGCATGTCCTTCTCGCTCATGCGCTCGGCATAGGACGGCATCACGCCGATGCCCGCCTTGAGCGCACGCAGCACACGGCCTGCGTCGGGTTTCAGCTCGTCCAGCACCGGGCCCACCTGCCCCTCAGCACCCGCCGCCTGCAGCGTGTGGCACACGGCGCAGGCGGGCTGGATCTTGGTGAACAGCTCCTTGCCGCGCGCCAGTTCGGCGGGGTCGGCAGCCCCAGCCGCCGCACAGGCTCCAGCGGCCCACACCGCCACGGCAAGGCGGTGTGCTCGGTTCAATCTACCCATGTCAGGCGACGGTCACAGTAACGGCGTGGTCGCGCCAGCTGGCGTTGTTGTAGCCGCCCAGGTTTTCCTCGCGCTGCTCGGCCTGCACATTGCCCGCCGCGTCGGTGGCGCGGCTGGCCAGCACATGGCTGCCTGCCTCCAGGCGCAGGGGCAGCGCAAACTGCCGCCAGGCAAAGGGCCCCAGGTCGGGGCCGATGAGCTTGGCCGCCAACCAGGTCTTGCCGCCATCGGCCGACACTTCCACGCCCTTGATGCCGCGCGTGCCGCCAAAGGCCACGCCATGCACCTGCACCTGGCCGGGCTTGAGCGCGCCCTTGTCGGGCAGCGGGCCGTTGATCCAGGACTTGACGCCCATCTCCCACACCGACGGCTGGTCGGGGCTGGCCTTGGAGCCGGGCGGCGACATGCGGTAGCCGTGCGACATGATGCGCGCCTGTGACTGTGCGCTGCCGAAGGCCACACGCTTGACGTACTTGATGTTGTTCACGCCCTGGTAACCGGGCACCACCAGCCGCAGCGGGCCGCCATGCGCCAGCGACAGCGGCTCGCCATTCATCTCCCAGGCCAGCAGCGCGTCGTCGAGCGCCTTCACGGGCACCGAGCGCTCCACCAGCACGGTGAGCGGGTCCACACCTTCGGGCAGCTTCTCGCCGCCCGTGCCGGTCAGGTAGGCAGCACCATCGGCCAGCCCACCCAGGGCCGCCACCACATTGCGCAGCGGCACGCCGCTCCAGACCACACATCCTGCCGCCCCCACCTGCCAGGGCGTGCCGCTGGGCTTGCTGGGGAAGAAGCCCCGGCCATTGCCCGAGCACTGCAGCACGGTGGCCACGGTCTCAACGCCCAGGGTCTTGAGCTCGGCCACGGTCAGGCTGCGCGGGCTCTTGACCCCTTCGATCGCCACGGTCCAGGCATCGCGGTTGTCGAGGATGGCGGCATCGGGTGCGGGCAGGTTGTTGCGCACATACAGCTGGTTTGACGGGGTGATGACGCTGGTGCCGAATGCAGAGCGGCGCGTCTCCAGCGTGCTGGTGCTGTGCACGATAAGGGCGTCTGGTGTCTTCCAGCCCGCATAGGCGGGCAGCGGCTTGGCAGCGGCAGCGGCCGCCTGCTGGGCCCGGGTGGTGCCCGTCCATCCGGCCAGGCCCAGCGCGCCCAGGGCGGCAGCGCTTCCGGCCAGCATGTGACGGCGCGGCAAGGTCGTGGAATGTGTCATGGGAAGGTCTCCGAATGGGGGGTGGAATGGGCAGGCAGGAAGGCCCGGCCCGGCGGCAGCCTCCTCAGGCCAGCACGGAGGCAGCCCGCATTCTGTGCGGCAGCCCCGGCCGGCCGCACGCAACATTGCGTTAACAGAAGTAACAGATACAAAACATCAGAAACATTCGCACGCATGTCAGGCGGCGTGGGCATATTCGCCGCTTCGGCAGAGAGAGAAAGAGAAAGGGCGATGTCATGAACACGTATAAAAACCCCCATGCCCCCCGCACCCGTAACCGCATTCGCATGGCCGCACTGCTGTGCTGGGGCCTGGGCTGCAGCGCGGCGCTGGCCCAACTCACTGCCATCGTGGCGGTGGAGCCTACTGCGCGCAAGGCCGCGCATTCCATCCTGCGCACGGCGGCCGAGTCGGGCCTGGCCAAGGCCTCGGGCCAGCCCGTGGCCCTGGCCACCAGCGATGACCTGGCCGACGTGATGCGCGCCACCCGCAGCGCGGGCTACGACATCTTCATCGGCCCGGCCCAGGTGGCGG
>NZ_QAIH01000275.1:0-30798 GCF_003060895.1 Acidovorax sp. HMWF029 | reverse complement strand
CCTCGGCCCTGCAGCGGGGTTACGAGCTGGTGGGCGCCACCCATAAGTCCGACAAATACCTGCTGGTGGGGCTGGCGCAGATCGACGCCGTGCCCGCCATGAAGGGCCGCCGCCTCTACCTGCCGCAGCAGGACTCGATCTACACCTACATGGCGCGCGGCATGCTCAACGAGGCCGGGCTGTCGTTCCAGGACCTGCGCTCTGTGCAGTATGAGAAGTTTCCCCAGGCGGGCCTCACCGCCCTGACCCTGGGCTCCACCGACGCCACCGTGGTGCGCGAGGACGACTGGGCCGAATGGGCGGCCGCGCACCCCGGCACCGCACGCGTGCTGGCCACCTCGCAGCCGGTGCCGGGTGGCTTCTCGGTGGTCGTGAAGAAGGACCTGCCCGCCGACGCACGCAACCGGCTGGCCCAGTGGTTTGGCACCACACCAGCGTCCACCGGCCTGCCGCCCGTCACCCTGCGCCCCGAAGCCAATGAATACCGCCGCGTGGCGGAACTGGGCCTGTTCACCCCCACCAGCCTGCCGGGGGTGAGCCGCATCACCGCGCGCGAGGCCCAGACCCTGCTGGCGCAGGGCGCCACACTGGTGGACACACGCACCGAGAAGGAATTCAAGGCCAAACGCATCCGGGGCGCCGTGTTTGCGGCCTATGTGGAAAAAAGCCTCAAAGATGTGGCGTTCAACGCCGCGCAGGATGACTTCCAAGCGCTGGACAAGCTGCCCAAGCTGGACAAAGCCCAGCCCGTGATCTTTGCCTGCAACGGCGCCGAATGCTGGAAGTCCTACAAGGCGGCCAAAGTGGCGGCGGCCAAGGGCTTCAAGTCGGTCTACTGGCTGCGCGGCGGCCTGCCCGAATGGGATGCCATGGGCCTGCCCACCGAAGGCGGCTGACCACGCCCCCCGGGGCAAAAGAAAAGGGGCTTCACCCCCTTCCGTACAATCGCTTGCAACTCAACACCCAAGGGCGCGCAAGGCGCCCTTTGTATGGAAATAGCAATACTGTTCGCCCTCATCTGTCTCAACGGCCTGTTTGCCATGTCAGAGATCGCTCTGGTCACTGCGCGCAAGGCCCGGCTGCAAAAGCTGATTGATGAGGGCGATAGCGGCGCAGCCGCCGCCGTGAAGCTGGGCGAAGACCCCACGCGTTTTCTCTCCACCATCCAGATCGGCATCACGTCGATTGGTGTCCTGAACGGTATCGTGGGCGAGGCCGCCCTGGCCGCCCCGCTGGCGGCCTGGCTGGAGCGCCTGGGGGTGCCGCTGCAATATGGCAGCTACGCAGCCACCGGCCTGGTGGTGGTGCTGATCACCTACTTCTCCATCGTGGTGGGCGAACTGGTGCCCAAGCGCATCGGCCAGTCCTACCCCGAGACCTTTGCCCGCCTGGTGGCGCGGCCCATCAATTTTCTGGCGCTAGCGACCAAGCCTTTTGTGCTGCTGCTGTCCACCTCCACGCGCACGCTGCTGCGCCTGCTCGGCGTGAAGGAAACCAGCGGCAGCCCGGTGACCGAAGAAGAAATCCACGCCATGCTGGTCGAAGGCACCACCGCCGGCGTGATCGAGTCGCACGAGCACACCATGGTGCGCAACGTGTTCCGACTGGACGACCGCCAGATCGGCTCGCTGATGGTGCCGCGCGGCGACGTGGTGTGTCTGGATGTGGATGCGTCGTTTGAAGACAACCTCAAATGCATCGAGGAATCCGACCACGCACGCTTTCCGGTGGTACGGGGCGGCATGGACAACATCCTGGGCGTGATCAACGCACGCCAGTGGATGTCGCGCACGCTGCGCGACAAGGCGCGCGGCGGCCTGGCCGAGCAGCCACTGCAGACGGCGCTGTACGTGCCGGAAACCATCACGGGCATGGAGCTGCTGGACAACTTCCGCCTGTCGGACGTGCACATGGCCTTTGTGATCGACGAATACGGCGAGGTGCAGGGCATCGTGACGCTGCAGGACCTCATCGAAGCCATCACTGGCGAGTTCCAGCCGCGCGACCCCGAAACGTCGTGGGCGCTGCAGCGCGAGGACGGCAGCTGGCTGCTGGACGGCCACATCCCTGTGCCCGAACTGAAGGACCGCCTGAACCTGGACACCGTGCCCGAAGAGGAGCGCGGGCGCTACCACACGCTCAGCGGCATGATCATGCTGCTCACTGGCCGCCTGCCCAAGGTGACCGACACGGTGCAGTGGGAGGACTGGAAGCTCGAAGTGGTGGACATGGACGGCAAGACCATCGACAAGATCCTGGCCACACGCCTGACGCCCGAAGAAAAGGCCGAGGCCGAGGACAGCCCGGTCCTCTGACCGCCAAGGCCTGGCTCAATCAGGCCAGATGCAGCCCGGCCCGGCCCTATTGCGCGTTCACAAAAACGGTGAGCACCCCGGTGTAGCCGTACAGGTGGTGGTGGGCAATCTCGCCGCCGGCAAAAAACCCGGCCAGCGGCACATCGCCCAGCGCATGGCGCACGATCTGCAGTTCGGCGCTGGGCCCGCCAAAATGCGGGCCACCCCGGCCCGAGCAGCTCACATAAATCGCACCGCAAATGCGCCGCCCCACCTGGGGGTGCACTCCGGCAGGTGCTGATCCACCAGACGCTGCCGCCAGGTGGCCTTGCAGGTCGGACGACACCATCGGCGCGTGCTCCAGCTCCTCGGGTTCCAGTTCTTCGCGGATTTCTGCGCAGATGCGCATGAGGTCGGCGCGCGCCGCCGCCACGTTGCGCTGGCAGAACGCCAGGTGCATGCCCGGCTCCACATGGTCGGCCAGGGCCACGCCCCGGCGGGAGCCGTCCAGCCCCACGATGTGGCGCACACGCGTGTCGGTGCCAAAGTGGCCCGTGCGGCGCTGGCCCTGCGGCTGCGCGCCGACACTGACCAGCCCCGCCAAGGTGGCGCGCACCTTGCGCAGCGCGGGCTGCGGGTCGCCACCGTCCAGCGACACCTGTAGCGTGTCGAGCAGCACATCGAGCGCAGGCTCGCCATCAAGTGCGAGCACCACGTTGTCCTGCGCGGCGGTGATGGTGTGCAGCGCGCCCACGGGCTGGCAGCCCTGGGTGACACGCGACACCAGCGCCACCCCGGCACCAAACGCCACGCCCGACAGGCCACCGTCAAAAACCCCGCTGGCACCGCCCTGCCCGGCCATGTTGCCGTCGCCGCCCACCGCAAACTGCACGCTGCTGGTGCGGCTGGCAGAGAGGCCTCCAAACAGGTAGCCGGTGTCGGTGCGCGCTGCCATTTCGGCCAGCAGCTCGGTCAGTTCGGGCGTGCGGCCATCGGCGTGCACCAGGGCGGTATGGGCCACAAAACCCGTGCCCGGGTACGGCGCATGCGTGGGCAGCGGCGCCACGCCCGAAAACACGCGGTACTGGTCGGCGGGCACATCGAGCAGCATCACCGACAGCGCGGGCTCGTCAAAGTACTCGGCGTTGTTGGCCGAAACACCTACTCCGACGGTGCCGCTCCAGTCGGTCACCTCGGGCAGTTCGCCACTCAGGTAATCGAGCAGGGCCTGGGCATCGTTGCCATAGTGGTCGGTGATGTAGAGCAGGCCCAGGGTGGGTGCCGCTGCATAGTCGGGCAGCGCCATCTGGGCGCGCAGCTGTGCCAGCACCAGCGCGGCAGCCATGCGCCATTGGGGGTGGGTGGCATGGCCGGTGGGAAACAGTTTCATTTGAGAGATCTCCATGCCGGGGCGGTGGCGTGCGGGTAGTGCGCCGCCTGCGGGTTGTCGAACCACCCGCCCGAGTGGGCGTGTGTCAGCCCGCTCGCTTGCGGGCCGCCGGGCTGCGGGTGCTGTTCGTCGTCTTCTTGGTGGCGGGTTTTGCCGTGGTTTTGCGGGCCGCAGGCTTCTTGGCAGCGGTGGTTTTTTTTGCCGCACCCGATGCAGTGGACCGTTTGGCACCGCCCTGCATGGTCTGCATGCCCTTGGCGGCAAACTGGCTGGCCATGCCGGTGGCTGTCTTGAGCGCTTCCTTGGCAAGGCCCGTGGCCATGTTCTTGGTGGTGTCGATGGCGGTCTGCTTGGCCGCATCCTTCATGGCGTTGGCGGCAATCTGCTGGAACTGGCTGGTGAGGGCACCCCACCACTGCATCGGGTCCACCACGGCGGGCTCGGGCGTGGCCGCTGATTTGCCTTTGGCCTTGGACTTGGCGTTCGCAGCGGGTGCGGGCTCGGCATCGGCCTCGTCCGCAGTTTGCGCGTCGGCATCCGCCGCGCGGCCCGTCACGCGGGCGGCGGCGCTGGTCACGGCTTCAGCGGCACCAGTGACCGTGTCTGCGGCCTTCTGCACACCGCTCATCACGGTGTCGGCCGTCTTGAGCTTGAAGGCGTTGGCCACGTCGCCCATGCTGAAGTTCATGCCCTTGAGCGTGGCCAGGGTCATCTTCTGCACTTCCAGCGCCTGGATGGTGGCGGACAGCGCACGCGAGTTCTGCTCCAGCCAGAACTGCACAGCCTTCAACTCTTCAATGCGCTTTTCCAGCTCTTCCACGCTGATGGTGGGAGCCACCCAGTTGCTGAGGTTGGGCAACTGCGGAATGCTGCTGGACGCCCCCTTGGCCAAGCTTTGCAGAAAGTCAAAACCGGGGACGAATTTGCCGAAACCGAAGTTGTTGGATGTGTCGCTCATGGCCGCTCCGCAAGAGGTGGGTCTGTGATGGGGTCACAGCTTACTCCAATGTGTTGCGGCCGGAAGGGGCAGATTCCCGCCCCTGCACGCTCAGTCGCGCTCAGTGCTTGTGACCGTGCCCATGGCCAGCCGGTACAGCGCCACCCGGGGGCGTGGTGGCCACGGGCACGCTGATGCTGAGCTTGCTCTCTGCGCCCTTGGCATCCTGGAACACCAGGGTAAGCGGCACCGCAGTGTCTTTGGCCAGCGGCGCCTTCAGGTCCATCAGCATGACGTGGTAGCCGCCGGGCTTGAGCTCCACCGTCTTGCCTGCGGGCAAGTCCAGGGCGGGGATGGCGCGCATCTTCATGATGTCGCCTTCCATCTTCATCTCATGCACCTCGGTCACGCCTGCAGCGGGCGACTCGGCGCGCACCAGGCGGGCGCCGTCTTGGGCAGTGAGGCGCATGAACGCGCCCGTAGCCTTCTGGCCCTGCACGCTGGCGCGGGCCCAGGCGCCTTCGACCTTGACGGCGGCGGTTTGCGCCCACACGGGAGCGCTGGCAAAAGTGGCGACCAACAGGGCGGCCAAGGAGGCAGTGGAAAGCAGTTTTTTCATGGCAGTGGTTTCGGTTGGGGTGAAAACGTTGAGGGCCAGCGGTGCAGCCCGGAATCAGTGATTGTGGGCACCCGCGCTGGCACCGGGCAGGATTTCCAGCGCTGCGGCTGGGGACTTCAGGTCCGACAGCTTTTGTCCGGGCTTCGGAACCTCGACCCAGTCGTTGCGGCCTTCGGCACAGGCCTGGCGCACCGGCCAGTACACCGTGCCCGCCTGCGCAGGCGTGGTCGCCACCAGCACGAACTCGTCGTAGTGGGCATTGGGCAGCATGTCCTCCGGCGTCTTCGCCGTCCAGGTCACGCGCACCACGTCTTCGGTAATGCTGCGGCCGTGGCTGGTGTAGGGCTGGGCGAGCTTTTCGCGCTGCACCTCCAGCGCCCAGCCCGGCTTGGGCATGGGGCGTGCGCCGCGCATGCCCGCCGGGATGTCCACCGCAATCTGCCGCGTGGGCGAGGCACCGCAGCCATGGCCGACCTTGAGTGTGGCCTTGTAGCTGGCGCCCGCCGGGGCGACCTGGTATTCGAGCACCACATGGGCGAACGCAGAGCCAAAAAGACCTCCTGCGCCTGACAGCAAAGCGATAGCAGCTATAGTTTTCATAGTGTTTAATTTCATTTTGAGACCTTGCGTTTCAACGATTCATTGCCTTAAAAACTGGCGCGCGCTCAAGCCAGTGCCACCACGGAACCGGCTTTGCCGGGCCGCTGGAGGCGTCCCCCTTGGGGGATGCGGCGCAAGCCGCTCAGGGGGTTTACAGATCTACCTTCAGCTCGGCCATGTAGGTGCGCTGCGGATAGGGGTGGAAGTTCCAGAACTGGTAGTTGTTCAGGTTGTCGATGCCCACGGCGGCACTCACCTGCTTGGTGATCTGGTAGCGCACGCGCACATCGGTGGTGAAGTAGCGGCTCGCGCCCTGGTAGGCAAAGCCGTTCACATCGGTGTTGTCCAGCGTGCTGTATTGCTTACCGCTGTAGCGCGCACCAAGGGTGTACGACCACGTGGCGTCGGGCCGGTAGGTGGCCACGGCGGTGGCGCGCCACTCGGGGATGCGCGGCTGCCATTTGCCCACGCTGGCAGGGAACTTGTCGTTGCGCGTGATCTTGGAGTCCGTCCAGGTCAGGCTGCTGCCCAGCTCCAGCCCGCGCACGAAGACGTTGGCGGCTTGGTACGACAGCTCCAGACCCTTGGTGCGGATGGCGTCCACGTTCTGCACGTTGGTAACGTTGGGCGTGACGAGCACATTGGTCTGCGAGTACAGCGCGTCCTTGGTGCGCTCAAAAAACGCCGTCAGGCGCAGCAGACCGTTACCCATGTCCCGCTCGGCGGTCAGCTCCGTGGTCCAGCTCTTTTCGGATTTCAGGTTGGGGTCGTTGTTGATAAGCGTGCCGCTGCCGCTGATGCCGCCCTGGTACAGCTCGGACACGGTAGGCATGCGCACTGCGCGGCCGGTAGAGGCCTTGAGCACCCACAGGTCGCTGGCCTGGTAGGCCAACGCAGCCTTGGGCGAGACGTAGGTTTCGTTGCGCTCGGCGTGGTTCACCGTGGTGGTGGCGTTGCCTGTCTGGCCATTGCTGGCACTCCAGCGCTCGGCGCGGGCACCCAGCACGGCCTTCCATTGGGGCGCGATCTTCCAGGTGTCCTGCGCCCACAGGCCCAGCAGCTGGGTGTCGCCGTTGAAGGCCTGGTTGCGGGCACCTGCAGCGCCGCTGATCCAGTTGCTGGTGGCGTTCTCGATGGTGCGCAGTTGGTAGCTGTCGCGCTGCAGGCCAAAGTCCACAATGTGCGCGCCCTGCACGCCCTCGGGCCGCCAGGTGCCCTTGGCAGCCAGGGTGTTCCAGCCCGTGCCCTTGCTGTTGACGATGCGGCCTGCGCCGCCGTTCAGCGCCGCAGGCAGTGCCACCGTGGCAGCGCGCAGGGTGTCGGTCTGGTAGTCGTACAGGCTGGCGGCCACTTCCCAGTCGAACGCGCCCTTGGTATTGCTCTTGACCGAGAGCCCGTGCATGAAATGCGTGAGGTCTTCGTTGGACACATTGAAGTCGGTAGGTGCCAGCGCAAACGAGCGGCCGTTGATGTTCACGTTGCCGCTGTAGACCGCATTGCCATTGGCATCGCGCAAGTAGCTGGTGGGCCGCCCTTCGGATTCGTTGTGCCACCAGCCGAAGGTGTAGGCCGCCCGCACAGTGGGCGAGAAGTCGTAGGCGATCTTGGCCTTGATGTGGTCTTGCTGCGTGTGGTACTGCGTGGCAGTGCCCAGCAGGTACCAGGGCTGGTTGTTGCGGTTGAGCCCCTGCACCGCGCCTGTGACCGGCGTGCCCGCATTGCCCACGGTGCCAGCGGACACGAGGCGCGTGGGGAAGGTGAGCGGCTGGCCTTCGCTGTCGGTCTTGTTGAAGTTGAGGAACCACGACCAGTCACCGTTTTTGTTGCCCACCGAGGCACTGACCTGTTTGCCCGCATAGCTGGTGCTGGTGCCGTACAGGTCAAACGGCTGGTGCTGGTAGCTGACCTTGCCGTGCGCCTCGAACTTTGTCGGCATGCGCGTGACGTAGTCCACCACCGCGCCCACCGAGTTGCCTGCATAGGCGGCAGAGAATGGGCCGTAGAGCACGTCCACCCGCTCGATCTCCTCGGGCGTGACCAGCATCCAGCGCGGCGCATTGGTGGGGCCATTGCCCAGGTAGTTGCTCAGCAAAATGCCATCGGCAAACACCATGGAGCGCGCCGGGTTGCCCGTGCCCGAGGCGCGGGTGGACAGCACGGCGTGGTTGTAGTCGCCGATGTAGCGCTTGCGCACCAGCAGGCTGGGCAGGTACTTGAGCGCGTCTTCGCTGTCGGTGGCATTGATCGAATGCTCGATCTGCTCGCGCGTCACGCCCTCGATGGTGGTGGGGATCTGCGTGGGCAGCGAGGTGGGCTGGCCGCCGCTGATGGTGACCACACCCAGTTCCTTGACGGGGGCATTGTTGCTGCCGGCGCTGCCGGTGCTGTCAGCGGTCTGGGCGAATGCGGGCACACTGCCGCAGAAGACGAGGGGAAAGGCACCGGCCACAGCCAGCGCCATGCGGCTTTTGCGCATGGGTTCAACTCCTGAATTTCAAGCCAAAAAGGCTGTCTGCGCGCGATGGAAGAGCGCAAGCAGCTATCAAATAAATAGCGAACTCAGGAGAGCGCCGGGGGCCCGCGCGGCGGCAGCGGCGCAGCAGTGCGCGCAGCAATGTGCGCGGCGGGAATCGTGCGCAGGGCGTGCGCCAAGGGATGGACCACTGCTGGCTGTGCCTGCGTGGCGGGAGGAGGTGCACCCAGCTGCGCGCACAGGGGACAGTCCAGCGTGTGGCCAGACATTTCTTGGGCGCCTTCGTCGGTCTTGACCAGCAGCTTGATCGCGCCCGAGCCCGAGCAGATCAGCTCCATGGCCTGCGGATTGACCAGCGGCGAAGCCACGGCTACGCCCATAGCCACCACAAACCACACCAGCACCAGGCGGGCGAGCCAGCGAAGGCTACGGAGGGTGTGCAGGGAGGGCGACATGAGCGCCCGATTGTAGGCGCCACCACCTGCCGGACCTTGACCGGGGTCATCTGCGCGACGGACGGCCTACTCGCCCGCACCTAGGATGCGAGCTGGATTCATCACCACAACGGAGACAACACCATGCTGACACTCTGCGGCTTTTCGGCCAGCAACTACTACAACAAGGTCAAACTGGCCCTGTTGGAAAAGGGCCTGCCATTCAACGAGGAACTGGCCTGGGTGGGCGAGACCGACCGCAGCGCCAGCCCGCTGGGCAAGGTGCCCTACCTGCTCACCCCCGAGGGGCCGCTGTGCGAGTCGGCCGTGATGGCCGACTACATCGAGGCAGCACATCCCGAACACCCGCTGATCCCCGCCAACCCCTACCAGGCCGCCAAGGTGCGCGAGCTGATCACCTTTCTGGAGCTGCACCTGGAGCTGGTGGCGCGCAACCTGTACCCGCAGGCTTTCTTCGGCGGCACCGTGAGCGACGCTGCCAAGGAAAAGGTGGGAGCACAGCTTGAGAAAAACATTGCCGCATTCGCGCAGCTGGCCAAGTTCAGCCCCTACGTGGCGGGCGACACCTTCAGCCTGGCCGACTGCGCCGCCATCGTGCACCTGCCGCTGGTGGCCTCGGCCACCAAGATCATCTATGGCCGCGACTACCTTGCGGACCTGCCTGTGCGGGAATACCTGGCGCGCATGGCCGAGCGCCCACACGTGCAACGCGTGAACGCCGACCGCAAGACCAACACCGCCGAAATGCTGGCGCGTCCGCCCAAGCGCCAATCCACGTAAATCCACACCAGTCCACGATGCAGGAGAAATCAGCGATGCGAATACTCTGACTCCGTGGACGGGGTGCAGCACATCCCACCGGGTTGTCATCCATTGACCTTGGTCAACCGACGCCTTCGCGCACAGGCGCACCATGCAGGTATCCGTTCACCTCCGAGGAGACACCGCATGGACAAGACCCAGGCCGCCCCATTCCGCCAGCAATTGCTGGCCCAGCAAGCCGAGCTGCTGGCCCAATTGGTCGCGCAACGCGGGGGCGTCATTGGCCGCGCAGAGGCGGCTGCAGACCACTTCGGCCAGCCTGAAGATCCGCGTGCCCAGCTGGCCACCGAGCGTGAGCTGGCATTTGCGCTGGACGCGCACGAAACCATCCACCTGGCCGCCATCGAAGCTGCTCTTGCCCGGATTGAGACGGGCAAGTACGGCGAATGCACAGACTGTGGCGCCCACATCACCGCGGCCCGCCTGCACGCCACCCCGGAGGCTGCACGCTGCGTGCACTGCCAGGAAAAGGCCGAACAGCACCGCCGCGCGGCCTGACCCCTCCCTTCCACTTGCCCCTGCGTTTTTCAACATTTCAAGAAAGCCAAGTCATGAGCACTTTTCACGCTGTTGTCTGGATGGACCAATCCGAAGCCCATGTAGTGATGTTCGACCGCGAACATGCCGAGACCCAGCGCATCAAATCGCGCAGCCACCACAAGCACCAGGGCAAGGCCGATGAACTCACGCCGTTTTTTGCCGATGTGGCACAGGCCCTGACCAGCACCCGTGAAGTGCTGTTGACCGGCCCCGGCCTGGTGCGCAACCAGTTCCGCGATTGGGTCACGAAGCACCGTGGCGCTGTCGCCGACGCAGTAGTGGACTCGGTGGCAGCTGACCACCCCACGGACGCCCAACTGGTGGCCATGGCGCGCCAGTACTTCCGGAAGTTTGACAACATGGCCGCAGATCCATCCATCGCGTGAATGCCCTGACAGTCTTGCAGACCGCGCCCAAGGCGCGAACCGGCTGCTATCCTTTGGAGGATGCGCAGCCTCTTTCACCTCGCCTTCCACGTCACCGACCTTGAGGCCGCACGCCGTTTCTACGGCGGCGTGCTCGGTTGCACAGAGGGCCGAAGCACCGACACCTGGGTGGACTTCGATTTCTTTGGCCACCAGATTTCGTTGCACCTGGGTATCCCATTTGCCAGTGCCCGCACTGGACATGTGGGCGACCACCTAGTGCCCATGCCGCACTTCGGCGCCATTTTGGAACTGCCAGATTGGCATGCGCTGGCCGCGCGGCTCAAGGCCGTCGGCACCGCCTTTGTGCTGGAGCCCCAGGTGCGTTTTGAAGGCCAACCCGGCGAGCAGTGGACGATGTTTTTCCACGACCCCAGCGGCAACCCGATCGAAATCAAGGGCTTTCGCTCGCTGGACGCGGTGTACGCAACGTGAGCTACACCTTCGCGTCGGCCACCATCCTGCTCCTGCTGATCACCGATCCGCTGGGCAACATCCCCATCTTTGCCAACGCATTGCGTGGCGTGCCGCAGGAGCGCCGGGCCCGCGTGATCCTGCGCGAGGTGCTGATCGCGTTTGCTTTGCTGCTGATCTTCCTGTTCTTCGGGGCGCAGTTTTTGCGCGTGATGAACCTGAGCGATCTGTCGCTGCAGATTGCGGGCGCAGTGGTGCTGTTTCTGATTGCCCTGCGCATGATCTTTCCGTCCTCCGATGGCCCTCAGGCTGAGCTGCCGGGCGAACCCTTGATTGTTCCGCTGGCCATCCCGGCTTTGGCTGGCCCGTCTGCACTGGCCACGGTCATGCTGCTGGTGGCCCAGGCGCCTGAGCGGCGGTGGGAATGGGTGGGTGCGCTGTGCGTCACTATGGCGGTTTGTGCCGTGGTGTTGCTCATGGCGGAACGCATCCAGCGCTTGGTCGGTGAGCGCGTGGTGATGGCCTTTGAACGCCTGATGGGCCTGATCCTGGTCGCCATCTCGGTGGAGATGCTGCTGCGAGGCATCAAGCAGCTCGCGCAGCAGCTGTAGCCCGCACCCCCCCGGGCGTGCACTGCCCCGGGGCCGGTTCAGCGCCGCTGCAGCAGGGGCATGGAGCCCAGTGCGAACACCGAGTTGGGAACGCCCACCCGAGCCATCAGGGGACGCGGCTTGGGGGTAAGCTTGGGCTTTGCGGGCACGGCGGGTGCAGCGTCTTCCATCACGCCCCCTTTTTCGAGCTGCTGGGCCACCAGGTCCTGCAAGGTCACCGACTGCAGATACTCCATCACGCGCAGGTTGAAGGTCGACCACAGATCGCCGGTCATGGACTTCACTTGCGCAGCTTGGCCCGCGCCCAGATTCTGCAGGTCGTCGGACTTGAGGTTCTCGACCGCCAAGATGATTTCAGCCACTGATATTTGATCCACCCTGCGGGCGAGCGTGTAGCCGCCACCGGGGCCCCGCGTGCTGTCCACCAGCCCGGCACGGCGCAATGCGCCGAACAACTGCTCCAGGTAGGAGAGGGACGTCCCCTGGCGCGCGCTGATGGTAGACAGGGCCACCGGCCTCATCTTCTGGCGCAGGGCAAGGTCGGTCATCGCCGACACGGCAAGTTGTCCTCTGGTAGTGATACGCATCGTTGCTACTCCTCAGCACAGGTTCTTTTGAACACTAACAGTTCCTTCCCTAGCGCAACGCGCCACGGGACAGGGCCAAGGCTTCAATGTAGAGTTTTTGACACTTCGCGTATATTCGTTTTATCGATTCTTATTGCTCGGTTTTTTCGAAGTTTTTTCTGGAAAGCACCATGAACTTCAAACATCTGCGTTATTTCTGGACCGTGGCCAAGGCGGGCGGTGTGATGCGCGCTGGCGAGCAGCTGCACACCACCCCCCAGACACTGTCCGGGCAGATCAAACAACTGGAGGAGTGGCTTGGTCGCGACCTATTCAAAAAACGTGGCCGAGGCCTCGAACTGACCAGCGAAGGACGGGTGGCCCTTGGATATGCCGAGCAGATCTTCGCACTGGGTGACGAACTGGAGAAGTCCATCCGCCTGTCGCGTGGACAAGAAAAACCGCTCGAATTCCGGGTGGGGGTGGCCGACTCGATTGCCAAGTCTGTCGCCTACCACCTGCTGGAGCCCGCTTTGGGCATGCCACAAAGGGTGCACATGACCTGTCATGAGGGCAAGTTTCCCGAGTTGGTCGCACAACTGAGCCTTCACAAGCTCGACTTGGTGCTGGCAGACGAGCCTGTCTCCAAGAAGATTGGTGTGAAGGCCTTCAACCACCCCCTGGGCACCAGCGGCATGAGCTTTTTGAGCGCCCCCAGCCTGCGCGCTCAGCTGGAAGGGGCGTTTCCGCAGTGCCTGCACGGCGCCCCCATGCTGATCCAGGGCCCCATGTCGTCCGTACGGCAACAGTTGGACCATTGGCTCAACAAGCACCACCTGCAGCCCCGCCTGGTCGGCGAGTTCGACGACAGCGCACTCATGAACGCGTTTGGTCGGCAGGGCCGGGGTATCTTCACGTCACCCACGGTGCTGGACGAGGAGACCACGTCCCAGTTCGGCGTCGAGGTGATAGGTCGATCCACCGATCTGGTGGAAGAGTTTTTCGCAATATCCGTCGAACGGCGGATCACACACCCCTGCGTTGTTGCGATCACCAAGGCGGCCAAGGCCGATCTTTTCGCCCGCTGAAGGAGACGTTTCACCCTTTTCCGCTAAACGGACGATCAGAACATCTCCGGATAGAGTGCCAAGAAGAACGCTGCGCAGATGGGTGGACGGGGTAATTTCAGGCCCGTGTCCGGGCCTGCATCCCTCGAAGTCGTCCCCGCAAAAGCCGATGGGGACACATACGCTGCAACGAGCCCATTGCAGTGAGCGCAATGCCGAAAAAGAACAGTCCGATCCGAGATACCAACGGCAAAAACAAAAACGCCCACTAAGAAGTGGGCGTTTTGCAAAGCGAAAACCGCTGTATTTGGTTGCGCGAGAAGGATTTGAACCTCCGACCTTTGGGTTATGAGCCCAACGAGCTACCAGACTGCTCCATCGCGCGGTAAGAAATAAATTATACCCTATTATTCGGCAGCTGCCGAATTATTTTCGGTTTCTGCGGCGCGATCCACCAATTCGACCAGCGCCATAGGTGCGTTGTCACCCACGCGGAAACCCATCTTCAGAATGCGGGTGTAACCACCAGGACGCACCTTGAAACGGGGGCCCAGGTCGTTGAACAGCTTGGTAACGCTGTCGCGATCGCGCAGGCGGTTGAAGGCCAGGCGGCGGTTAGCAACGGAGTCTTCTTTGGCCAAGGTGATCATAGGTTCGATCACACGGCGCAGTTCCTTGGCCTTGGGAACCGTGGTCTTGATGGCCTCGTGCTCGATGAGCGAGTTCATCATGTTCTGCAGCATCGCGAGGCGGTGCGAGCTAGTGCGGTTGAGTTTGCGGAGGCCGTGTCCGTGGCGCATGGTGCTTTCCTTCTACTGTCTGTGTAATTAAATCGGGCAGCCGTGTCAGGTACTGTCCGAGGCACTGTCCCCATCGGCATGTTGCCTCCAGGGAACAAAAAGTCCCCCTTTCGGGGGACAGAAAACCGGGCTCCCATTTCGGGAACCCGAAATTATAACGCTCGCTTAGCGCTTGTCCAGGCCAGCTGGTGGCCAGTTCTCGAGCTTCATGCCCAGCGTGAGGCCACGCGAAGCAAGCACTTCCTTGATTTCGTTGAGCGACTTGCGGCCCAGGTTAGGCGTCTTGAGCAGCTCGTTCTCGGTACGCTGGATCAGGTCACCGATGTAGTAGATGTTCTCAGCCTTCAGGCAGTTGGCGGAACGCACGGTCAACTCCAACTCGTCCACAGGACGCAGCAAGATCGGGTCGAACGTTGCATTGCCACGTGGGCCTGCGGGTGCGTCAAACGCAGCCAGCTCGCCACCTTCCAACTGTGCGAACACAGCCAGTTGTTCCACCAGGATCTTGGCCGACGCGCGCACGGCATCTTCAGCGGTGATGGCACCGTTGGTTTCGATCTCGACGACCAGCTTGTCCAGGTCGGTGCGCTGTTCCACGCGGGCGCTTTCCACGGTGTAGCTCACGCGCTTCACAGGGGAGAACGATGCGTCCAGCACAATGCGGCCAATCGACTTGGTCGATTCGTCGGCATAGCGGCGCAGGTTGCCCGGCACATAGCCACGGCCCTTCTCGACCTTGATCTGCATGTCCAGCTTGCCGCCTTGCGACAGATTGGCAATGACGTGATCAGGGTTCACGATTTCAACGTCGTGAGGGGTTTGGATATCACGGGCCGTCACCACGCCTTCACCGTCCTTGCGCAGGCTCAGCGTGACTTCGTCGCGGTTATGCAGCTTGAACACCACACCCTTGAGGTTCAGAAGGATGTTGACCACATCCTCCTGGACACCGTCGATCGACGAGTACTCATGCAGAACACCTGCAATGGTGACTTCCGTCGCTGCGTAACCCACCATGGACGAGAGCAGGACGCGCCGTATGGCGTTGCCCAGCGTGTGGCCGTAACCACGCTCGAACGGCTCCAGTGCGACCTTGGCACGATTATGGCCAAGCTGTTCGACATTGATCGCCTTGGGTTTCAGCAAATTGGTTTGCATTCAGACTTCCTCTCAATACCCCCAGCTCGTTACACCGGTAAGGCTGGTGAAGCGCCTAAACCGCGATGCCTCGCGGTTCAGGGACGGTTTTCTTGACTTACTGACTCGACCGATTAGCGCGAGTACAACTCAACGATCAGCGATTCGTTGATGTCGGCACCGAATTCATCACGGTCAGGCGTCTTCTTGAAGATGCCTTCTGCCTTGTCGGCGTTCACTTCCACCCATGCAGGCATGCCGACTTGGGCTGCGAGTTGCAGGGCTTCCACAACGCGGGCTTGCTTCTTGGACTTTTCACGCACGGCCACCACATCACCAGCCTTGACTAGGTAAGAAGCGATGTTCACGGACTTGCCGTTCACAGTGATCGCCTTGTGGGACACCAGTTGACGTGCTTCCGCGCGGGTCGAACCGAAACCCATGCGGTACACAACGTTGTCCAGACGCGATTCCAGCAGGAACAGCAGATTGGCACCGGTGTTGCCCTTCTTGCCATCAGCGGCTTCGAAGTAGCGGCGGAATTGCTTCTCCAGTACGCCGTACATGCGCTTGACCTTCTGCTTTTCGCGCAGTTGCAGGCCGTAGTCGGACGTGCGCGCACCGGAGGTGCGGCCGTGCTGGCCAGGCTTGGAGTCGAACTTGGACTTGTCGGCGATCGAGCGGCGAGCGCTCTTCAGGAACAGGTCCGTGCCTTCACGGCGGGAGAGTTTGGCCTTGGGGCCGAGGTAACGTGCCACTTGAGCTTCCTTTGTGTCATCTGCCGCAAACCATTGCGGGAGCCGCCTGAGGCGCTTGCGCGTTCACAGGCGGCGGTGGGCTTAGAGAGAAATTAGATACGACGACGCTTTTGAGGGCGGCAGCCGTTGTGGGGCACAGGCGTCACATCGGAGATCGACGTGATACGAATGCCCAGCGCGCCCAGAGCGCGCACCGAGGATTCACGGCCAGGACCAGGACCCTTGATTTCGACGTCAAGGTTCTTGATGCCTTGGTCGATGGCAGCGCGACCTGCGACTTCCGAAGCCACCTGGGCTGCGAAAGGAGTGGACTTGCGCGAGCCCTTGAAACCTTGGCCACCGGACGAAGCCCACGACAGAGCATTGCCCTGGCGATCGGTGATCGTGATGATGGTGTTGTTGAACGAGGCGTGCACGTGGGCAATGCCGTCCGAAACGTTTTTCCGGACCTTCTTGCGAACGCGCTGAGCTGCGTTATTGGCAGGAGACTTAGCCATGATGATCTTTCAATCTTTATTTCTTCAGTGCAGCAGCACCCTTGCGCGGACCCTTGCGAGTGCGTGCATTGGTACGAGTGCGCTGACCACGCATTGGCAGACCGCGGCGATGGCGGAAGCCACGATAGCAGCCGATGTCCATCAAACGCTTGATGTTCATCGTGGTTTCGCGGCGCAGGTCACCCTCAATGGTGAACTGCTCGATTTGCTCGCGAATTTTTTCCAGATCGCCGTCCGTCAGATCCTTGATCTTCTTGGAGTATGCGATACCAGTTGCTTCGCAGATCTTGCGAGCGCGGGTGCGACCAATGCCAAAAATGGCGGTCAAACCGATTTCCGCGTGCTTGTGCGGCGGAATGTTAATGCCAGCGATACGTGCCATATGCGTCCTCTAATACTTTCCAATCAACCTTGGCGCTGCTTGTGACGCAGATCCGTGCAGATCACACGCACCACACCCTTGCGGCGGATGATCTTGCAGTTGCGGCAGATTTTTTTGACCGAAGCCGAAACTCTCATTGCATTCTCCTAAAACTTTTCCATCCGTCCCGGCTACTTCGCACGGAACACAACTTGTGCCCGCGAAAAATCGTGGGGCGCCAACTTAATCGACATTCAGTCGTTTGCAAGCGGCACCGCCATGCGGCTACCGCTTTCCGTCATCCTCAACCGCCGGGATTGCCCTTGAAATTGGCTTTCTTGAGCAGCGATTCGTACTGTTGCGACATCATGTAGTTCTGGACCTGGGCCATGAAGTCCATGGTCACGACCACAATGATCAGCAGTGATGTCCCGCCGAAGTAAAACGGAACGTTGTACTTCAAGATCAGAAACTCTGGCAGCAGGCACACGAAGGTGATGTACACGGCACCGGCCAAAGTCAGGCGGACCAGGATTTTATCGATGTAGCGTGCGGTCTGCTCACCTGGGCGGATACCCGGAATGAACGCGCCACTCTTCTTCAGGTTTTCTGCAGTTTCACGGCTGTTGAAAACCAGCGCCGTGTAGAAGAAACAAAAGAAGATGATCGCTGCGGCATAGAACATCACATAGATGGGTTGACCAGGAGTCAGGGCACCCGAAATGTCCTTCAACCAACGCATCGACTCACCCGCACTGAACCAGTTCACCACCGTTGCAGGCAACAGGATGATCGACGAGGCAAAGATCGGAGGAATCACACCTGCCATGTTCAGCTTGAGAGGCAAGTGCGACGATTGACCACCGTACACCTTGTTCCCCACCTGACGACGGGCATAGTTCACCAGAATCTTGCGCTGACCACGTTCAACAAACACCACGAAGTAGGTCACCAGACCGACCACGAGGACGATGAAGATGGCAGCCAGGATGCTCATCGCACCTGTACGCACCAGTTCCAGTAGCCCACCGATTGAACTCGGCAAACCCGCAGCGATGCCAGCGAAGATGAGAATGGAAATACCATTCCCCAGACCCCGCTCGGTGATTTGCTCACCCAGCCACATCAGGAACATCGTACCGGCAGTCAAACTCACCACGGCCGTCAGACGGAAACCAAAGCCAGGGCTCAACACCAAACCGGCCGAGCTTTCCAGTGCAACAGCAATGCCCAGCGACTGAAACAGGGCCAAGCCCAGTGTTCCATAACGGGTGTACTGCGTGATCTTCCGACGACCGGCTTCACCTTCTTTTTTCAGCTGCTCGAACGCGGGCAACACATAGGTCATCAGCTGCATGATGATCGATGCCGAGATGTACGGCATGATCCCCAGAGCGAAAACCGTGAAGCGCGACAGGGCACCACCCGAGAACATGTTGAACAGGTTCAGGATGCCGCCTTGCTGGCCGCTGAAAAGCTGCTGGAGCTGGGCTGGATCGATACCGGGCACAGGGATATGAGCCCCGATGCGATAAACGACCAGCGCAAGCAACAGAAAAACCAGACGACGACGCAGGTCGCCGAACTTGCCGGTCTTTGCAATTTGAGCCGCGCTAGTAGCCACAGGTGCCTTCCTTCAGTGTCAGACTCAGGCGACGCTGCCGCCAGCAGCTTCGATGGCTGCCTTGGCACCGGCCGTAGCGCCCACACCGTTCAGCTTGACTGCCTTGGTGAGGGAACCGCTCTTGATCACCTTGACCACCTTGGCCAGCTCGCCGATCAGGCCAGCTTGCTTGAGCGCCAGGACATCCACTTCGGCCAGGCCGAGTTGGTCCAGCGCCGTCAGCGTCACTTCTGCATTGAACTTGAGCAGGTGCGACTTGAAGCCGCGCTTGGGCAAGCGACGTTGCAGAGGCATTTGACCGCCTTCGAAACCCACCTTGTGATAACCACCGGAGCGGGACTTCTGACCCTTGTGACCACGGCCAGCGGTCTTGCCCAGGCCGGAGCCGATACCACGGCCTACACGGCGCTTGGCATGCTTGGCACCGTCTGCGGGCTTGATGCTATTGAGTTCCATGATCTATCTCTCAGACGATTTTGACCAGGTAGCTGATCTTGTTAATCATGCCGCGCACTTCGGGCGTGTCCTGCAGTTCGCTCACGCTGTTGAGCTTGCGCAGACCCAGGCCACGGACGGTGGCGCGGTGCGATTCCTTGGTGCCAATCGGGCTGCGCACCAGTTGAATCTTGACGGTTTGTTGCGTAGTCATATTCAAACTCCGGTTCAGGCGAAGATGTCTTCGACCGTCTTGCCGCGCTTGGCTGCAACATTCGACGGAGTGGTCGAATTGACGAGCGCGTCGAACGTGGCGCGAACCATGTTGTACGGATTGGACGAGCCATGGCTCTTGGCCACGATATCGGTCACACCCAGCACTTCGAAGACTGCGCGCATAGGACCGCCGGCGATGATACCGGTACCCTTGGGGGCGGGCGCCATCATCACAACAGCGGCGCCATGGTGGCCCGTCACATTATGGTGAATGGTGCCGTTCTTCAGGGACACCTTGACCATGTTGCGGCGGGCTTCTTCCATCGCCTTCTGCACAGCAGCAGGCACTTCCTTGGACTTGCCCTTGCCCATGCCAACGCGGCCATCACCGTCGCCAACCACCGTCAGTGCGGCGAAACCGAGAATGCGGCCACCCTTCACGACTTTGGTCACGCGGTTGACCGCGATCATTTTTTCGCGCAGACCGTCGTCTTGACCTTCGCTCTGCACTTTGGGTTGAAATTTAGCCATTTTGTATTCCGCTCCGCTTAGAACTGCAGGCCGGCTTCACGAGCTGCGTCGGCCAGGGCCTTGACGCGACCGTGGTAGGCAAAGCCTGCGCGATCAAATGCAACCTTCTCGACGCCTGCTGCCTTCGCCTTTTCAGCGATGCGCTTGCCGATGATCTGGGCTGCAGCGGCATTGCCACCCTTGCCCGAACCGCCGAGCGACTTGCGCACATCGGCTTCGGCCGTGGAAGCGCTGGCCAGCACTTGGCTGCCGTCGCCGGAAATCACACTGGCGTAGATATGGAGGTTCGTACGGTTCACGGTGAGACGCGCCACACCTTGCTGTGCAATGCGGATGCGGGTCTGACGCGAACGACGAAGACGCTGCTCTTTCTTGGTCAACATGTTGCAGCTCCTTATTTCTTCTTGGTCTCTTTGATCGTGATCTTTTCGTCCGCATAACGGATGCCCTTGCCCTTGTAAGGCTCGGGAGGACGAACAGCACGGATCTCAGCAGCGATTTGACCGACGCGTTGGCGGTCAGCACCCTTGATCACCACTTCCGTGGGGGTGGGGGTAGCCACCGTGATGCCAGCGGGCATTTCGATGTTGACCGGATGCGAGTAACCGACAGCCAAGTTCAGCTTGGAACCCGAAGCGGCGGCCTTGTAGCCCACGCCCACCAGGCTCAGCTTCTTCTCGAAGCCCTTGCTGACACCGACCACCATGTTGTTGACCAACTGGCGAATCGTGCCGCTCATAGCATTGGCTTCGCGGGAGTCGTTGACGGGCTCGAAGCTGAGCTTGCCGTCATTGCTCGACACCTTCACCAGCACGTTTTGTGCAAGCGACAGGGCGCCGCCAGAACCCTTCACAGAGATCTGGTCATCTTTCACGGACACATCCACACCTGCGGGGATGGTCACGGGCATTTTTCCTACTCGGGACATTTCAGTTTCTCCTCAATGCCGCGGGTTAGGCCACGTAGCACAGCACTTCGCCACCAACACCGGTAGCGCGCGCCTTGCGGTCGGTCATCACGCCCTTGGGCGTCGTGACGATTGCCACACCCAGACCGTTCATGACTTGTGGAATGGAATCGCGGCCTTTGTAGACACGCAGACCAGGGCGACTGACGCGCTCGATGCGCTCAATCACGGGACGGCCTGCGTAGTACTTCAGGGCAATTTCGAGTTCCGACTTGCCAGCTTCGGTTTTCACCTGGAAGCCGTCGATATAACCTTCGTCTTTCAGCACTTGGGCGATGGCGATCTTCACTTTGGAAGAAGGCACCAGAACCGTGGCCTTAGCGACCATCTGTGCATTACGGATGCGGGTCAGCAAGTCAGCGATGGGATCACTCATGCTCATGTTTAATCTCTCCTGCCTGCTTACCAGCTGGCCTTGGTGACACCGGGGATGTCGCCTGCAAAAGCCAGTTCGCGGATCTTGGCGCGAGCCAGACCGAATTGACGGAAGGTGCCACGTGGACGACCGGTGATTTCGCAACGGTTGCGTTGACGCGTGGGGTTGGCATTGCGGGGGAGCTTCTGCAGGCCCAGGCGGGCTGCATCACGCTCTTCGTCGCTGCGCTTGGCATCGCCAGCGATTGCCTTCAGTTCCGCATACTTGGTTGCGTACTTGGCTGCCAGTTTTTCGCGCTTCAGTTCGCGCTGGATCAAAGCTACTTTAGCCATGCTTCGCCTCAGTTCTTGAACGGGAAACGGAAACCAGCGAGAAGCGCCTTGGCTTCTTCGTCGGACTTGGCCGTCGTGGTGATGCTGATATTGAGACCGCGCAAGGCGTCAACCTTGTCGTACTCAATTTCAGGGAAGATGATCTGTTCTTTGACGCCGATGTTGTAGTTGCCGCGACCGTCAAAGGCGCGACCAGAAATGCCACGGAAGTCACGGACGCGGGGCAGAGCCACGGTCACGAAACGATCCAGGAACTCATACATCTGCACGCCACGCAGCGTGACCATGCAACCGATGGCCTGGCCTTCGCGGATCTTGAAACCGGCGATAGCCTTCTTGGCTTTGGTCACCACGGGCTTCTGACCAGCAATCTTGGTCAGGTCGGCCACGGCGTTGTCCATCACTTTCTTGTCCGACACGGCTTCGCTCACACCCATGTTGAGGGTGATCTTGGTCAGACGTGGAACCTGCATGGGCGAGGTGTAACCGAACTGCTTGGTCAGCTCGGGCGCGACTTTGTCGCGGTAAATGTCTTGCAGTCGTGCCATGTTTACCCCTTAGGCCGCCTTGATTTCAGCGCCGCTGGACTTGAACACGCGAACGCGCGAACCGTCAGCCTGCACCTTGATGCCCACGCGATCAGCCTTGCCGGTAGCGGCATTGAAGATAGCCACGTTGGACTGGTGGATCGGCATTGCCTTTTCGATGATGCCGCCAGTCGTGCCCTTCATGGGGTTTGGCTTGGCGTGCTTCTTGACGAGGTTGATGCCGTCGATGACGAGGTGGGAGTCATCTTTGCGCAGCGACACAGTGCCGCGCTTACCTTTGTCACGGCCTGTCAGCACGATGACTTCGTCGCCCTTGCGAATCTTGTTCATGGCGCGTCCTTAGAGAACTTCAGGAGCCAGGGACACGATCTTCATGAACTTTTCGGTACGCAGTTCACGCGTCACGGGTCCAAAGATGCGGGTGCCGATGGGCTCCAACTTTGCATTCAGCAACACCGCAGCGTTGCCGTCGAATTTAACAAGCGAACCGTCGCCGCGACGAATGCCCTTCGCCGTGCGAACCACCACTGCGCTGTAAACCTCGCCTTTTTTGACGCGGCCACGTGGAGCGGCTTCTTTGATGCTCACCTTGATGATGTCGCCCACGCTTGCATAGCGACGCTTCGAGCCACCCAGCACCTTAATGCAAAGGACGGACTTGGCGCCGGTATTGTCGGCAACCTCTAACCGAGATTCTGTCTGGATCATTTCAATATTCCCAACTTGCACCAGAAGACAACAGCCCCAGAGAACTTCTCAAGGGCCGCAAATCAGCCAGTCAGTCTTGGGCCCGTCGTCCGCACCGCAAACCATTTGCAGCACTTCCCGCTGGGCAGAAACTTCGCGCTTTGAACGCGAAGCCCTCGATTATTGCAAAGGGCTTTTACGAAGTCAAGCGTTCTATCACAAAGGAACATGCAGATACTGCTGTGCCAAGGCAAGGAAGGCCTCCAGCTGGGGATTGCCCCCCAACTCCTCGCGCAGGATGCCTGCCACCACAGGCGCAAGTTGAATCGCCTGACGCGCATCCAGGAACAGCAGCCGAGAGCGGCGTGCCAGCACGTCTTCGACCGTGCAGGCGTACTCATACCGCGCGGCAAAACGCACCATCGCCTCGGTCAGGCCACCGCCAAGCACCGTCTGCGCCCCAGGAATCGCCAGGACGGCGGCCGCCTCGCTGCCATACGAATGCAGCCCCTGTGCGTCACTGATGCGGTGCTGCACAGGCGCCTGGGGAGTGCCCACCAGGGGCAGCTGGTTAGTCACACCGGCGGGTTTTGTAGAGAGCAGGCCCGCGGCGAAGCATTTTTGCAACACATCCTCAGCCATGGCGCGGTAGGTGGTCCATTTGCCCCCCGTCACGGTAATCAGCCCACTGCGGCTGGCCAGCACGGTGTGCTCGCGGCTGATCTTTTTGGTGTTGTCACCATCGTCGTCCTGCGGCTTCACCAGAGGGCGCAGCCCCACCCAGATGCTGCGGATGTCCTCGGCCTTTGGCGCACGGGTGAGGTAGCGCGCAGACTCCTCCAGGATGAAACGGACTTCTTCCCGGAACGGTTCTGGCTCCCGCACAATGTCCTGGCGCGGGCTGTCGGTGGTGCCCAGGATGAGCTTGCCCAGCCAAGGCACGGCAAACAGCACGCGGCCATCGGCCGTCTTGGGCACCATCAGGGCGTGGTCGGAGGGCAGAAACTCGCGGTCCACCACGATGTGCACACCCTGGCTGGGCGCCACGATGGGCTTGGCAGGGCGGCCAATAGCCTCGCCGTCCATCTGGCGCAGGGTGTCCACCCACACGCCCGTGGCGTTCACCACCGCGCGGGCGCGCACCGTGAACTGCCGCCCACTGTCCGCGTCCTCACACACAAAACCAGCCACCCTACCGGCTTCGTGGACCAGCGCCTGCACGGGGCAGTAGTTGACCATCAGGGCGCCCAGGCTGGCCGCCGTGCGCGCCAAAGCCAGGGCCAGTCGGGCATCGTCAAACTGCCCGTCCCAATACTTGACGCCGCCCTTAAGCCCCTCAGTGCGGGCGGTCGGCAGGCATTCGAGGGTGCGAGCGCGCCCAAGGAACTGGGTGGCACCCAGCCCCGCCTTGCCAGCCAAGGCGTCGTACATCATGAGCCCGATGCCATAGAAAGGCGTCTCCCAAAAGTGGTACGACGGCATCACAAATGGCAGGGGCTGCGCCAGATGGGGCGCGTTGTGCAGCAAGGTGGTGCGCTCGTGCAGCGCTTCGCGCACCAAGGCAATGTTGCCCTGCGCCAGATAGCGAACGCCGCCATGCACCAGCTTGGTAGCGCGGGACGATGTCCCTTTGGCAAAGTCGTGCGAATCCACCAGAACCACACTGAAACCACGCGCCGCCGCATCCAGCGCAACCCCCAGCCCCGTCGCCCCCCCACCAATCACGGCGAGGTCATAAAGGTGCGGCTGGGCCAGGCGGGCCAGCAGGTCGGCGCGTTGCGTGGGAAGGGGGGCTGAGGCAGTGGTCATGGGGTGATTGTCCATGGATGGAGTAAAAATTAAGGGTTTACCCTTTAATTCTTGACACTTCCGGGGAGGAAATCGCCCTCGACGCAGAGACCGTCGAGGGCGGTATGGAGAGAAAAAAGCAGCCAGAGACCTTGTGAGCCCTGGCTGCCTGTGGCGGTTGTCAAAACGCGAAGGTCACAGACTCAACGCGTTTTGCCATCCTTCCAGGCCTGCAGCAACTTGCCATAGGCAATGGTTTCGCCCTTGGGCTTTTCGTTGGCCAGCTTGGCCCATGGGGCCTGCTTGTCGCTCAGCCACTTGGCGTTGTCGCTCTTGGGATTGAGCTTGGGTGCGCAGTGGGCCATGCCAGCGCGCTCCAGGCGGGCCATCACCTGGTCCATCTCGTCGGCCAGTGTGTCCATGGCACCTTGAGGGGTCTTTTCACCCGTCACAGCCTGGGCCACGTTCTTCCACCACAGTTGGGCCAGCTTGGGGTAGTCGGGCACATTGGTGCCGGTGGGCGACCATGCCACGCGGGCTGGGCTGCGGTAGAACTCGACCAGACCACCCAGCTTGGGCGCCATGTCGGTCATGGCCTTGGACTGGATATCGGACTCGCGGATCGGCGTCAGGCCGACCAAGGTCTTCTTCAGTGAAGTCGTCTTGGCCGTCACGAACTGGGCATAGAGCCAGGCGGCTGCCGTCTTGTTGGCATCGTGGTCCTTGAAGAAGGTCCAGCTGCCCACGTCCTGGTAGCCGTTTTGCATGCCCTGCTTCCAGTACGGGCCGTTGGGGCCAGGGGCCATGCGCCACTTGGGCGTGCCGTCGGCATTCACGACGGGAAGGCCAGGCTTGGTCATGTCGGCCGTGAAGGCGGTGTACCAGAAGATCTGCTGAGCGATCTGGCCCTGGGCAGGCACGGGACCGGCTTCGCCGAAGGTCATGCCCGTGGCTTCCTTGGGCGCGTACTTCTTCATCCAGTCCACGTACTTGGTCAGCGCGTAGACGGCAGCAGGCGAGTTGGTCGCACCACCACGGGACACCGAGGCGCCCACGGGCGTGCACTTGTCGTCGGCCACGCGGATGCCCCACTCGTCGATTGGCAGGCCGTTGGGCGCGCCGATGTCGGCGGTACCAGCCATGGACAGCCAGGCATCGGTGAAGCGCCAGCCCAGGGATGGATCCTTCTTGCCGTAGTCCATGTGGCCATAGATCGGCTTGCCGTCGATGTTCTTCACGTCGTTGGTGAAGAACTCGGCGATGTCTTCGTAGGCGCTCCAGTTCAGCGGCACGCCCAGGTCGTAGCCGTACTTGGCCTTGAACTTGTCCTTGATGTCCTTGCGGTCGAACAAATCGGCACGGAACCAGTACAGGTTGGCGAACTGCTGGTCGGGCAGCTGGTACAGCTTGCCGTCGGGGCCGGTGGTGAACTTGGTACCGATGTAGTCCTTGAGGTCAATGCCGGGGTTGGTCCACTCTTTGCCTGCGCCGCCCATGTAGTCGGTCAGATTCATGATCTTGCCGTAGCGGTAGTGCGTACCGATCAGGTCCGAGTCCGAGATCCAGCCGTCATAGATGGACTTGCCCGACTGCATGGAGGTCTGCAGCTTCTCGACCACGTCGCCCTCCTGGATCAGGTCGTGCTTGACCTTGATGCCCGTGATTTCCTCAAAGGCCTTGGCGAGCGTCTTGGACTCGTACTCGTGCGTGGTGATGGTTTCGGACACCACCGAAATTTCCTTCACGCCCTTGGCCTGGAGCTTTTTGGCTGCGTCGATAAACCACTTCATCTCGGCCATCTGCTGATCTTTACTCAGCGTGGATGGCTGGAATTCGCTGTCGATCCACTTCTTGGCCTCGGCCTCACCGGCCCAGGCAGCCTGCCCCATCGCCAGGGCCGCGGCGGCGAAAGCGATCGCCTTGAACTGCATCTTCATTGCTGTCTCCTCTCAGATTGAGACCCCCATTGGTAGACCGGCACCAACCCGGGGGGGAACCAGGCCAGGCCTTCGACACTACAAAAACAATAGCTAAAAGTGCTTACCCATCAGGCGCAGACGGCCATTTTTTGCCTTAACCCTTGCGCATGATCAGCGCCAGCAGCGCCATCGACGCCACAAAGCTGATCCAGATGGACGGGTCGCCCTGCAGACTGAGCCACTGGGCCAGCTTGCCGCTGATACCGACAAAAATCAGGTTCACGTAGGCGGCCGATAGCAGGCCGATAAAGAGCCGGTCGCCGCGCGTGGTCTCCAGGGGCAGGAAGCCCTTGCGCATCGTTGTGGGCGACTTGAGTTCCCACACCGTCATGCCCACCAGCATCAGCACAATGCACGAGAAGAACACCGCCACGGGCAGCGTCCAGGCCATCCAGTCAAACATGTCGCTGCCTCCTCAAACCCGCCCCATCGCAAAGCCTTTTGCGATGTAGTGGCGAACAAACCAGATCACGATCGCACCCGGCACGATGGTCAAAACCCCAGCGGCGGCCAGCGTCGCCCAGTCCATGCCCGACGCACTCACGGTGCGTGTCATCGTGGCCACGATGGGCTTGGCATTCACGCTTGTCAGCGTGCGGGCCAGCAGCAGCTCCACCCAGCTGAACATGAAGCAAAAGAATGCGGCCACCCCCACCCCGGCCTTGATCAGCGGCAGGAAGATGGTGAGGAAAAAGCGCGGGAAGCTGTAGCCGTCGATATAGGCGGTCTCGTCGATCTCGCGCGGGATGCCGCTCATGAAGCCTTCGAGAATCCACACCGCCAACGGCACGCTGAACAGCAGGTGCGCCAGTGCTACGGCAATATGCGTGTCCATCAGGCCTACGGTGGTGTACAGCTGAAAGAACGGCAGCAGGAACACGGCAGGTGGCGTCATGCGGTTGGTCAGCAGCCAGAAGAACACATGCTTGTCGCCCAAGAAGCTGTATCGCGAAAACGCATACGCCGCAGGCAAAGCCACGGTGAGCGTGATCACCATGTTGATGCTGACGTAGATCAGGCTGTTGATGTAGCCCGAGTACCACGACGCATCGGTGAAGATGGTCTTGTAGTTGGCCCAGGTGAAGTTCTGCGGGAAGAACGAGAAGCTCGACAGGATCTCTTCATTCGTCTTGAAACTCATGTTGACCATCCAGTAGATGGGCAACAGCGCAAAAAGCAGGTACGCAATAAGGAACAGCGTGCGCTTCTGGAAACGTTTTTCATTCATGGCCGGCTCCTTCGTCGCTGACGGTGCCCACACGCTGCATCCAGTTGTAAAGGATGAAGCACAGCAGCAGGATGATGAAGAAATAGATCAGCGAGAAGGCGGCCGCAGGGCCCAGGTCGAACTGGCCGACCGCCTTGGTCGTGAGGTACTGCGACAGGAACGTGGTCGCATTGCCAGGCCCGCCGCCCGTGAGGACGAAAGGCTCGGTGTAGATCATGAAACTGTCCATGAAGCGCAGCAGCACCGCAATCATCAGCACACCGCGCATCTTGGGCAGCTGGATGTAGCGGAACACCGCAAGCTTGCTCGCGCCGTCGATGCGGGCGGCTTGGTAGTACGCGTCGGGGATGGAGCGCAACCCGGCAAACGCCAGCAGCGCGACCAGCGGCGTCCAGTGCCACACATCCATCAACAGCACCGTGAGCCAGGCCTGAGTGGCATTGCCGGTGTAGCTGTATTCGATGCCCGCCTCCTGCAGCATGCGGCCCATCAGGCCAATGTCGGCGCGGCCATAGATCTGCCAGATGGTGCCCACCACGTTCCAGGGGATCAGCAACGACAGCGCCACCACCACCAGCACCGCCGAAGACTTCCAGCCCTGCGCGGGCATGGACAGCGCCAGCAGAATGCCCAGAGGAATCTCCACCGCCAGCACCGCCAGCGAGAAAGTCAACTGACGCCAAAGCGCCGCGTGCAGCTCCTGATCGCGCATCACTGCGGCAAACCATTCGGTACCGACAAACACTCGCCGTTCGGGCGAAATGATGTCCTGCACCGAGTAGTTCACCACCGTCATCAACGGCAAGATGGCAGAGAAGGCCACACAGATGATGACCGGCAGGATCAGGAACCAGGCCTTCTGGTTCACCGGCTTGGTCGTCGTACTCATGCCAAAAGCTCCTCATTCTGGTAATAGCAGGTGTGCTCACCCAGCAGCTGCAGCCACACCGTATCGCCCGCAGAGGGCAGACGAGTCTCGGGGCTGAAACGGGCCTTGAGCGTGTGCTCGCCCACCTTCGCGGTCAACATCAAATAGGTGCCGATGTCCTGCACCTGTGCCACGCTGCAGGCGAGGGCGCCGGGCTGCTGTGCAGCGGCCAGCGCCAGGTATTCCGGGCGAATGCCCACCTGCAGCGGCCCTGCGGGCAGCGTGCGCCCCACGGGGAACGCCAGGCGGCTCCCCGCCACAGCCAGCTCAGTACCGTCGATCTGCGCGGGAAGGAAGTTCATGCCTGGCGAGCCGATGAAATGCCCCACAAACACGTGCTGGGGCCGTTCAAACAGCGCATCGGCCGAGCCCACCTGCACTGCGCGGCCTCGGGTCATCACCACCACCTGATCGGCGAAGGTCAATGCCTCCACCTGGTCGTGCGTCACGTAGATCAGGGTGAGCTTGAGCTCGTGGTGAATCTGCTTGAGCTTGCGCCGTAGCTGCCACTTGAGGTGCGGGTCAATCACCGTGAGCGGCTCGTCAAACAGCACCGCGGCCACGTCCGAGCGCACTAGGCCACGGCCCAGCGAGATCTTTTGCTTCTGGTCGGCAGACAGCCCCGCTGCGCGCATGTTGAGCTGGTGGCTCATCTCCAGCATCTCGGCAATGGCACCCACGCGCTGTTTGATCTGGGCTTCAGGCACCTTGCGGTTCTTCAGCGGGAAGGCCAGGTTCTCGGCCACCGTCATGGTGTCGTAGATCACCGGGAACTGGAACACCTGCGCAATGTTGCGCTCCTGCGGGCTCGCACGGGTCACATCGCGGCCATCAAACAGCACCTTGCCATGCGAGGGCACGAGCAGGCCCGACATGATGTTGAGCATGGTGGTCTTGCCACAGCCCGAGGGGCCCAGCAGCGCATAGGCGCCCCCATCTTCAAATTCCATCTTGAGCGGGAGCAGCGCATAGTCGCTGTCCTGCTGCGGGTTGGGCTTGTACGAATGCGCCAAGTCCAGACTGATACGCGCCATCTCAGCGACCTCCTTGTATGGCAAGGTGGCGGGCGGGCGCCCACACCAGGCGCTCATCGGCGCCAAACACATAGGCCTGCGCTGGGTCCAGGTGCAAGACGATGCCCGCGCCCAGCTCAAAGTAGTGCACGCCGGTGAGCTGCGCCACCAGCTCGCCCCAAGGCGTGTGGGCATGCACAAAGGTGTCTGATCCCGAGATTTCGGCCAGCTCGACCACACCGTTCACGCTCACATCGCCAGGCCGCGCATGCACGCGCAAGGCACTGGCACGCACGCCTACCGTCAAGGCGCCAGCGGCGCTGCCTGCGGGCATGGGAATGGCCAGATCGCAGCCGCCTTGGAGGCGAACGCCTTGCGCCTGGGGCGTGGCAGCGATCAGATTCATCGGCGGGTCGCTGAAGGCACGCGCCACGTTCAATGAATTGGGCGCGTGGAACACCTCTGCGGTGGGGCCGTATTGCAGCAGCCGCCCTTCATCGAGTACCGCCGTGTAGCCGCCCAGCAGCAGCGCTTCGCCCGGCTCGGTGGTGGCATAAACCACCGTAGACTGGCCTGCAGCAAACAGCTGGGTCAACTCTTCGCGCAACTCCTCGCGCAGCTTGTAGTCCAGGTTCACCAGAGGTTCGTCCAGCAGCATCAGCGGCGCACCCTTGGCCAACGCACGCGCCAGCGCTACGCGCTGCTGCTGCCCGCCGGAGAGCTCGGCAGGGTAGCGGTCGAGGAACATGTCGATGTGCAAACGGCTGGCCAACTCGCGCACCCGGGCGTCGATGTTCTTGTCGCCGCGCAGCTTCAAGGGCGAGGCAATGTTGTCAAACACCTTCATCGAGGGATAGTTGATGAACTGCTGGTACACCATGGCCACGTTGCGATCGCGCACGGGCATGCCCGTCACGTCCACGCCATCCACCTTCACCTTGCCTGCGGTGGGCGTATCGAGCCCGGCCATGATGCGCATCAGGCTCGTCTTGCCCGCCTGTGTGGCACCCAGCAGCACCGTCACGGCATTGCTTTGCAATGCCAGGCTCATGTCATAAAGCCAGGTCTGCGCCCCCACCCTTTTGCTGATGCTGTCCAGTGCCAGCTGCATGAAGCATCCTCTTCCGGCCCTACGGCCTGTGTGAAAAGACGGCCTGCATGGATGCCAGCCGCCCGTGATTTTCGATATTTTTCATTTTTGTTCTTTTTGATTCGAATCGAATCAAGGTTTACCCTTAAACATTTCGTTTTTGTTCGATTTAAAGTCCAGCAAAGCGTACGGCGTTCGCTTTCTGTTATTTCAGTTTCGTTACGATTCGATGACAAAACGGCCTGCCCCGCCCCAGCAGGCACCCCGAACGCAAACCCCATCTACTAGCC
>NZ_QAIH01000274.1 GCF_003060895.1 Acidovorax sp. HMWF029 | reverse complement strand
GGTGTTCGCGGTCGCCGTAGGTGGATTCGATGAGTACCGTGTCGGCCGGGGGCGGGGCGTCGGGCGGGGTCATGAGCAGGTCATCGGGCCGCCCCAGGTCGCCCGAGAACAGGATGCGCCGGCCACCCACCTCCAGCAACACGCTGGCGGCGCCCAGGATGTGGCCTGCCGGGGAGAGCGTCACTCGCCAGCCAGGCAGGGGCTCGAACGCCTTGTGGAAGGCGTGGATCTGGAACTGCTTGAGGCAGTGCAGTGCATCCAGCCGGGTGTACAGCGGCAGGGCCTGGCTGTGGCTGCTGAGCTGATGGCGGTTGAGGAAGGCCGCATCTTCTTCCTGCAGGTGCCCGCTGTCGGGCAGCAGGATGGTGCACAGGTCGCGCGTACCGGGCGTGCAATGGATGGCGCGGGCATAGCCATCGCGGGTGAGCAGGGGCAGGTAGCCGCTGTGGTCCAGGTGGGCGTGGGTCAGCACCACGGCATCGATCTGGTGCGGCGTGACGGGCAGGGGCTGCCAGTTGCGCAGGCGCAGCTGCTTGTAGCCTTGGAAGAGTCCGCAGTCCACCAGCAGGCTCTTGCCGTTGTGGCGCACCAGGTACTTGGAGCCGGTGACCGTGCCCGAGCCGCCCAGGAAGGTGATATTGACGTTCATGCCGATGCCCCTTGTCCCGTTGTTTCCTCTTCCCCGGATCGCGGCCCCCACGACCGCCTGGTGGGCTTTCATGCTACGGCGCAGGGCGGCTGGGGGCTACTGCTGGCGGGAAGATTCTTGCCTCAGATCAACAAGTCACCGCTGGCAATGTTTTTCTGTTGCAAATCCTCCGGCGGTACTAGAGTGGGTAGCCCATCTCCCTGATGCCCCGTTTTGGCGGGACCTTCATCCCAAAGGTTGAGGTATGCAACCCAGGTTTTCCTGTCACGCGCATGGCGCCTTGCTGGCAGCAGTTTTGCTGGCGGGCGGGCCCCAGGTGTGCGCGCAGGCCCTGGACGATCCGCCCGAGTGGGCGGGCGAGCCTCCCGTGTTGTCGCGCTGGCTGGAAGAG
>NZ_QAIH01000273.1:2210-6362 GCF_003060895.1 Acidovorax sp. HMWF029 | reverse complement strand
GGCGAGATTATCCCAGACCCACCGCCCCCAAAAAGGCCGTGGGTACGCCCACGGCATGCCATATCTGCCCAGTCCCGCCCGCGCTGTGCATATCAGGCTTGGCATGCCCCTCCACGCTTGCTAGGATCGGTGGAACATCTTCGGGACTTTCATGCCCGCCTCTGCCCTGCCCATGTCCGGCCCCTCCTTCACCGACTCGGAACTGCTTCCCCCAATGCTGGGCGACGCCCCCCTTCGCAGGGCCCTGGATGCCAGCGACAACGCCATCGTGATTAGCAACAGCGCCAAGCGCGTCGTGTACATCAACCAGGGGTTTACGCGGCTTTTTGGCTTCAAGCCGGAGGAGCTACTTGGCAAGCTGCTCACCGACGTACTGCTCGGCCCTCACTCAGATACAGCCCTGCCGGACGTCATCCGGTCCAAGGTCAACTCGCAGGGCAAGTTCCATGTCGAGACCCTGCTGTACAGCAAATCCGGACAACCGCGCTGGGTGTCGATGATGATCAACGCCTCGAGCGAAGCTTCGGGCGGCCCGGGGGGCAGCATCACGGTGCTGACGGACATCACGCTGACCAAAATGCACGAAGTACTGCAGACGCGCGTACTGGAGGGTATGGTCAAAGAACTGCCACTGGCAGACCTGATGGAGCTCGTGTGCCGCGAAGTGGAGCGAATTGCCCCCGAAGTGACGGCTTCCATACTTGCCGTCGATGCGCAAGGCCGTCTACGCCCTTTGGCAGCCCCCGGTCTACCAGCCGCCGTCTGCGAAGCCATTGATGGCCTGGCCATCGGACCCCAGGTCGGATCTTGTGGCACGGCCGCGTTCCGCAATGAGCAGGTGATCGTGACCGACATCACCACCGATCCTTTGTGGACGGACTACCGCGCCCTGTTTTCCCCCACCGGCCTGCGGGCCTGCTGGTCCAGCCCCATCTGCAACCATCAGGGCAAGCCGGTGGGCACTTTCGCTTTCTATTTTCGGGAGCCCCGCGGCCCCGGCGCATTGCACCAGCGCCTCGTGGAGGTGTGCCTGCACCTATGTGCACTGGCCATTGAGAGAGACAACACCCACCGACGCATTCACCAGCTGGCATCCTTCGACACGCTCACCGGTCTGCCCAATCGCGCCATGTTCCGCAGCAGCGCGGAACGCGCGTTGGCCAAGCTGGAGAACGATGGATGCCCTGGTGCATTGCTGTTCCTGAACCTGGACCGCTTCAAGCAGACCAACGACACCCAAGGACACGCCGCAGGCGACGCGCTACTGTGCGAGGTAGCCGCGCGGCTCACCCAATGCCTGCGTGCACGCGACCTGATCGGACGGCTGTCGGGGGACGAGTTCGTCCTGATGCTGTCCGAATGCAGCACCGAACAGGCTGTGCCAATGGCTCAGCGCATTCTGGAATCCATCGCCCAGCCGCTGGTAATCAACGGGCAGGTCAACCGACCGCACGCAAGCCTGGGGATCGCCATGTTCCCCGACGATGGGGGCGACATCGACACTCTGATTCGGCACGCCGACCAGGCCATGCACCAGGCCAAGAGCGACCATCGGCACAGCCTGCAACTGTTCAGCGCCGAGATGAATCGCCGTGCGCACGAGCGCGCCTCACTGGAGCGCGCGTTGCAACAAGCGTTGGCCGAACGCAGTCTCACCCTGCACTACCAGCCCCAAGTGCTCAGCAGTTCGCCAAGCACTCTGCATGGCGTCGAAGCGCTGGCGCGCTGGCACCACCCTGCCTGGGGTATGGTCCCGCCTTCACAGTTCATTGCCATCGCGGAAGAGGCAGGCCTGATCCATACACTCACGCTATGGCTGCTGGACGAAGCCTGCAGGCAGCTCGCGGCATGGCGCGCTGCAGGCCGCCACGTTCCCTGTGTGGCCGTCAACTTGTCAGGCCGGAGCTTTCACAGGCCCGAGTTCGCGCAGGATATTGCCCAGGCCCTGGAGCGCCACGGACTGCGCCCCAGAGATGTGCTGCTGGAGATCACCGAAAGAGTGATGATGGACGCCCGGCCCGTGACACTGGCCAACATTGACACCTTGCACCGGCAAGGTTTCAAGCTGTCGCTGGACGACTTTGGAACGGGGTACTCCAGCCTCAGCTACCTACACCGGCTGCCGATCAGCGAGCTCAAGCTGGACATGGCCTTCGTGCAAGATCTGACCACCAGCCCCACAGCGCGCGCGCTCACGGTGTCGGTGCTGAGCATTGCGCATAGCCTGGGCATGGTGGTGGTTGCCGAGGGGGTGGAGACCACGGGCCAGCAGCAATGGCTGCAGGCCCATGGCTGCCCTGTCATGCAGGGTTATCTGTTTGGAAAGCCCCTCCCGCCCGAGGATCTAGAGGCATGGCTGGGCGCCCGATCCATTGAACGCAGCCACTGACCGGTGGCATACACACGTGGCATGCACACGCCAGGGCATACATACCATGGCATCGCTGCGCCACAGCAGCAAACGCAAGCTGCGGCTCGGTCAGGCGCGCGGCTCTTCCTGCGGCCAATCACGGATGTAGGCCTTGAGCATCTTGTTCTCGAAGTTCTGACTGTCTACCACGGCCTTCGCCACGTCGTAGAAGCTGATCACGCCCATGAGCATGCGGCGGTCCATCACGGGCATGTAGCGCGCATGGCGGTCCAGCATCATGCGGCGCACTTCGTCCATGTCGGTTTCGAGCGTGCAGGTCAGGGGCGCGTCATCCATGGCCGTGCGCACCAGCATCGTGCCCACGCTGCCGCCGTTTTTCACCACGGCCTGGATCACTTCGCGAAAGGTGAGCATGCCCACCAGGTCGCCATGCTCCATCACCACCAGCGAGCCAATGTCGCGCTCGGCCATCAGGCTCACGGCCCCCGCCAGCGGCTCGTCCGGCGATGCCGTGTACAGGGTGTTGCCTTTGACGCGAAGGATATCGCTGACTTTCATGGTGCTAGGTCTCCGAGAGGGCGAGAGAAGCGCGGCAGGCGCTATAGACAATTTGCTACCAAATATAGCCCACAATGCCCGGCTGCATTGACAACATGGGAGACACCCGATGCCCGGCTATTCCGACCCCGGCTTTGACACGCTGGCCCTGCACGCAGGCGCGAGCCCCGACCCTGCCACCGGCGCACGCGCCACGCCCATCCACCTGACCACGTCGTTCGTCTTCGAGTCGAGCGACCACGCGGCGTCGCTCTTCAACCTGGAGCGCGGCGGCCATGTGTACAGCCGCATCAGCAATCCCACCAACGCGGTGCTGGAACAGCGCGTTGCCGCCCTGGAAGGCGGCGTAGGCGCGATTGCCACCGCCAGCGGCCAGGCCGCACTGCACCTTGCCATCGCCACCCTCATGAGTGCCGGCAGCCACATCGTGGCCAGCACGGCGCTGTATGGCGGATCGCAGAATCTGCTGCACTACACACTGTCACGCTTCGGGATTGAGACCACCTTCGTCAAGCCCGGTGACATCGACGGCTGGCGCGCCGCCGTGCGCCCCAACACCAAGCTCTTCTTTGGCGAGACTGTGGGCAACCCCGGCCTGGATGTGCTGGATATCCCCACCGTGAGTGCGCTTGCGCACGAGGCCGGTGTTCCGCTGCTGGTGGACTCCACCCTCACCTCCCCCTGGCTCATCAAGCCCTTCGAGCATGGCGCCGATCTGGTCTACCACTCGGCCACCAAGTTCCTATCGGGCCACGGCACCGTGGTCGGCGGCATCGTGGTGGATGGTGGCAGTTTTGACTGGGATGGTCCGAAATCCGCTGGCAAGTTTGCCGAGCTGACGCAGCCGTATGACGGCTTTCACAACATGGTGTTCACCGAAGAGAGCACCGTGGGTGCCTTTTTGCTGCGCGCGCGGCGCGAGGGCCTGCGCGACTTTGGCGCCTGCATGAGCCCGCACACGGCCTGGCTCATCTTGCAGGGCATCGAAACCCTGCCGCTGCGCATGGCGCAGCACATGCGCAACACCGAGAAGGTGGTCGAATTCCTGGCTGCGCAGCCCTTTGTATCGCGCGTGGGCCACCCCATGCTGGCGTCGCACCCGAGCCATGCCCTCGCGCAAAAGCTGCTGCCCCGCGGTGCGGGCTCGGTATTCAGCTTTGACCTCAAGGGCAACCGCGAGCAGGGCAAGAAGTTCATCGAAACCCTCAAGGTCTTCAGCCACC
>NZ_QAIH01000273.1:0-2200 GCF_003060895.1 Acidovorax sp. HMWF029 | reverse complement strand
GTGCAGGCATCAGCCAGGGCACGATCCGCCTGTCCATCGGCCTTGAAGACGCCGATGACCTGATCGACGACCTCAAGCGCGCGTTGAAAGCCGCTGAAAAGGCGGCAGAGAAAGTGGGGGCCTGACCATGCACATCCAAATCAACGGCGCCGCCATCTACTGCTACACCGGCGGCAAGGCATTTGATGCCGCCAAGCCCACCGTGGTGTTCATCCACGGCGTGCTCAACGACCACAGCGTGTGGGCCCTGCAAAGCCGCTACATGGCCAACCACGGCTGGAACGTGCTGGCCATCGACCTGCCCGGCCACTGCCGCAGTGGCGGCGATGCGCCCGCCACGGTGGAGCAAGGCGCGGACTTCATTGGCGCGCTGCTGGATGCCGCAGGCGTGCAGCGCGCGGCGCTGGTGGGCCACAGCTGGGGCTCGCTCATTGCCATGGAAGCCGCCGCGCGGCTCAAGGACCGCATCAGCCACCTGGTGCTGGTGGGCACGGCGTTCCCGATGAAGGTCTCGCCCGCACTCATCGAGGCCTCGCAGAGCGATCCCGAGAAGGCGATGCGCATGGTCAATGTGTTTTCACGCAGCACTCTGTCTGCGCCCCCGTCGGCCCTGGGCCCAGGCACCTGGGTGTTTGGCGCGGGCATGGCGCTCGGGCGCAAGGTGCTGCGCAGCAACCCGGCGGTCAACGTGTTCCACCGGGGGTTTGTGGCCTGCGACAGCTATGCCGGTGGCGAGGTGGCTATGGCCCAGCTCACTTGCCCGGTGCTGTTTGCGCTGGGCAGCCAGGACCAGATGACACCGCCCAAAGCCGCGCAAGGCCTTGTCAACGCGGCACGCGCAGCGGGCCAATCGGTGTCGATGGCAAGCCTTCCTGTGGGCCACAACCAGATGACCGAGGCGCCGGAAGAAACGCTGTTCGCGCTGCGCGACTTTCTGGCCCGCTGATCTCGCTGAGGCCATGAAGGCCGCTGACCTGCCGCACCACAGGTCAGCGCGCGCTGCGCCGCCACGCAGGCCACTGCCAGAGCGTAAAGGCGCGCAGCAACCACTCTACCGGGCCATAGGCGTGCGCGGCCATCCAGCGGCGGCTCCACACCAGTTGAGCGCCATACAGCACCAGCACGCCCACCACCACCAGCCAGGGCGCCACCCGGCCCACCAGCGCAAGTCCATAGGCCGTAAAAACCAGCGCCCCCACCAGAGACTGCAGCAGGTAATTCGACAATGCCATGCGCCCCGCAGGCTCCAGCGCTGCCCCCAGGCGCTGACCCACAGGGCCGCGCTGCAGCAGCCACAGCAGCAGCGCCACATAGCCAAAGGTCATCAGCGGCGCGGTTGCCAAGTCCACCGCCAGCGCTGCCAGCACCACATGCTCAGGCTGCTGCACGCTGCTGGTGTCCACCTGCGCAAAGGCATAGAACAAGGCACCGGCCATCCCCACTGGCAGGCAGCACAGCATCCACCGCTGCAGCCGCGCGGGCTGCTGCGCCACCCGTGCCAGGTAGCCCGACCGGTGCGCGGCCAGCCCCAGCAGGAACATGGCCAGCGCACAAGGCCCCTGCACAAACACCAGCACAAACCAGACGCCTTCGGCCATATCGCGCCCGCGCTGGGCTATAGCGCCCAGCGCACTCGCGCGGTAAGCCTGCGCAGCCTGCTGGGCCTTGGCATGCAGCTCGGCCACCGGCACCTCCATCGGCGGAACATGTGCCACCAGCCAGGCCAGCAGGCCCCAGCCCCCGGCCGTCATCCCCAGCAGGACCAGGGCCAGCACCGTCGCGGCGGTGGGCTTCAACCCACGCCAGACCAGCAGCAACACGCCCAGCAACGCATAGGTGACCAGAATGTCACCAGCAAACAGCAGCCAGGCATGTGCGAGCCCCAGCAGAAAGAGCCCCAGCAGACGACGCAAAAAGCGCGGCACAAAGGCGCTGCCCGAGCGCGCTGCCGAATCCATCTGCAGCGCGAAGCTGTAGCCGAACAGCAGCGAGAACAGCAGGTAGAACTTGGTTTCGAAAACGAAGCTCACCCACCAGCGCACGGCGTGGTCAACGGGCCGGGAGAAGGCCGGATCTGCGACACCCACGCCAAAGTAGGTAGACGCAAAACTGCCCGCGTTGACCATCAAGATACCCAGCAAGGCAAAGCCGCGCAGTGCGTCAATGGAGTGCTCGCGCCCGGCACTGGCCGGTGCGGGGT
>NZ_QAIH01000272.1:11214-19636 GCF_003060895.1 Acidovorax sp. HMWF029 | reverse complement strand
AGCCTACGCCATACACCGCCGTGACGATGAAGCCATTGGCGGGGCGCAGGTCCAGCAGGGTGCGCAGGCGTGAGATGTGGGTGTCCAGCGAGCGCGACATGACATCGGCCACCTGGCCCCAGACGATTTCCTTGAGGTGGTCGCGAGACAGCAGCCGACCCATGTTTTGGAACAGAAACAGCGCAAGGTCGTACTCGCGGTTCTTGAGTTCCACGGGCACACCATCCATTTCGATGGCGCGGGTTTCGGGCAGAAAACGGTAGCGGCCAAACTCCAGCACGCTGGCCGTGTTGCCGGGGTAGGCGCGGCGCAGCAGCGCAGCCACGCGGGCATTGAGTTCGCCGATGCGCACGGGCTTGACCATGAAGTCGTCGGCACCGCTCGCCAAACCCTCGACGATGTCGCGCTCTTCCTGCCGGTTGGTCACAAACAGGATGGGCAGCTGCGCTGCCACGTTTTTGCGCACCCAGCGCACCACCTCGGGGCCCGTGGTGTCGGGCAGTTGCCAGTCCACGATCAGCAGGTCAAAGGTCTCACGGCGCAGCGTGCGCAGCAACTCGGCGCCGGTCAAATGCGTGTGACAGACGTGGCCCATCGCCTCCGTGGCCTGCTTGATCAGATCCAGCTGAAGCGCATCGTCGTCCAGAGCGGCTATGCGCATGGTGTCCCCCATCGAAGTGGAAGCCGGAAATTATTCGCGATATCCCGTGCCAAGCCTAGCTGCGTGGCGAGGGCGTGCGGGTGGTTTGACATTTGTTAACTCTTTGTTGTTTGTTGCAGACGCTGGGTGTTGTCGTCATGGCGATGGCGATGACGATCGGGGTGTCGTCGGCAGGGCGATTTCGCGCACCAGTCGCATGCCGACCAGTGGGTACCGTGTCTGTGGTGTGTTCCAGTTGCGAAAACCGCAGCGCGCGTAGAACGACCAGGTATGCCATGAGCCGCCCCGGCGCACGCGCACACTGCCTGCGGTGGGGCCCTGGGGGTCGGCCCCTGGCGATGCGGCGTAGTAATTGTCGTCGTGCCAGTCCGCTACCCATTCCCATGCGTTGCCGAGCATGTCATGCAGGCCAAACGCATTGGGGGCATAGCTGCCTACAGGGGCCGTGAAGGCATGGCCGTCGCTACTCGCTAGCGCATGCTGGCGCCAGTGAGGCCATAGGGGAGCGGCTTCCTGGTCAAAGGTATTGGCCACCCGCACAAGGCCCTGCGGGTTGTCGCCATGGGGGTAGAGGGTACGGGTGCCGGCGCGGCAGGCGTATTCCCACTCGGCCTCGGTGGGCAGGCGGTAGGGGTGGCCTTCGGTTTTGCTCAGCCAGCGGGCCAGGGCCTGGGCGTCGTTCCAGGTGATGTTGACGACCGGGTGGTTCGGGTCCTGCGCAAACCCGGGGTTGCGCCACGAATACTGGGGCAAGCGGCCGTCGAATGCGTCGCCGCGCTGTGTGGTGGCCGGATCGTACTGGGGGTTGTAGCCATATCCCCCTGTGCCATCGGCTTCGGATTCAGGTTGGTAGCCCGAGGCTTCGACAAACCGCTGGAACTGCCCTACCGTGACCTCGTGCTGGCCCAGGTAGAACGCGCTGCGGATGTGCACTTCATGGGAAGGCGCTTCGTCGATCAGGTCGGTGAAGCGTTTTCTTTCAAGCAAAGGATAGGTCTGGGCCAGCATCTCCACGGGGGGCACGCCCCCCATCCAGAACTTGCCCGCAGGAACCTGCACGAACACCATGCCCAGGCTGTTGACCCAAGTGGGATGCGCCGGGGGCTTCTGAAGAGGTGCATGCTGGCACCCCGCCAGCAGCGCGGCCAGGGTCAGCAGGGTCCCGCCAGCGCACAGCGGGCGGGTTGGTGCGGGGCTGGCAGAGGGCATCAAGGTTTGTCGGGTCGTTCGCTCACGCACTCGAAGACCAAGCGCGAGCCGTCGTTGCGCAATAGCTTGGCGTGCAATGCCAGGCGCTGACATTCGCGGCTGGCGGTCGCGTACGCCTGGGAAGTGTCCGGGCCATACACCGGCACGCTGAAGGTACGGTCCCGCCCCGAGGCCATGGGGCCTGACGGGTGGTGGGGGTGGGTGGCGTTGCATCCGGCCAGCAGGGCCAGCACAGAGACCGAGACAAACAGCAGCTTCATGGGGTCCTCCAGATCAGGTCTAGGTGCCCAGTTTAAGGGCGCCATCGATCAACGGTACCTGTGCCTGGGCAGCCCGGCGCGCAAACGTGCGGGCTGGAGCTTCAACCGCGTGCTATTCCGCAGACCAGCAGACCGCCGCTGGGCTTGGACGGGCATGCTGCACATACCTCTGCATGGCAAGGTACGCCCTACCCTGTGAACGCAGCCTGCGTTATCGCATGGATTGAGGGTTTTTTAGGCCCTCTGCGCTCGACTGTAAAGCGTCTTGTGCTATCAAATAAATAGCAATTTAGCTGTGAATATTCAGGCTGCAGCCGCTGCATGTGCGGCCAGCGCGGCCAGTGCTGCTGCCACTTCGGCCTCTGCCGCGCCGTCCACAGGCGCAAGATGCCCCGCCAGTGCACCCAGCCCTTCGCGCTGCAGGCGGGCGATGGCCTGCCCTGCGTCCTTGGGCGCGTCAAACCCAGTGCTTTGCAGCAGCAGGCGGCCATCGGCATCCACCAGCTTGAAGTAGAACTTGCCGTCGGCCTCGCGGTACTGCTTGAACGAGGGCAGGGCGGCCTTGGCAGCCTTCACTGGCTTGGCTGCTGAGCTGGCCTGCGCCAGGCTGCGCAGGCCCACGGCCGAACGCAGCTCGCGGATGAACGGCGTGGCCAGCGCGCGGGCACGCTCGGCACCGGCCAGCAGCGTGGTTTCGATGCGGGCGGGGTTGTTCATCAGGTCTTCGTACTTGGCGCGCATGGGCGCAATCACCTGGTCCACGCGCTCGAACAGCACCTGCTTGGCATCGCCCCAGGCAATACCGTCGGCGTAGGCCTTGCGCAGCGCCTCGGTCTCATCGGCCGTGGCAAAGGCCTGGTAGATCTGGAACAGCGCCGAGCCCTCGACCTCCTTGGCCTGGCCGGGCGCGCGCGAGTCGGTCAGGATGGAGCCGATCAGTTTCTTGAGCTGCTCGCGCGAGCTGAACAGCGGGATGGTGTTGTCGTAGCTCTTGCTCATCTTGCGCCCGTCCAGGCCGGGCAGCGTGGCCACATGGTCGTCAATGGCGGCCTCGGGCAGCACAAAGTGCTCGCCATACAGGTGGTTGAAGCTGGCCGCCATGTCGCGCGCCATCTCGATGTGCTGGATCTGGTCGCGGCCCACGGGCACCTTGTGTGCCTTGAACATCAAAATGTCCGCGCCCATGAGCACGGGGTACATGAACAGGCCCGCCGTCACGCCGTCGTCCTGCTCGCGCCCTGCAGCCGTGTTCTTGTCCACGCTGGCCTTGTAGGCGTGCGCGCGGTTGAGCACGCCCTTGCCAGTCACGCAGGTCAGCAGCCAGGTCAGTTCGGGGATCTCGGGGATGTCGGACTGGCGGTAGAAGGTGACCTTCTCGGGGTCCAGGCCCGCCGCCAGCCAGCTGGCCGCGATTTCCAGCGTGGAGCGCTGGATGCGAGCCGGGTCTTCGCACTTGATGAGCGCGTGGTAGTCGGCCAGGAAGTAAAAGCTTTGCACGCCAGGCTGCAGGCTGGCCGCCACCGAGGGGCGGATCGAGCCGACGAAATTGCCCAGGTGAGGCGTGCCCGTGGTGGTGATGCCGGTGAGAAAACGCGTGGTGCTCATAGAGACGGAGGAACGGAATGAAGTACGGAAAACGACGAAAAGCAGGTCAGTTCAGCAGCGCTGTCAGGGGCGTGAGCAGCAGGTTGATAACGCTGTAGCCCAGCGCCATCAGGGGGCGCAGCCACAGTGCGCCCACCACGCCCGCAATCACGAGGCCCATCACGATGAAAAAGCCCCAGGGCTCGATGCGCGAGACCATGTGCGCCTGCTTCCAGGGCAGCAGCCCCACCAGAATGCGCCCGCCATCGAGTGGCGGCAGCGGAAACAGGTTGAAGGCCCACATCACCAGGTTGACCAGCACACCCGCGCGGGCCATCTCGATGAAGAAGCGCTCTTCCACGCCCGAGCCCACCAGCGCCACCAGCAGCACGGCCCAGCCGATGGCTTGGATGAAGTTGGACGCGGGCCCCGCCAGCGCCACCCAGACCATGTGCTGCTTGGGCTTGCGCAGGTTGCCGAAGTTGACAGGCACCGGCTTGGCGTAGCCGAACAAAAACGCCCCCGAGGTGGCGAAGTACAGCAGCAGCGGCATCAGGATGGTGCCCACCGGGTCGATGTGCTTGAGGGGGTTGAGCGTAATGCGCCCCATCATGTAGGCCGTGTTGTCGCCAAAGTGGCGCGCCGCGTAGCCATGGGCCGCCTCGTGCACGGTGATGGCAAACAGCACCGGCAGGGCGTAGATCAGAACGGTTTGGATGAGATTGGAGGTGTCCACCCGAGGATTGTCTCAGACCGCTTGCCGCCCGGCGGTCCCGCAGGCGGCGGGTTGGGCGATTGTGGGTTGTACGTACGCCAGATGCATGCCTTGCTGCGCGATCATTGGTGGTTGCGGCGCCTGCCGGGGATGCTCCTTTGAACAGGCTCTTGATTATCACTACAACAGTTCTAGAGAGACTACGCGCATGTTGAACCATCTGAAGATCGGAACGCGCCTGACGCTGGCGTTTGGTGGCATTGGCCTTGTGGTGCTGCTGTTGATGGCCATGGTGCTGTCGGGCGTTGGCGCAGCCGAGCAGGCCCTGCAGGGCGGTGCGGTGGGGGCGCAGCAGGTGCAGGCAGCGCAGGCCCACCTTGGCAGTGTGCGGGCGTGGGCCATTGGCTGCAGCGTGGTGGTGTTTGTGCTGGCACTGCTGGCCGTGGTCAGCCTGCGCGCGGGCATTGTGGCGCCGCTGAACCAGGCCCTCCTGATCGCTGAGACTGTGGCCTCGGGCGACCTGAGCCAGGAGTTCAGCTCCGATCTGCAGGGCGATTTTGGCCGCCTGCTGAGCGCGCTGGGCACCATGGAAGACACGCTGACCGACCTGGTCTCGCGCATCAAGCAGGACGCCGATGCGATCAGCGCCTCTGCCGCCGACATCGACCACGGCAACACAGACCTCTCGCGCCGCGCCGAAGACCAGGTGTCTTCCCTCACCCAGACAGCAGCCAGCATGGAGCAGCTTACGGCCACGGTGCGCCAGAACGCCGAACGCGCCCATTCGGCCAGCGGTCTGGCCGTCAAGGCATCGGCCATTGCCGAGCAGGGCGGCACTGTGGTGGGCGAGGTGGTGCAGACCATGCAGGCCATCAGCGGCAGCTCACGCAAAATCGTGGACATCATCCAGGTCATTGAGGGCATCGCCTTCCAGACCAACATCCTCGCGCTCAATGCCGCCGTCGAGGCCGCGCGTGCGGGCGAGCAGGGCCGGGGCTTTGCCGTGGTGGCCAGCGAGGTGCGCAACCTCGCCCAGCGCAGCGCGGTGGCCGCGCGCGAGATCAAGGCACTGATCAGTGCATCCGTCGAACAGGTCGAAAGCGGCGCGGGCCAAGTGGGCCAGGCGGGCAAGACCATGGAGGAGATCGTTGGCGCCGTGGGCCAGGTGAGCGCCTTGCTGGGCGAGATCTCCGTGGCCCTGCGCGAGCAGAGCGAGGCCATCACCCATGTCAACCAGGCTGTGGCCCACATGGACGGCACCACCCAGGACACGGCCGCGCTGGTGCAAAGCGCCGTGGCCACCGCCTCTGCATTGACCGCTCAGGCACGCGATCTGGAGCAGGCGGTCGGCGCGTTCAAGCTCTGACCAACGCCGCTTCGCGCGCCAAACAGGGCCAGGCGCGCAAGCAGGGTGCTACAGGCCCAAGGCCTGCAGACTGCCACGCCCTTCGCGCACCACCTCCGGGTCGCCACCCGCGCCCATGGGGGTCAGGTCCACCACCGTGGTGGGCTCCAGCGGGCAGGCGCCTGCGTCCACGATGGCGTCCAGCAGCTTTTCATACCGCGCGCGGATATCCTGCGGGTCGTTCAGCGGCTCCGTTTCGCCCGCCGGGATCAGCGTGGTGGCCAGCAGGGGCGCGCCATGCAGCTCCAGCAGCAGCTGCAGGCCCTTGCGGTCTGGCACACGCAGGCCGATGGTCTTGCGCGAGGGGTGGCTCACGCGGCGGGGCACTTCCTTGGTGGCTTCGAGGATGAAGGTGTAGGGCCCCGGCGTGCCCAGCTTGAGCAGGCGGTACTGGCGGTTGTCCACCCGTGCGTAGTTGGCCAGCTCCGACAGATCGCGGCACAGCAGCGTGAGGTGGTGCTTCTCGTCCACCTGGCGGATGCGGCGCAGGCGGTCCACGGCGTCCTTGTCGTCCAGGTGGCAGACAAGCGCGTAGCTGGAGTCGGTGGGCACGGCCAGGATGCCGCCCTTTTGCAGCAGCATCGCCCCCTGCTTGAGCAGGCGTGGCTGCGGGTTGTCGGGGTGGACTTCGAAATACTGGGCCATGAGTTTTTTTGGTGGGGGCTGTTCAGGCCGGGGGCAGCTGGATGCGGTGGGCCAGCAGCTCCCACACAGGGGTGAGTTGGCCCGGCAGCAGCGGTAGCGTGCCCAGGTCGGTGTGGGATTCGTCAGGGCTGTGGAAGTCGCTGCCGCGCGAGGCGGCCAGTCCAAACTCCAGCGCCATGGCAGCATAGGTCACGTACTCGGCAGCGCTGTGGCTGCCGGTCACCACTTCCACGCCGCGCCCGCCATGCTGCTTGAATTCGGAGAACAGTGCGTACTCCTCGTTGGCGGTGAACTTGTAGCGCGCCGGGTGGGCAATCACGGCCATGCCACCGGCCTCGGTGATCCAGCGCACGGCATCGCCCAGCCCAGCCCAGCGGTGAGGCACATAGCCGGGCTTGCCTTCGATGAGGTACTTGCGGAACACCTCCGAGGTGTCCTTGCAGACGCCACTTTCCACCAGAAAACGTGCGAAATGCGTGCGAGAGATCAGGTCGGGGTTGCCCACAAACTGCAGCGCCCCCTCATATGCGCCATGGATGCCTGCCTGCGCCAGCTGTGCGGCCATGTCCTGGGCGCGTTCATTGCGTCCGCCGCGCGTGGCGGCCAGGCCCCGGGCCAGTTGGGCATCGTCGGGGTCAAACCCCAGGCCAACGATGTGCACGGTAGTGTTGGCAAAGGTGACCGAAATTTCGGTGCCGGTGATGTAGGCCATGCCCTGCGCGCGGGCAGCGGCGGCGGCGCGGTGCTGCCCGCCGATCTCATCATGGTCCGTCAACGCCCACAGCTCGACCCCGTTGGCTTTGGCCCGCGCGGCCAGGTCTTCGGGTGTCAGGGTTCCGTCGGAGACAACGGAGTGGCAATGCAGGTCGGCGTTGAGGATGGGGGTCACCGGGGCATTTTAGGGCTTGTACCGATAACACAGCCTGCCGAACCCAGCAACACTGCCCGCAGGGATGGCGCGCCTGGTGGCGGCGCGGCAATGGGTGACGTGTTCCAAGCCCGTAGACACGTTCTAAGGAGTGATCGTGAAATTCAATGACCTGCGTGTGGCCCACAAGATGTGGAGCGTGATCCTCGGTTTGCTGGCCCTGATGCTGGTGACCGCTATCTGGACACAGTGGTATGGGCGGCAGGTGACCGCCGCCACCGAAGAATCCGTGGAAAAGTACGAGGCCGCCATTACCACCGCCGTCAGCTGGCGCGGGCTGGCCGAGGTGGCCGTCACGATGTCGATGGCCAGTTTTGTGACCACCGACCAGGCACTCAAGGCCGACTTTGACACCCGGGTGGCAGCTCTCACGGCGCGCATTACCCCGGTGCAGGAAAAAATCACCAAGGCCGCCGAGTCGGCAGAAGACAAGGCTGCATTGGCTGCTGTGGGGGCTGCGCGCGCCGATGTGCGGGGCCAGGCCGACAAGCTCAAGGAGTTGACCGATGCAGGGGATGCCGCAGCCAAGCAGGCCTACCTTGCCAACGTTTACCGTCCGAAGGTCGTGGCCTACCTGGATTCAATTGACAAGTTTGTGGCCGCTCAGGAGCGCCAGCGTGATGCGGCGGTGCAGGCTGCCAGCGCCACCCGAGGCCGCCTTGTGTTGATCGGGTCCATCGCTGCCGTTGCCGTGGTGGCGCTGGGCATGGTGCTGGCGGCTTTGCTGGTGCGCTCCATCACGCGCCCGCTGGACCGGGCTGTGGCACTGGCCGAAGCCATCTCGGCCGGAGACCTCACGCAGGACATTCACGACGACCGCAGGGACGAGCTGGGCGTTCTCACGCGGGCCCTGTCCGGCATGGCTACGCGGCTGCGCACGGTGGTGAGCGAGGTACGGCACGGGGTGGATGCGGTGTCGTCGGCGTCGGTGGAGATAGCCAACGGCAACCACGACCTGTCTGCCCGCACAGAGCAGACGGCGTCGAACCTGGAAGAGACGGCGGCCAGCATGGAG